>NZ_VTSR01000007.1:0-335422 GCF_008329715.1 Gimesia chilikensis | reverse complement strand
GAGAATATCTAATCTGTTCAATGTTGTTTGTGATCTGTTAAAAAAGCCCTGATGAAATGAATCATCAGGGCTTTTGATTCTTGGGCGGATAATATCAAACGTATCTGTCATATTTCCCTGCTTTGATTTCAGTCAGTAACTCAGTGACCAATTCACTAGCATAATGCTTCTGCAGTGACTCTTTGAGATCGTCCTCCATCTGGAGGATGCAAACAGACAAAGCCCGTTCATCGTCTTCCAAATCATGCCCCTCAATGTATGCTGTATACTCATCACGAACCTCATCAAGCATACTAGATTTCAACTGTTCTTTTTCTGTCATTTCGTCTGCCTCATAAAAATCTGTCAGCGGTTTGGTTACTTCATGCCATTCATTTTCAGGATCTTTGAGCCACAAAGTTAAACTTTCAATCTCAATATTTCTGTCTGTTTTCAAGTCTTCCAACTCCATCTGAAACACATCCGTTGAAGTTGTTTCAATCTGATGCTTTGAATATTGCGGATGATCGGCAAGCCATTGCTTACCCTCATCCTCAGACGCGAACAGGAAAGCGGACAGTGTGCCTGTTGAGGGTGAATTTACAGGCTCAATATCTATTACCATATTTCTAAAGGGATGATTTCCCTTACTCTCAGCAACTCTGTATAAGTAACTGATTTCTGCCGGTAAACCCCCAAGCTCAAACTGCTCTAACATCTAAAGCCCTTTCGTTTTTCGATTGTGAAACGTGAACGATACAGTATTTTAACCACACTGTTCTTTTGTTCCAAGCAAATAAATAGCCCAGATGAAATGATTCATCTGGGCTATCATTTTTGATGACCAATATTCATAAAATTAATCAGTTCTCAGTGCACTGGTTTCGTTTATCATTTCTGGATCATAAATCCGGTATTCCGGGGACAAGAATGATTTAGAGTACACAGTCCACGATTACTTCGGTGGATCGTAAGGTCTCAAGTCTCACGAAAAGGAAGTTGTCCAAAATACTTTTGCTCCAACTCGGCTGCTTCGATTTCCGCCAGAATAGCATCCACCCCCATCGGGATGGCAGGGGGGCGACCTTTGACCGAAAGGCTTAATTCTGAAGGGCAGGAAGATAGCATTCCACGTTCTCTCAATTCCTTTTGGTGCCTCATAAAAGTCGCCCTACTGGCAGGAAGTTCGTTGAGCTTTGCTATACGCTGATACTCATTTACTCTTTCTACGGCAGTCGTCAGATTTTGATCTTTGCAAACCCGCTGCACAATGGCATCGACGCCTGATAGCAAAGGGAACTCATTTCTCCAGTTTTCATCCTGCTTTATCCTTCGCTCCCACGCCCTGACAAACATACGAGCGGAGAGATTGTCGATTACATGCAAATTAGATGTGGCATAATCAAAAACAATCTGATCCCAGAACCACTCAGCTACATATCTCGCAACTTCTTCATTGGTTGGATCAAAACAATAGCATTGACATCGATCTATGATTGCAGCAGTCTCATCTGAATGCCCGAACCGAAATGAATTGCAGATGATACATACCTTACTATTTGTCTTATATTTTTTTGGCGTTAAAGTCGCTTCCAGATCCTTTACTGTACTCGACCATGACATCGTTTTGGGGAAAGTGGTTTCGGTTAATTCCCTCAGTACAATACGCCCATTTTTTGATGCCCATAGTGATTCGGCGTCATCAAGAATTATCAGCTTATGCCTGTGTTGATAGAGCTCAATATATGAATCTAGGGGCTTTGCATTGCCCTCCAGATAATGTGTAATCCGCCAGTTTGCATTTTGCTTGAGATAGTGACTTTTGCCTACGCCAGAACGGGCAATAATGAGTAGACTGCTTCCGGTTTGACCGCTCAAAAACAAATCAAACTTTCGGTGCAGTTCGGAGTAGGTGCGAATAGTGTTACGACGTGCTTCCTCTGGAATATTTGCTCCTCTCATTGGTGCATTTCCTTTTTAATGAGACTTGAGACTGGAGCGTGTGCGTACCTTTTACGCAGTTAATCGCTCGGGGATAAAAGGAATTGCAACCCACTGTTCTATAAGGAACAGAAAGAGCATTTTTAACGATGCTCAAGCTTCATTTTAGTCAGCCGGGAGTTTCGGGCAATTTTTTTTGTGTCCAAAACTTCTAACTGAGGCAGGGGAGCTCGTTGAAAAACAACGGCTCCCATTCTCGATATCCATTGCAAACCACTGCTCTGAGAGCAGAAAAGATCATCAGTTCGATGTCATGTAATTGTTATACAGCGGAAATTTTTCATTGTAAAAGAGTTTTATAAATTTAACGAAAAGTGCATTCCCGCCTCTCCATCGAGATTAGGACCATAATCCGTCAATGTGACCAACGCATAGCAGCGATCATCGTTACCAAGTCCTTCCACAAAGCCACCATTTTTAATCAATTAAATAATTAATCGAAATCTGACACTTCCTACGAGTGACCTACTATCGATTTATCTGGGGCCAGCCAGCCCTAATTCTGGTTTTAAGGCCGTTCATGAGTGCCCCAAAATATTTTCGCATGATCTAAATGCCTTATTTTTCTGGAGCTTATCACCACCAATATTCTGGCGAGATCAAAATAATTGCTTAACAATTATTTTTTTCGTCTGTATAGTCCTGTAGCGATGAAGTTCATCGCACCAATTCATTCAGCCCATTCTCAGACAATGCTGCCTCACAGGGAAAGAGACATCAGGGGGAGGATGAGGGAGGCAACAAAATCACCAGTTAATCGAGAGAAAAGGGGGGGCCGCCATAATGCAGTCCAAATATCAAATTCTTCCTCCACTGAACGAGCAGGAGTACGAAACACTAAAAAATTCCATTGAGATCGACGGCCTTAACTATCCAATCATCGTGGATCAGACAGGTGAAACTGTTGATGGTTTTCATCGACAACGTGCATGTGAAGAACTGAAGATTAAGTGTTCGCGGATAGTGCGTAATTTTGATTCCGAAAGTGAAAAATACGAACTGGCTTTGTCATTGAATTGCAATCGACGCCAATTAAGCCAAAACCAAAAACGAAAGGTTATCGAAGGATATCTGCTCCGAGATCCCCAGATCGCTAACAACAATTTAGCTGATCTTGTTGGGGTATCAAAAAATACCGTCGCTAGTGTTCGCGAGCATCTGGAGGCAACTGGTCAAATTGACAAGTTCGAAAAGCTTCGTGGAAAAGATGGCAAATTACGAAATAAAAAGCGGAATCAAATCATCACAAACTCTGACAGGGAAGCAGAGAAGGCAATACTGATTATTGGGGACTTACCTGATAGCTGCACTGGCAAAACTTATGACATGGTAACCGCTAATCGTCGAGCAAGAAGAAACCGGAATGCTAAGAAACGTAAGGAAAAAATTGAATCGGTGGCACCAGTGAATGAAGATGATATTCGTCTGTATCACACACGATTTCAGGATCTGGAGATAATTGCAGGAATTGAACCAGAATCAGTCAATCTAATATGTACTGACATCCCATATGGAAAAGAGTTTCTTCCTGAAATTGAAAGTCTTGCTGAATTTGCTGAGCGTGTCCTCGTGGAAGGAGGCATTTTTATTACTTACAGCGGTCAATATCACCTTCCCGAGGTCATGGAGAAGTTGGGACAGCACCTCACATATCGTTGGGAAATATCGTCGCATTACAAAGGAGATGCAACACTACTATCACTGGGTAGTTACAAAGTCACTTCGAACTGGAAACCAATACTTGTCTACTCTAAAGGAGCAACGACTCTGAAAGGTCGTTTCAATGATGTCAGCCATGTTCAATCGAAAGAGAAAGCGTGGCATCATTGGCAACAGCCTTTAGATGAGGCGGTGAAACTAATACATAATTTTTCATCTCCCGGCGATCTTGTAGTTGATCCATGCGGCGGGGGATTTACAACAGCAATAGCATGTCGAAATTTATACCGCAGATACATCGGTAGTGATGTTGAGGCAGAGTGTGTTTCAAGGGGAAGGAAACGTCTTCAACTGACTCAAGCACTCTCTGAGTACGTCGAAGATGCGATTGATATTGGTAGATCCAACGTAATCGAGATGCTCATGGACTGGGCTCATATCTATTCCGTTTCCTTCGGGGAGGCCTCAGACCTGTTTCATCAACTATCAGACGAAATCAAGCAGACTATTGATTACAGACTCATAACAGCCATCTGAGAGTTTGGGTTCGAAAATATGTTCACAGTAGGAAATCACTGTAGGTAAAGCGTTTTGATGCTCAGAAGGAATTCGTGCTGGATGTGTGTCGTAAAGAGAGCTTGGCCGGAACCAAGCTCTCTTTTCTTTCAGTATTCCAATATTTATCGATTAAAAGGAGGAAGTTATGTCAATCAGAGTTGTTCATGGTGCGAGTGAATCGTCGTTCGAGTTGTCCGGTCTACCGATTGAAACTGTAGCCGAATTAATACGGGATATCTTAAACATACCGTCCCAGTTCATCAGTTATTTAGATGGGCATGTTGTTTCCAACAAGCGTGTTCTGAACAGAGAAAATAAAGTGTTAGAGTTTGTAAAACCTTTCGGCCACAAAGGCGGGCTGCCAGACTTTTGGTCCAAAAGTGAATTGTTCGAATTCTTTGGGAATGATGCAATGGGGCGAATGATCGAAGCTGGGCTCGATCTGGAATCGAATTCAGTTATTCCCAAAAGTGAAGTCATAGCTTGGAATGACTGGCTGCAGAATTCAGAGGAACCACGACTGGAGATCCCCGCGAGAGTCGATATCAAAAAAGAAATCATCCAGATGAATGGAGTGAATTACCGTGTCGATCAGGAAATGGCTGCAATAGTTAAATGCATACTTGATGCCAAGGGGGCTTGGATCACAATTGCTGAAATGCAGAAGAAATATCCTGAATATATTGTGAACAACCGCGTCGACAATGTGATTCGCCGAAAGCTTTATACTCACAAATCAGGTATCGGCGATTATATCGAGGGCAGTTGGAGAGGTTATCACCTGACCTCTCTCAAAGAGTGAGGGACGTTAGCAACATTTTGTTCGGTCGTCCCTCAACTTTAAATCCGGTAGATTCCCTGCGTTGGATATGTCATACACGTAGTCTCGTTCAACGAAAGGGAAAGAATGATGACAGACAGAGAAAAATTAACTGCTATTCTAGTTCAAATATTAGATTTTTCGGGTTTGAAGGTGCAGAAGCAAAAAAAGATATATGAAAAAATCACTCGCAGTTTATATCAAGCCGCAGAGGATGCAGCTTTAGAAGTTGATGAAGACATGGAAGCTTATTTAGTCTGGCAAATAAAGCAGATTGTAAATGATCAGATAATAGATGTGTCGAGGAACTAAGAAACTTTTGAGCACAAAAAGTCAAAAATGATTCTGGGCACCACTTCCTCAAATTGGTTATAAGGTTGCCCTGCTGCTTTTGGGGCAGACAATCATACTTTAATTTTTATGAGGGGATTATGAGAGATGAGTAATAATAAATCTATCTGCTATCGTTGCGGGTGCAAAAGATATAACAAACGTGTATCTGTCATTGTGGAGTGCAGTAAATCAGACTTGCACAAAGGATTCGAAAATATAGGTGATGATATGCATAGAGGGCAAATCAATCTATGTGATGATTGTGCAAGTGCAATCAAGCCAAACGACAGCTTACCTTGGTTGACTGGGGTTGATGAGCCAACCGCAATTTTTAAGACCGAAATACGCTCATTATTGATCCAAAATTTTCTCAACTCAAAGGGGATTTGAGATGACAAAAACAATTAAAAGAGAAATCACAACAAAGGCAATGCAAAACTTTTGGGCCGAAAAATCAAAAGAACTGGAAGCCTTAACCAAAAAGTATAAAGGCAGACCTGATATTTATGGCGATATGTCTGATGATATCCCAGATACAAAATCAGTCTCTGCCGAGCTGGCAACTGATGTTGAAATATTGCTTGAGCAGTATTTCGGGTTTGACAGATTTGGTTTTCGTGATGCGTTTGATGCTTCTGGTGGTGATTTTGCTTTGATGATTGACGAATCAGTTGAGAATCTCATTGATTCGCATTTGTAATTTATGGACCAAAATATTTTTCTGCCTGCTTCGCGGGCAGTATCCGCTATTCGTAGCGTGTGGGTTGCAACGAGAAGTATATGAGAAACTTAAAGTTTCAAAAGCCTCTGTGAATTCATTTTTCACAGGGGCTTTATCATTGTAATCAAGGGGTTTGTTGTTTTAGTTCCTGAACAGCCTGAAAACATCAGGGATTCGATTAATAACGAACTTCTAACCGCTTTCTATGAAATTCATAACACGGAAACTGTTCACAGAATGAAATCACTGGAAGCAAAGCGTTTTTTTGCTTTGAATCGATTTGTGCTGGAGACATGTGGTAAGACGAACTTGGGTCAAACCAAGCTCCTCTTTATTTCAGTGCATCAATTTCATCTGGATCACTGCGTGTATTCAAGTGAATTATGGTGCGACCAAATTCTTCCGCGACATTGCTCCGCGTTTTGGACAGTGACTCAATACGCTCTCCGTCACGCAGGACCAGTACAGGACCAAATACACCATTTCAGGTACGTCAATCCTGCACCAAAACAGAATTATCACAGGACACCGCGTCCCAACAGGGCAGAACAGTCACAACACCATGAAACACAGAACAGGTCACACTACTGTAACTGACGTGACTTGCCTGTAGCGACAAAAGAAAAAACACCGCCAACGGCGGAAAACCTCGTCAACCGCTTACGAGGTTTCTTATATGGTTTTGTTACTTATAGGTTACTTATACTTACTTAATGTGTGACATTTTGCATCACGATTTGGAAAAAAGTCATCATCTGCATGAAAATATGCATCACTTTTTCAGGAAAAAATGCATCATTATTTGGAAAAAATGCATCACCCAATCATACATAAAATGAAGCACATCACTGCATTTTAGAAAGGAAACATGGAGAAGAGACTAAAACAAATTGCATACTTGAAACTACTGAGGATTTCCGAAAAGAGCAAATTCTGCGACCAGCTTGAAAAAGGACCATGCCGTTCACTCTTTCATGAACGGCTTGTGTTCAGCTTTTTGGGCTACTCCGACCGAATTGGCAGGCCAGTTTCAAAAAGACAAATTGCTGAGGGAACCGGTCTGTCGCCGAGAACAGTTGAAAAAACGCTCAGTACATTGGGGTCAATGGTCATTATTAATAAACAAGGAAAGTGGTCGCCGGTAACACCAGACACTGACTGGTTTGGATTACTTCCTGATCCAGATGGGGACCATTGGTACGATACGCTCCAGTATGTAAAGCTCTATCTGCCACGAAGAGGTGCAAAAATCAGATACGAAAAGTCCGTCAAGCGGTTCGGTCTTAACCATGCCGCCGTTTACTCACAGTTAATAAGTCTTGCTGGTAGATCGTCAACAGTATTTACCACTGAGACAGGGCTCAGCTCATTACTAAACGGAATCAATCGCAAGACCATCGCGACTGTGCTCAATGATCTCGATCATGTCGGGCTGATTAATAGGGAAATAGTTGGTAATCATCTGCGAGTCCAGCTTTTATCCCTGACCGACGAACATCTCTTATTATTTCGCCCAATTCCCAAAGGGGAAAAGATCGCGGTGAAACAGCCAAAACATCCTGCAGATCCGAATAAGTATGAATTTAAAGGTGACAACTATGATCAATGGAGAAAACTCTGTCAGGGACTGATGGCACAATCTTACGCCGAAAAAGCCATCGAAATCTCAGTTGAACTCATGGAGAGTTTCGACTGCTTTCAAGAATTCTTAATCGACACAAAAAAATGGCATGAAAGCAACCGAAAGAAAGGAAAGGTCACCAAAGGTAATCTCGGGGGATTTCTTGTTAGCCGTTATAAAGGAAAATTAAACAAACGCAAAGAAGACGAAGCCGAAGAAAAGAAAATCCAAGAACTACATGATTACTGGGATTCCGATAAGTATCAAGCAAAAGTCGAAGCCGAGGAGAAAGTTGCGGCAGCAGATCCTCTACACAAAAAACATTTCTTTGGGGTTGAAAGCATTACTTCAAGAGTCTGTTTTAATCCAGATAATGCTCAAAAAAACCATCAGGAAGCTCAACGTCTAATTGACGATTTTCAAAGACACATTAAACATCAAATCCTCATTATGGGAAATGATCTAAATGAGAGTGCTGCGAGAAACCTAAGATTAGAGTCCAGCAATATTGCCACAAAATATCTTCGCTACGCTATTACACCTTTTAATGATCACTATAATTCTGATTCACGGGCAACAGAAAATGATTTTATAGGTACTATCAATAAGATTCTAAATAAGTTTGAATTAGATGAATTCATATGGGTGAGCAAAATGGAAAATGCCAATGAGCAGCCGAGCAACAAATCTTAGAGATGGCACGATTGAAATCCTGACAAACGATGGTGACCGTCTGATTCTATCACCTGATGAAGCCCGGACATTCCATTCTGAGATCGAGAACAATCTGCTCCAAATATACTCAGACGATCAGACAGATTTCGAAAACCGGATTCCAATAGTTGCAAATGACATGACTTTCTCACTGGAAGAGGCAGAACAACTTTCTGCCAGATTGGAGAATTTACTTAGCCACGAGGGCAGGGGGCCGGAACAGAGAATCGACTGGCTCAGAGTTGGATATTGAAAACAGAAAATGATCTCGACTGCATAAATAAGGTATGCAGGAGAATCCACTTTATAATACGACCAAATGGCAGCGAGTCCGCGAACGCGTTTATGAAAGAGACGATGGACTCTGCCAGCTATGTGGAAGACCGGGAATTGACACGCACCACCTGAGATATGACATGGGATTTTATAATGAAGATATCCTCATTCTTGTCTGTCGGAGATGTCACAACATCTGGCAAGGCAAGACTCCCAATCACATCAACGACGAGAATGAACTGAAACTGGTTTTAAATCGGATTGCTGAAATCGCCAGAGCACTCGATGGGCTGGAGTGCGTTTATGATTTTTCTGGTGGGGTCTGTAAGTGGGGACCACGAGGTTAAGAACCATCGTCGGCAATAATTATCAAGACATCCTCTTTTCCTAACTTTCTAACGCCATCTTCATTCACTTCACATAGTGCCGAAGCTAATTTCTCAATCTGTTTCCACGTTGTAAATTCATCAATTTCTTCAATAACTTCCAAGATAAAATCAGTATCCGATTCAGCATTTTCAAATGCATGGTATTGCAACAGGGATAGACGATCAGCCTTACCAAATAGACTACCATCGACTTCGATTGTTCTTGATGAAGCGTCACCAAACTCATAAGTTACAAAGATTGAACCCGGGTCAGTGTCTGTTCTTTTCGTATCCTGAAAGAATAAGTACCAATCAGCTATTTTATTATTGGAGCTGAAACGTAGGTCCTGATTCGTTTCAGTCATTGCGTTATGTTTTGATTGAACTAACATCCCTGCAACTGCCACTTTTGCTCCATTCCGTTTCATTGTGATATCTTCGTTTTGGCTAGGAAAGTCATTTCCGCAATCATCCGCAGGTCTAAAGCTTCCTTCCCATCGATTTCGTTCTTCGCTGAAATGAATTTCAATATCTTGAATCTCAATGCCCAACTTATGAGCAACAATCGCATGCCCAGCTTCGTGAAATGCAGCGGATAACATTTCTTTATCGTTCATTTCCTGTTTCCTCAAAGAATATCATTAAGAGGAGTCATTATTTTGCGTCTTCAAGTGCTCGTTTTAAGTCTTCCAGTTTTCCGATGGAACTTCCTCCAGTAGTTCAAAAGAAATTTTCCTCAGATGAAAAAACCTAATTCGTATTCATCAATGCTTTCGCTATAACTACTGCAATTTCTTTTTGATCCATCCGGCATTAATTCCATTTCCACATTTCACTTTTATTATCGAGTTTGACCTTACCGTCATCAGGTTTTGGACCTTTGAAAGTAAATATAATTACCGGAAGTTTCTTTCGTTCTCGAAATTTTAATTCCCATTCCACAAAACTCGGAAGACCAATAAACAGCCACTCTGCATTGTCTTCTTCTTTTAGTGAATTTGTTAGTAACCGCTCGAATGCTTTTTTACGGTTTTTCGCCAACGTCTCTTTCCCAGTTCTGAATAACATGATTTTATAGTCTGCCGAAATTTGTGTGAGCTTTAAACAATCTCTATAAATATCGTTTACTTTAGTGTGAAGTTCTGACTCGGCAATTAGTTGAAACTTAAATATCTCATTCATTAGATTTAAATCATCTACATTGTTTTCATCTTTATAGGTGAGAGGGATCGGATAGTTACTAATTGAAAAATCAACCATAAACTCGCTAAGCTTCCTTCTTGCTTCAGATTCGCTAAGCTCATCCCCTACTTCTTTGACGTAGTTTATTTTTGATTTGCTTCCCCTCCTATAGCGTACAGCCCTATTATGATTTAGGTGCCATAACAATGTATTTAAGTCTTTCTTGCTTAATGCACGTTTTGAAAAACGGCAAGTATTATTTTCACCTACGACAGATTTACAACTTTCGAGAGCATAGAAAATTGACAAGGTGTCTACCCAAGTGCCTAAGATTTCTGGATTCCAAGTGCCTCGCTCTTTTTCTTTTTTTATGATATATCTTGTAAATTCGTACCAATCCTGAAAATTGAGGCCAAATGTATTTAAGAGAGTCTTGAGTTTATTAGTCATGATTTCATCAATTCACTTTTGTATAAGCCAGATTGTGATAAATGGTCTTGAGGCTGTAGTGCAATGATGAGTATCACTGCTCTCTCTGCGTTTCAGGAGCTGATGTGATATCGGGGCCATAGAACTGATTACTAATGAAATGCCACAAGGATAGAATTAAAAGTCATTGATCAAAATCTAGTTCTGGGCAGAAGTAGTTTGAGATTTTTCGAACGATCCTTTGATAAACACTCAATCGATCCCCTGCTTGATGGATGTTATTCATCCAAGGATCACGTATAATCCATTTGCAAATAGCATTTTTGTCTCGACCATCAGCCGCCTCAGCTAAAGAACAAATCTGTTTGTAAATTTCGCCAGTAGAATTGGTAATTCTGCTAATCAGAATGGCACATGTAATTATCGATTGATAAATACAGTTCTCATTAACGTTCTCCCTTAAACACTGCCAGTCAAATTCACTTTCCATTCTTTCTATAAGATATTCGAGTGATTTGAATTCCTCCGCCGACATGCGTTCTATAGCGTCCGCGGCATTTTGTTGTGTTAGAACTGATCGAACTTCTGCCCAAATCTCATCAGAATGTAATACTTTACGGAGTAATGACGCAGCGGAATTGTTTAACAGCCATCTAAGATTCTTGTTATCTGGATCTAATTGTTGACAGATGATATCCCTCGTAATTAAGCGAAGTAATGTTAGCTTTATACGAGAAGACATGAAAAATTTATATGCTTGTGTGTTCCGCTCATGGTTTTCTTTTGAATGGTCTGACGAAACGCCATGTACGTACAGAGAACGTGCAGCATAAAGGCCATAGAAGAATTCGTTGATGTTATTTTCATTCCCGTAGATATCGCATAGCATTTCAGCAAATCGCTCACCTACACCTCGTTGCATTGCGTCAATGTCGAGGGCTGCTTCTATCGCAGCACAATATAATGCAAAGTCCTCAAATGGGGGCGAGGTAAAAATATCAGAAAATTGAGTACGAAAATATTGGCGAACTGCTACAACTAATCTGTCATATGGATCAAGATTAAATCGATTCAGAAGTGCGATGTTATAACTTGAATCTTGAAAGACCTGATGTTGTCCAAGCTTCCCTCGAACTGGAAGGGGAGGGAAAAGAATTAAGCTCTTAGATGATTCAAGAATGTCGCCATGCTTAGTCCAGTATGAAACGAGGCTGCTATCTTGTGTTTCTGATTGATTAATATTTAATAAGTGATATGTGAAGCACTCGGAAGGTATTCCATATTTGGTTCTATCACATAGGAAATATAAGATCGCAACAATTTCATCTATGTGTTTTCTCAGATATTCCTCATCCTCACTGTGGATAATTGTTCCATACAAATAACTACCGGCAACCTCGGAATTTATTCGAGGAAATCCACGATGAATTTTTAAATGTTCAGGACGTTCTACTCCGAGTCGGCCCCGCCAGTTCTCGTCTGAATCTTCAAATATAATTGCACTTCCAATTTGTAATTCAGTATGGCCGTAAGAGGCGAATGAAAGCCTACAATAAGGCATCCAATAAATCATCATTTCACAGATTGCTTTCTGACACTAACAATAAATGAATTATCATTCCTGAATTTAGTTTTATCTCTGGATACGCCACAATCAGAATCAATATTCTTCACTTCTAAGCAAGGGGTGGTCCTCTGGAATTACACCACTCAAGGAAAAGGTAAAGCAGGCTTAGTAGCATCTACATTATCTTTAGTAGAATCTTTCTTTGATTTTCTGACCCATACAGCGTACCCGTTTCCAAACGTTTCGAGTCTCCAGACATTTTCATCAGGCTTGAACTCAAGTCCATAGCCAATTTTAACAATCAAGGTACTACTTTCTTCTGGTTTATCTCCTACGATTGCTACATAGTTGTTGCCATGTTTCTCTGTTTTAATGTAGCTACCACTGTGAACTCCCGCATATTTTCTGGCTCTGACAAGTGCCTTGATCTTCTCCCCATGTCCCCAGTCAAAATAGTGTTTCCAATAAATACAGGGGACTCCGGGATGGGTTAAAATGAACGCATAGCCCTGCAGAACTTTTTCATTATTCGGAAAGGAGTCGAATTGTTTCTGAGGAAAACCGGTATCATGGTTTTCGAGAAATGTAACAGACTTATTTTTATTAACAGCAATAAGACCATCGGAAACACCATCCTTAAATGCTATGGCAGGAAGATGATCATATTCTCCAGAGTTGATGTGATGACGCAGAAGTTCAAATGTAGCGAAATCAAAAGCAGAGCAGGCTTTTAGAGCTGGGTCTGGTTGCCCTGTCATTTTGGTGCCATCAATCCATTCTGAAAGACGAAGTGGATTGCTATCCCAGAATTCACCGACAGCAAAGGTCGGTTGTGAATCGAAGTCGTATTCCGAAACGTATTTTGGATCAAATCCTTTTACCATGTCATATCGCCAGCCACGATATCCAAAGTTCCTCAACTTTTTCAGATAGGCTTTGATTTCAGTGCGAAGAGAGGCGTTCTGATGATCGAGATCTCTGGCACCATGCCAGTTGGGATAATTTGAACCAGTATAATCAGGGTTTCCTTTGTCTCCAGCTAACAGAATAGCTCGATCATCTGCAGACGGTAAATTTGATGGATCCTGAAACCAAAACTCATCATTAGAGCAAATATATTTTGAGGGCCAATTTGGATTTTTGAAAGTAGCCCAGCCGCCTGTACCATTTCTGTGGTTGATAACCAGATCGGCTACTGGCTCAATACCTTTTTGGAGCAGGGTATGAATAAGCTGACGATGTTCGTCTAAACTGCCGTAGTTGTTATCAAAGTCATTGTATTGTTGTGGATGATAACCTGCTCCTTCTCCTTGTGAAGGGGGAGGGAGCCAAATCAAATCTATTTTTGCATCCGCCAATTCTGAAGCTTTACTACGAACATGGTCATACCATTTCTCCCTCCAGTGAACGACATATTGGAATCCTCCCTCTCCCGTTTGTTGTCCATCCTGATGCGACTCCCACATGAATCCCTGCATCATGACACGATCATCATTGTAGCCTCCTTGGCCAAATACAGGCCGAACTAGAGTAATGAAGAATACAACAAAGAACCAGTTACGAAACTTAATCATGGCCTAGTCTTTCTTTTACAGAATGAATTAATAAACACGAAAGACAGAATTGCTCCTTGAGTTAGTCGTCATCATCACCTGTATATTTCAGATCGATCCATACTGGACGGTGATCGCTTAAATATTCCGAGGTTAAACGATAATCGTGGGCAAACCATTCAAACCTCTTGTCGTTATCAAAATCAATTATCCCAACATCTTCACCAAATTTTGGATTGGCTTTGAATTCGTCATAGGCTCCTTTTGAAATTATGACCTGATCATAAATATTGCGAGATTGTGATGCCGTCGTACTATATTTATCAGATGGAGCGAGTCGGTGATATAATGGGTTGAAGGATTGATTATCCCGCTTTATCGCTTCCAAAAGAGGAAAGCGATAAAACTGCTGATGGTTATTGATCATGAGTGCTTTCCATGCTTTATCGCCATCAGCTCCAAGATGTCGATTAAGATCTCCAACCAGAATGACATCTTTCTCTGTTGGATTAGACGCTACCTTTTTCAACCAATCTGAAATTTGAGCATTTTCAACAATTCTACCTTCGGAACTATTTCCATGAGGTTTTGTGTAGAGATGGCAATTCACGACAATGAAATCGAAATTTCCAGCCTTGAATTTCGCCATTTGGGGAACTCGCTGAAATGTTCGTTTTCCATCATTATCATGGTCAGGGTCATGTGGAAGTGAATCTATACTTGATTTGATTTCAACCGGCTTTCGCCATAAAAATGCAGTTACTTCATCTCCTTCATCACGCTCAGAGATTCGATAGTAATAATATTTTGTTCCATAGAATTCAGCGGCTTTATTCAGAAGTTCCCTAATACGTTGTACCTGATCTTTACCATAAGAATTAGGCTGAACTTCCTGTAAGCATATTAAATCAGCATTTGTCTTTAATAGAATATTTGTAATCGTGATGAGGGAACGGTTGTGTTCATCATTCGCACCCAAATTAGCAATATTGAATGTAGCAATTCGAATTTCATTATCTGATGGATTTGAAGTTTCATTATCAAATGAAGGAGATGCATTGGTGTCTCTTACCCTTCTATTGAGATTTGAATGTTCGAAGGGGAACAAATTAAATTCTCGATTCTCTGTTTCTTCGACAGAGTTAGCTGCCTCGAAACGGTTTTCAACGTCCAAATTATCTCTTCTTGACATTGACAATAAAGACCGAGGGGTAGATCCAGAATTTGGAGCGGAGTCATTACTGTCCGTAGCAAAAATTCGTGACACTAATGTTTCATCCAGCACAAACGGATTGGCATTCCCTTGGAACGCTTTGATCATTTCGCTTCGTTTCTTTTCCTTCTCATCCGCCGGATCGTTCATATGCCACTGCATCAGGGTTGGAATCTGCGGCCTAAACCAAGCTAAATTGATATTCCGTTCTTCATACATTGTGTAAAAATAAAATAATGCCCGAGCAACATTTCCTTTGTGGTCTTCTCTCGGTTCGAAGAGCCCAGAAACCGATTCGCTGTAATCGTCGATATTCGAAGAAGGAATGCCTGTAGTATCATCTTTGTCGTTCCACCATTTTTCAGTTTCACTATCGACTATTTCGCCAAAGGGATAATTACCACGTTCTCCATTTACTGAATTCCATGTAGGAAAGAGATGATGCAAATCAGTTTTCATCTGATTCTTATTTGTACCGTTACGAAACTTTGATTGAGCCCATGTGTGCTCTGTATTCACGATTTGATGGTTAGGTATCCCAGTCGTTGGATAAATACTGCCAGTGTAAACCAGTCGTACTTTTCCATCCTCATTATCAATCTTGGAAAACATCTCTTCGCGTGCTTCTCTGTATGAGAAGGTTCTAGTTGGCTTGTAGTCGGTTCTTAAAATCCTTCTAAGCTCACTTCCGTATTTTCCGGGAGCAATCTCGTCAGCACAAACAGGGAGAGCGATTAGCAAAAGCAACGAAATAACAGTGGCTAAACGTAACATTCGGACCTCCAGAGGAAAAAAGGGAATGTACACACATGTGCAATGCACATATACTAGATTACTGTGTTTTTTCGTCCAGTAAACAGTCCTGTAAGTTCATTGATGAATTTAATGAACATTTAATACATTTCTTAGCTGTTGAATTTCCCATCCACTACTGGGACCACTGAATTCGTTCTGTAGAATTGCGGGGCTTAACCTTTGGCGAACTAGCCAACAAGCATTTCAGATCTACGAGACTGAGTATTGGAAAATAAAGGCTTTGGTTTCAACAATACGCTGTTGAAATACCAGAAAGTCTAAATGCTGTTTCTGAGATATTTTGTAGGGAAAGCGAATCGAATGAGTGGAATGAAATTTATATGAGGACTATGGAATTGTCGCCCATTTACAAATGATTTGTCAGCCCAACAGGGAGAACAGAAATGTCAGAAGTCACTCCAACAGAGTATCAGGATATTCTGAATCAGATACACTCGAATGTGTTTTGGGAGCGTCTGAAAGATCATTTAGATCCAGTCGATAGAAGTGATTTGATTGAAAATGATGCGTCTGATCTAAACGATTTGGTTCGACGCCTTCTAGTGGAAGATGAATCTCCATCTATTGAAAGAGAAGTCATTCAAAAGTTTCTGGAAGATGAAGAAATACGTGATGATCTTTTGAAAGCAACTCGTAGTTTTATGAAATCGCCACGCTAAAACGGAATCAATTATTTTTTCATTTCAAAAGTTGCTTTGCTGCATTTTCAAATGACACATTTTGCGATATTTTTCAAGATTGTCTACGAACACGAACATATAACGGAGAAGAACGAGCAACACACTCTCCGTCCTTGATAATAAAAGCTTCAATCCAATGGGTTCCTGCATATTCAGTTTCCTCCCATCGAATATTGCCAGAGTCGTTTGGCATTGGATCAAACCCACCGCGTAAGCAATCTGCTGAGCGAGCTTCCTCTCCTGTGTTAACTACCTGCCAACGAACCTCATAAGGAGGTTGGACGTTAGTTTCAGCTACAAATTTAATCGCAATTTTCTTAGGCACTGTATGATCAGTCAATTTCCATAAATATTTTCCGCCTATGCGACGATAGACATCCCCTTTTATTTCTACCTTTGCATTTACAAGCAAATTCTCATGAAAATCAGGAGGTAAGCAGTGATCAATAATGTCATCTAATTTAGGAACTATAATACTTCGGATTGCTGGTCTTGGTGACCGTATATTTGATTGAATACCAAGACTTGAAGCTACCCGTGAAACTACACTGCGACCCAGTGTTGGTGATAGAGCTGCTGCCGTTTTCGTTAGTGACTCAGTCTGAGATGCACTGATGAAGTCATCGCGAACTTTGTTCAACCAATTTAAAAATGCCTCTCGGCGTTTAGGATATTCATTCCATTTGTGAGCGAAGTTCTCGCCCTCTTCTACCGGGTTCTCAACCCACCACTCATCATTTTCACGTTTCTCAATGTACTCATGCATTCGTGTCGCGACACTTATGAGGGCTTCATATAGATCGGGCTGATTTGCATATGCTTTTGCCGCCAGTGTCGTGATAATGATCGAAATTGGTCGGTTTTCCAGATCATACTCAAAGTAAATGTCACGGTGTCGCTTTAAAATCTGGACGACTCGTTGTAGCGGGGTTTTTACTTCATATTCTGGAACTTCTTCGATGCTCATCTGATACCGCTTGGCGTATGCTGCACGTTTCTCCCTGAGCACAACTTTCATTTGTTCCTTGAACCACTCAGCGTAATCGATAGGATTACTAAACTGCCATAGGTGTAATTCAGTATCAGTTAATAGAATACCGTTAGGTAGCTGATCGATATTGGGGATCACCGGTAGTACATCCATGTGAAATGGTTCAGGATAATCGAGCACCCAACATCGACGCGACTCATTCAGGATTTCCTCGATATCCTCTCGTGCCTTGAGTCGCTTTCCGACGCGATCCTTTAATTCCTTTTGGGTCGTATTTTCCTTCTTAATCTTCAAGTGACAGACGAGATCAATATCGTACTCTTCGGCGTCGTTAATCGGCCTTATCATCGTTCCTAGCCGAAAGGAGCCTTGTGGATAAATGTCCGGTTCATACTGTGCCAACTCTGAATCCTCTTGAGCTAACCACTCACCAACATCCGTATACTTGAGTACCGCGTCTTCATACAAGTGTCCCGGAATATCAAGATCGTCTGCAACCGCCCGCAAGAATTTGCTTAGATCTTCCTTCATCACCATCTCTATAAATACCTTTATAAATGATCGTTACGATTTGATTGGTATGAATTCTTCTGCAATATGATCGGCGAAGACTTCCTCGAACTTAGGTATATGAATTCGACTATAGTGAGCGGCCTTAGCAATCAACGCATCAACCTTACCGACACTATCCAATGAAAAATCGCTGGCCGCGACTTTGGGATCCCAACGAATGACATTATTCTGACCAAGCAGGAACTTGGTTTGGTTGTTAACGCCAATACTTTGACCTCGCATGATGATGTCAACAGCATCGTTGCCAGTCACCCAAGGCAGCTTACCTCCCCAGTCCAATCGCTTCTTGCGACTGGCTAAAGCATCCGTCGTGCCAATACTGAATACTTTGATCGCATTCAGTGGAACACCAAGAGTTCCGTACGCTTCGACGACGCCCACCATAGATGGATTGTTTGCCCACACTCCGCCGTCAATCAGCCGTAAACGGTCAACATGCCTGCAACTTGGGAAGAATGTTGGGGCTGCACTGGTGGCTAATGCAATTTTCCACAGAGGAACTTTTTTGTCGCGTCGAAGTCGTTTGTCATGGGGAGTACGAAAAAGATAAACATCGTCATCACCTACGCTGAATGACGGAATCACAATACGCTTTGTACAATCACCGAGAAGTTTGTCGTTGAAGCATGACTCTAAAGCGTTCCTAAGCGGTGTCTGAGAATACTTGCGACGAATCCAATGCTGCCACCAACGGAGTCCCCACATCTTGTTGAAGATTGCAGGGCCTTTCGAGATATAGAATTCGACGATTTCACGCGGTCGCATTCCGATACCAAGACCGAGAGCAATAATTCCGCCTGTGGATGTTCCTGTTATCAAATCGAAGCGATCGACTACATTGATTTCCAAATCTTCTTCAATAGCAGCAAGAACTGCTGCTGAGAAGAGTCCTTTGATCCCACCTCCGTCAAGAGAAAGTATCTGAAACCGTTGTTCATCCATGAGAAGGTGGATCTCCTTTAGCCCTTGTGTATGCCGTACAATTATCTTTCAGCGGACAATTTGGATTCTCTTCGAGATCGAACCATTTAAATGAAATGCATTCACCGCCACCAAAATCAATGGCCTCACTTGGAGATACTTTTCGTTGATATACTCGTCCACCAAATATTCCACATATTTGATCGATTGGATTATCGATGAGAGTACGATTTAACTCTTGGAAGACCACACCGAGAAATTGATTTATTAATTCAAAATACTTTTCAATTTCATGGAATGTATCCTCAATCACTAAACTCCTGTTTGGAGTACCTAAACCATCGTGTAAATAGCAGATAAGGCCAGTCTCTTTGTCTCGATGAGCGTAACCAACATTTGAATGTGTAATTTCATCGCGTAGTCTCAACAATTCTGGATACCAGTCTTCTGTTCTTGCAAGGGCTTTAATTATCGTTTCAGGAACTCGATTATCAATTTTTGATTCATAAGCATTCTGAAAAGTTGCTCGTGTACTTTTTTTAATCCCTTTATGATTGGGATATATGGAATGCAATACAAATCGGGAACAATCGAGGGTTGAATATTGTTCGCAAAATATAGATTCAATAATAGCAGCCAACTCTTTTGCATTATGTGCGGGGCTAAAGCCATGTTCCTGTAAGTGTTTTTCATCGATTTCAAGACTTGGTTCGAGTCGTTTAGCAATCTGAAATAGATGGGATGCCTTGTTGAAATGCCCAAGTATTCCTCGCAAGCGTTTTTGACTCAGTCTATTGAATGAGTATGTTGTATTCCAAAATTTTGTAAATCGTTCCACCTCTCCCCAATGCTGCGGTGAGAAATATAACAAGTTGGCTGTTGGTCTCTGCTTTTGTTCTTCACTCATTAGATAACAGTTCCCACTCAAACACATTACGAAGAGTGAAATCAAACATTTTGATGGCGATGATAATTCCCAGCCCCATAGAGACTGAACCAACTAATGCCCAACCAAATGTGATTAAGTAAGCCATCCAGATGCCGCTCATGTTTTGCCCCTTTTGAAGTTCGCGACCACGAAATGTAACAAAGACTAGCCGATAACACTTCGGCTTAAACTAAAACACTCAGCTCGTAATCACATTGCCACCTGTTTAACAGCAAATAATTGAGCTTCAATTTGTATGAATACAATTGTGCCAAGGGATTGTTATGTATACCATGGCTGGTTGCATCAAATTACACCAAAAAGATGTAAATGTACACATTTAAATCCATGGATTTTTACAACATAGATACCAATTGTGGGCTAAACATGGATGCGGACCTAAGAGACGATTCAGAAATCGCTGAATCAAATGATCTCCCCAATTTTCAACCTGTCAGATTCAGTTCAGAACTGGGATTATCGACAGTAGATGCATCGATTCTGGATGACGCCAGTTATGCTGTCAGACAGGAGTTCAAAAAAGAAGGAGAGTTGCGTAGACTCCATTGCAAAGAGATCAGCGTCCTGTCCGAGCAGGGGCGAGGAACTGTTTACGCTATTCACTTGGATGTTTCGCTTGAGTCCGACTGGACGTGGGAGGGGGCCTTTGCATTTCGACCCCAATCACTCGTTGACAATGAAGATTCTCCTGATTCCTATCATCAGAATATCGCTCACGAAAACGATGCTATCTGGGCTGGCGAAATAGTAGAAGTCGATGAGCAGAATAACTGCCTATTCATTACACTGGAAGATTCAGAGCATCCTCCACACGCAGGAGCTTTCTTTGTTCGGCCTTTCGAATTCATGTCAGTTCTCGATGCAGTCTATAACGAACCGGGATTTGAAGAAGTCAGGAAAGAACTACCTTCGAGATTAGAGGCAACTAAAGGTAATATTCATCCCCAGATTGCAGAATCAGGTTCAGAAGGGCTTTCACATTTAAAAAACTGGTGGAAGCACTCTTGGAGTATTTTGTGGGGGCCACCGGGAACGGGTAAGACTTTCATCACTGGATTGCAAATTGCATCAATATTAGATGATCAAACAGAACGTATTCTTGTTGTTTCAACCACCAATCGAGCAACTGACGCTGTCGCCCTCTCGATTGGGAATGCAATAAAAGAACGAGAATCATCATATTTGGAAAATGGTGAGATACTTCGAATTGGCAAAGGGGCCTCGGCTCATACTTTCAAAGAATCCAATCTGGAAGAGATGCTTGAAGGCACTGAGTCAGAATTGCTTTCAAAAGTTGAAAAGCTAACACAGGAACTGAAATCTACTGAATCATCAGATGATAAAGCATTTGCCAGAAAGCAAATATCAGAACTGAGGTCGAAAACAAACGATCAGAGCAAGCTCATATTTTGCGATCCAGATGTGAGAGTTGTCATTTCAACAGCTTTCAAAGCGATGAGTTTTCTGAACGATTCCACTATCAGGAAAATGATTGAAAATGATGCAGCACCATTCACAACAATCTTCATTGATGAAGCAGGCTTGATATCACGAGCAGCGGTCGCTGCATTGTCATTGCTCGCTGCTAAACGTGTTGTACTGGTTGGTGATTCAAAACAATTAGCCCCGATCAGTCGTATTTCCAGAATTCTGACAACCCGGCAACAGACATGGTTGGCCAGCAGTGGTCTAAGTCATCTGGACGAAATAGAAGAAACACCACCAGCAGTCCATGTACTGTCAGAACAGAGAAGGATGCACCCAGACGTTTGTAAAATCGTTTCGAATTACCAATATGATGGGTTTCTGAAAACAGCTAAGGAAACTAATGACAGGAGATCAACTCTACCAAACTTTATTTCAGATTACTCCAGAGCAATCTGGTACGTTCTTGATAAAGAAGATTCGGATCTTGTGTCGATTCGTGCAAAGAGGGGGCCGGGAAACAACAGTTGGATGAGATCCATTACACCTGATATCCTACTAAAACTGTTTTCAGACGCTTCTGTCAGGCAATCGAAAGGATTGTTTATTTCTCCATTCAAGGCACAGGCTCAATCCATTTCGAAGCTGTTATCACAATTGAATCTTCCTAACTGGGAAGCGTCAACAGTTCACAGTCAGCAGGGGACAGAGGCTGACATCGTCATTTTCGATACCGTAAATGCCAGTAGTTACAGTTGGCCATACGAAGAATGGAAACGGCTGGTGAATGTGGCGTTGAGCCGAGCACGAGAAGCTGCCATTGTTCTGGCCAGTAGGAGTGAGATGGAAGAGCCCTATCTGAAATCTCTTTCTGCGGCATTGACTCCAAGCATACTGGTCCAGCAGGGTGGCACAGTTTGCTGGCAAAAAGTCGATCTCAAAGCGGTTAATACTCAACTTACCAATCATGTTTCATCAGCACAAATAGAGCAGGGGGCGGATAGTACGCTTGGGGGGCAGATCTCCAGACGCCAGTCAATGAAACCAATTCTTTCCGAAGAGCAACAGAGACTCGCAAACTTAAAACTGGATGGGAAACCTCGTCTTGTACGTGGAGTGGCCGGAAGTGGAAAATCAATTGTCCTTTGTAACTGGCTGGCCAAAACTGTTAAACGGATGAGCGACACGAAGGATTTCCATGTATGGGCAGTCTACGCAAATCGATCTTTGCATAAACTATTGCGAGAATCAGTCGAGTCAGCGTGGAGATCTCTATCAGCAGGCGAGCTATTTGATCGAAGTGACTTTCCATGGGAATCGGTTTCTCTTTTGCATGTGAGAGATGTTCTCAAGGAAATTCTCCCTATTGCTTCATTGACCATGAATCGATTCGAGTTCGATTATGACCGAGCAGCGGAAGAATTTCTGAATTGCTATGACAAATCAGAGATGCTCCCATGCTGTTCTGCCTTATTCATCGATGAGGCACAGGATATGGGGCCATCTACGTTGAAGCTGTTGCTTTCTCTGGTCGAACAAACTGATTCAGAAGACCCCAACAGTCGTTCCGCACACATCTTCTACGACAATGCCCAGAACATTTACGGTCGCAAAACACCTAAATGGACAGAATTCGGTTTGGATATGCGTGGTCGTTCTACAATAATGCGTGAGAGTTTCCGTTCGACCACGCCAATTACAGAACTCGCTGTCAACATTCTTGATCGACTCACTCCGAAGGATAAAAGACAAGATCAGCAGGAGTTGATCGATATGGGTTTGATGGAACGAACTCAGAATGGATCAAAAGAATGGTTGAAAATCAAATACAACCAGATAGGCGGGCCCAATCCAATTTTTCATTCATTTGATGATCGACAGACTGAACTGGACGCTATTTTCAGGCATTTAAAGCATTTGATTACAGTCGAGCAGATCTCACCATGTGATATCTGCCTGATCTACAATTCTAAATATGTCGTCCAAATTCTTGAATCCAAGTTAGGACCACTGTTGTCTGAGATTGAAGTGGAATTATCAGTTCAGACGAATCGGGCATTTGAAAGGCGACCGAATACGCTGGTAGTGACAACTTCGCATTCTTACAAAGGGTATGAGTCAGAAGTCGTATTGATTCCATGTGTGGATCAATATGTGACTGGAGATGGAGAAATTCTTGCCAACAACTTATATGTGGCGATGACTCGTGCCAGATCACTGTTGGCGATTTATGGAGTGCAATCAAACCATGATCCATCAAAGATCTTAATGAATACGATTGAGGAATGTGTTAAGGTTCAATCAGGCTAAGCCTAATTCTTGATAAGAGAGGTTTATTTTATAATTCATCCCGTAATATTTCCCCAATGGATTCGCCTAGATCCTGAATCGGGTATTGTTACCAGATAGCAGTATAAATTCGAAGATTGATTTACATGAATCCCAAGCACTCTTTCTACAAAATCTAATGCATTCTTTAAACGATTGTGAGCTGTTTCGATATGATTATATTTACCTGTTGTGCTACTCGTGAAAATGCCAGCAAAGATTTTTAGAGATTCAGAAGGTTCTGAAAGAAGCTTGAGAAGAACTTCAACAGCTCCTTTCTCACTGAAAAGCTTAGGGCCTTTCCATTCAAGACATACTGGTGGTGCACCATTCAGCACAAAATCAAAATTACCAGACGTTCCTTGACCAATAGAATGCTGGATAGTTTCTTGTGCATCATTGAGGTTTATTTTATCTTTGAGATATTTTAGCGATGTAGGATGTTCAGGTTGTAATATGATGTCATCCCATAATCCACATCCATGCCTAGTAAACCACTGACCGACTTCCCACGAAAACATGTGATGAAGGACTCGCTCGTTAATTATTTCATCTCGTTGCCCATTAGTTACAAGGCCTTCACAGCGATCAGAAATATTACTAATTATGTTTTCGATATCAGTAAGTGATGGAGATTTATTTTCGGAGGTCACATCCATGATTACCTGATCAGAGTTTACTAATCGTTGTTCTTTGGGGATTTGTGACATGAGACTGCGGAGTCGACTTAGGCTAATTGGTTTCTGTCCGTTTCGTTGAACAGCTCCAGCATTCTCCCATGCAAGTTGGCCGGGCCATTGAATACTTCGGCTGTTCTCCCGTCTGCATTCAAAGAAAGTACAATTGGATGCTCGGGGGCTCGATCTCCTCTAAGAGCAATTCTGCTTGATTGTGTCGCCTTAATCTGAACTTCTCTTCCGCATTTGGAAATTGCATCATGTAAGGGCTCACTTGCTTCATAAAGTTCAAGATCATATTGTTCTTCTGCTAAAACTTCGCCAATGCTCCCAACCATATGACCATCTGGAGTAAAGTGTCGACCCGGAAAGAGTGATTCAAGATGGTCGACAAGAGCATATATGTCCTGAATGTCCTTGGCGACATTTGAAGATCGTGATGTATTGAAATCTCCCGTCTGTTCACTGGCCATTTTTTACCCTTGTAGATACTAAAGCTTTATAAGATTGTCTTAGAAGGTCCTAAATAAAACCCTCCTTTTAGTTTAGAACTATTGAAAGAATCCTAAACTCATATTTTAGATAGACATTCTTCTGATCCTACTTTTCCTGTCGACGTTTCACCACATCAAGAAACTCCCGGAAATTCATCAGCCATCCCTGCTATCTTTTTGAGTAAGTTTCAATCAAAGGAACAGGAACAACCAGTTGAAGCTTCTGTGATTTCATTTCTTCGGTTTAATTATCACTGATATCTGTGGCCCGGAACAAGGCTAGTTTCTATTGGCCAAAAAGATCCTTTTGCTTTTGTTTCGGAGGAGGCGGCGAGTGCTTCAGCACCTTACTGACGACATACTTTCCAGTTCGACGATAAGCAGAAGTTGTGTCGTCATACTTCTCACCAATTTCCAGATCTACATCTAAGCGGTCTCCAGCTCCAAACTGTTCAGCTCGTTTACGTACCCGTTCAATAAATGATTCATCAGCCATCAACGCGGAGATAACTACACCTTCGTAAATGAATTTCCACTTAGCTTTACCTGCCAAAACTGGCGAGTGAACAATGAGCGTGGATTGCTCTCCGCGTATCCTTTCCTCTGGTAATTCACCTTGGTCGGTGAGTTCAGGATACTTAAAAAATGAAAATTCCTGTCTTGAAATATTTACGATTTCTTCATGCGTAGTGTTGTCGACGAGCTGTACGCTGTCGATCGTCTTGTCCTTCTCGACTTCAATAAATGCTTGATGAAAGGCCGTAGATACTTGCCGATTATGAGCTATCTTTATGACAACATTGTCTCCTGAATTATTTATGTTGACGACTTGCTCATCACTCTCATCCGGCAACTTCTCTGGAGGTATCCCCTTCAGGGACTTCTTTAGATCAATCGCCTGTTGAACCGTTTTGAGAATCTGGGAAATGACTGAGTTAACTGCTAATAGTCCCGCACCGCCATAAAGAATTATATCAAACGGAATCTCAAGACTACCTTCTTCGAATGGCCGAACCCGAATAGAGATTTCCCTCCCATCGCCTACTCTCTCATTTGTTTCCTCAATGATCACGACGAGTGCATGTAGCATCGATATGACTGCTGCTGCGTCTGCCGTGGATTCAGGCGTCCGAAGCCGGAGTGAAAGGGACTCAGCTTCGTGTAAGTTATTTTCTGTGCTCATTATGGCAATCAGAGACCTGTTACAGTTCGTTGGGTATTTACAGAGACGGCCACATGGCTGCGATTGCAGCAGTCTCGCCATTCATCAATGCAAGGAGGGTAGGATCGGGTGATTCATCTGTATGCAGTTTACCGTTGCGGACATCAAGCACTCCCATTGTGAACGTCTTTTTTGGTGTTTGCAGGACGGCATCCATCAATGATAAGATTGCTTTAACCTCTTGCTTCCTGAAAGGGTCTGCCTTGAAGTACATTTTGATAACGTGCCGTGCTCCGTTGAACTCCAGACCCAACTCAGGGTTTATGGAAACACTGACCCCGTTCGCGGACCAATCCTGCTGTGGTGGTTTAAACCACTTGATTTGTTTCTTGCCGAGAAACTTCTTATATCCTTGGGCCAGTAGTGGGTAGTTTTCTTGCTTACTCTTATTCGTGATGGACTTCGCAAAAGCCTCTACGTCAGAATAGGGCTTCGAATTCTTGTGATGTTTCACGATAGCTTCTCGGATCTGTTTGTAGTAATCCGAGGCTATAGAGTATTCTTCGAGTGACTGCTTTTTGGTTTGTCGGAGCGACGTGATTTTCGGCGTCCCACTTTTTAAGGTAAAGTCGATAAATCGTGTCAGCGAAAGTTCTAACATGTCCACTTTTCTTTCTCAGAGTTTGCCCTTAAAGGCACTTTGGACGAAAGAACTGAACAAGGTTTTGCTGCATGGATTTATGCTGTTTTGTGCCCTGTTTAATGATTTCGGCATTCTTGTTCAGTGATTACACTTCATTGCCTAAACAGGTAGACAAGATTACAATTCTATACAAAAATCAGAACAGGGGCAAGCACCTGTGAGAGGGATTCATCTAGGTACTAAATCGATATGACCGAATCTTCTAAACCAAGGCAAAAATGGTCTGAAAAAGAGGTCCAGCTCATCATCAATGATTATTTTGCGATGCTCTTTGCAGAGATACAGAATTGGTCATATGACAAAACCGAACATAGAAATCTGCTGATTCCTCAATTATCAGATCGTTCGAAAGGCTCAGTGGAATTCAAACATCAGAACATCAGTGCTGTGCTGGTCGAGCAAGGATTGCCATACATCGATGGATACAAACCACGGGGTAACTATCAGAAGCTTCTGGCAGAGGGCGTTGAAGAGTATCTAAACAATAACCCACACTTGATGAAACTTTTCGATACTTCACCTGTCCTGAATCCAACACAGTCAAAGAAAATAGATTCTTCTAATATCAATAAAATCATAGAAGCCCCACCTGAGAAAATCATTTCCCCCAAACCATCAGTTAAGCCGTGGCTTTCTCGGAAGGGTAAGAGAATCAATTTTGCAGAACGTGATGCAGTGAATCGCAAACTTGGAAACCTTGGGGAACAGTTTGTTTTCGAATTGGAACAGCACCGACTGAAACTGGCTGGAAGAGATGATCTGGCTCAGAAAGTTGTATGGGCATCTAAAGAATATGGTGATGGACTAGGCTTCGATATTCTTTCATTTGATGAAGCGACAGACTCTGAAAGAATGCTGGAAGTGAAATCTACTGGTCTTGGTAAATACTTTCCATTCTTCTTAACTCAGAATGAACTTATGTGTTCAGAAGACATTCCAGATCAATTCCATCTTTATCGGGTGTTTGATTTTGGTAGATCCCCACGAATCTTCATCCTGAATGGATCACTCAGCAGTCTTTGCAATCTTGATCCTGTTTTGTATCGAGCCACCTTGTAACGAAATGATATGCGATACATTTAAATATGACTAAATCATTTACAATGATGTTTTCTAAATGAATCAGATCTGAGAGCAATTCTCTGCAGGAAGATGTATGGCTGGTTTAAGCGTATTAATCTATGAAATTGCAAATACCCTTTCCCGTGTAAGTGCTAACGATCTTCCTCGTATTGCAGAATCATTCGGATTGTCACAAGGTAATACTGATGAATCTTTTAAAAGCAAAGCTAAATATATAGAACGGCGAATTGCTGGATGGACTGAAGATCAATTAGTCGATTTAGCTAAAAGGGTCCAACAAACATATCCTGATGATTCACTACAGAAACAAATTGAAGACTTTGATCCTTCTCAGCCCTTTCAACTGTCACCAATAGTACGCCAAAAACTCTTTGAATCTATCAATAATCTTCCTCCAATAGAGGGCAAACTGACTTTAAATGAATTTACAAACAAGCTCTGGGGAGATCTATCAAGAAGGCACAGCAATTATTATTTCGAAGATCTATTTGACTCAACTGAAAATGATGCAGGCAAAGAGAGCACTACGTTTTTAGATGAAGTTGAACGTTACCAATTATATGACATGTCGAACCAGAAATTAGCAGAGCTTTTAGAATGGGCTGTTCACCCTTTGGTCAGAACTGAATCGGACCAAAAACATTTTGTCGATGCCTTTAACACAGATTTAAAGTTAGATGGCTACGTCCTCGCTTCGTCTGAGTTGATTTCAGGGTTTCCAACATATCGATTGTCTAAAATCAGAACTGGATTTGAAGGAAAAGCAAAAAATCTAATATTTGCCTCAACAGGTCCGAAACCGGAAATTGTTTTGTCAGATGCTATTAATAATGATCTGAAACTAATCAAGAATGAAGAATTTTGTCTAGTTTATGACAAGCCATTTACAAAAGAAGGGCTGCTTTGGACTCAACTGGTTAATTGGTATGCAGAATTGATTGAAGTTGAGGTGACAAAAGCCGTTGAAAAGTCCCTTTATAGGCGACTTAATGAGTCATTAGATTCACCTATTGAGATACTCTTCTTCCGATCATATTTCGAGATATTTCATGGCAAACTAGGTGATCAATTACCTGCATTAATACCACAGGTCTATTTGCATTATGACCCTTATACATTTTCCCAAATTCATGAAAGACGTTTGCCACGCCAGAGAATGGATTTTCTTATTTTACTTTCATCTTATGAAAGAGTTGTAATTGAGCTTGATGGAAAACAGCATTATTCAGATGGTGACATTGCATCTCCAGCTAAATATGCAGACATGGTAAAAGCAGATCGAGATCTAAGACTTCTGGGTTATGAGGTTTATCGCTTCGGAGGTGCTGAATTATCTGAGGAAAACGGCAAAGATGTAATCGAGGAATTTTTTACTGCTCTATTCAAAAAGCATAATGTCAAGCTATTAGTCTCGGACGCAAGAGAAGATGAGAAACATCCTGATTTAAAATAAACTCGTGATATGTCAGGAAAATTCTCTCCCCCCCCATCCTGTATCGAGCTACCTTATAAGAAAGAACGGTATGCGTTACTTCACAGCCATGGTAACTATGCTCATCTTTGGGGTTGTCTTTGCGGCACCACCAAAGGTTGTTGGCACTCTCACAGGGAAAGTGATTGGAGTCACTGATGGGGACACGATCAAGGTGCTGGTAAACAATCAAACGGTCAAGGTGCGGTTAGAAGGAATTGACGCACCTGAATCGAGCCAGAGCTTTGGAACAAAATCCAAGCAAGCATTGTCAAAGATGGTCTTCGGAAAAACCGTGACGGTCAAAAAGACCGGCGAGGATCGCTATGGTCGCACTCTCGGCATAATCATGGTGGGAAAGGTAGACGCCAATGCCAAGATGATCGAGGACGGTTGGGCTTGGCATTACAAAAAATATAATGATGAGGAACGACTGGCTAAATTAGAGATATCAGCTCGCAAGGCGAAACGTGGTCTCTGGGCTGATGCCAATCCACTGCCTCCGTGGGAGTATCGGGCAAGGAAAAGAAGACCAAGCAACACACCAGCTACAATGTTCTGGTTGAACACATCTTCCAATGTAAGGCATAACGAAAACTGCGAATATTTCAAAAACACCAAACGTGGTCGGTTATGCGGACCGAATGATGGGAAGGCATGTGGGAGATGTGGTGGGTGAGAATTACTGAGAAGTAGCATATTGCCAAGACTGTGTTCAATATCCAGAATTGATTTTGAGCTTCTTTGTTCGGTCCATCTCATTTTTCACAAGAACGATATTCTATGAAGTTTTTCAACACTTTCATTTTTCTTCTGTTGTGTAGTGGGTGTGGAAACACGAATGAACCTGCTGCCAGCACGCAACCTGCTATCGCCCCGCAACCTGATATCGATTCTGAAAAGAAGGCTATCGAATCGATCAAGGCACTTGGGGGAATAATCACACGTGACGACACGGACAATGGCGTTCAGGTCGAATTTTATTTACGCAACAATATTAGTGATGCAGGACTTGAGCATCTCAAAGGGCTGACTAGTCTGACGACTTTAAACCTTTGGAAGGCTAAAATCAGTGACGCAGGGCTGGTGCATCTGAAAGGTCTGAATCATCTGACGACATTGAACCTTTACGGTACTGAAGTCAGCGATGCAGGACTTGTGAATCTTAAGGATCTGACCAACCTGAACACATTAGACCTTGGGGATACCAAAGTCAGCGACGCAGGACTTATACATCTGAAAGATCTGACCAGCCTGAACACCTTGAATCTTGCGGACACCAGCGTTAGTGATACAGGTCTAAAGCATCTCAAGGAGTTGACAAGTCTTACCTCATTGGACCTTTACGGCACCAATGTTAATGACGCAGGACTTAAACATCTCAAAGAGCTGAGTAATTTGATGACATTGAACCTTGCAAACACAGACATCACTGATACAGGAATTGTGAATCTTGCAGAGCTAACCAACCTGTCGACTTTGAACCTCTACGGTACTAAAGTCAGTAACACGGGACTTGAGCATCTCAAAAGTCTAACCAGTCTGACCGAATTGAACCTTGGGTTAACCAAAGTCACTGATGCAGGGCTTGAACATCTGAAAGGACTGACCAACCTGACCGAAATATGGCTGTACGATGTAAAAGTCAGTGATGCAGGACTCATGCATATCAAAGGGTTAACAAATCTGACCACATTATTCCTTACTAAAACTAACATTACTAATGCAGGATTAATGTATCTGACAGGGTTAACTAAGCTCACCGCATTAGATCTCAGCGAGACCAACATCACTGATGCAGGACTTGTACATCTGAAAGGGTTGAGCAAGCTGACCACATTACATCTTGCAGACAACAGCATCGCTGATGCGGGGCTTGTGAATCTTAAAGAGCTGATAAATTTGGAAACATTGAACCTTGCAGACACAGATATCACTGATGCAGGACTTCTACAGTTCAGAGGGCTGAAAAATTTAATTAATTTATGGTTGTCCGGAACTAAAGTCACGGAAGAGGGAGTGATGAAATTGGAGGCAGCAATACCCGATTGCAGGATTACACATTAGAAATGTATTTAAAACGTGGGATAAGTGGATTTCGTCACATGGATGACTATCCACTGCCTGTTTGCGATCTAGTTGAGTTTCGGTCATATTCCGCCGTGGTAATATCAAAGTCCAGAATTGAGCAAAAGCTTCTTTGTTCGGTCCATCTCATTTTTCACAAGAACGATATTCCATGAAGATTATCAACACGTTCATTTTGCTTCTGTTCTGTAGCGGGTGTGGAAACACGAACGAACCTGCTACCAGTACGGAAACTGTCACCAACACGGACTCTTCTATCAAATCAGAATCTGCCCCCAAGCCAGAGTCTGATATCGATTCTGAAAATAAGGTAATCGAAGCGATCATGGCACTTGGAGCGGAATTCGACCTGAATGACACGGGCAATGTCATTCAGGTCGAATTTTCTTTCAGCAACATCAGTGACTCAGGACTTGTAAATCTTAAAGATCTAACCAGTCTGACCACTTTGAGTCTTAGAAACACCAACATCAGTGATGCAGGACTTGTGCATCTTAAAGAGCTGAAGAATCTGACGACATTGAACCTTAACTTCACCAACATCAGTGACGAAGGTCTTGTGCATCTCAAAAGCCTGACCAACCTGACCAAATTAAACCTTGTACACACCCACATCAGTGACGCAGGACTTATACATCTGAAAGGCCTGACTAATCTGACCACATTAAACCTTTTTGGCACTAAAGTCAGTGACGCAGGACTAATTTATCTTAGGGGGCTGACCAACCTAAACACATTAGACATTGGGGACACTAAAGTCGCTGACGAAGGACTTGTAAATCTTAAAAATATGACCAGCCTGACCACATTGAAACTTGAGGGCACCAAAGTCAGTGATAAAGGACTAATGCATCTCGAAGAGTTGACCAGTCTGACGACATTGGATCTTGGCGGGACCGACATCAGTGATGCAGGACTTGAGCATCTCAAAAGTCTAACCGGTCTGACCGAATTGCACCTTGGGTTGACCAGAGTCACTGATGCGGGGCTTGTGCATCTGAAAGGGCTGAACAACCTTACCGAAATAGAGCTTTACGATATAAAAGTCAGTGATGCAGGACTAATGCATCTAAAAGGGTTGACCAATCTCACCGCATTAGATCTTAGGGAGACGAACATCACTGATGCAGGACTTGTGCATCTGAAAGGGTTGACCAATCTGACCTTATTGTATCTTGCAGACACCAACATCGCTGATGCAGGGCTCGTGCATCTGAAAGAGCTTACTAATCTTGAAACATTGACCCTTGCAGACACAAACATTAGTGATGCAGGGCTTGTGCATCTCAAAAGTCTAACCGGTCTGACCGAATTGTACCTTGGGTTGACCAGAGTCACTGATGCAGGGCTTGTGCATTTGAAAGAGCTGACCAATTTGACCATATTGCATCTTGCAGCCACCAACATCGCTGATGCAGGACTTGTGCATCTTAAAGAGCTGACTAATCTTGAAACATTAAACCTTGTAAACACAGACATTAGTGATGCAGGGCTTGTGCATTTCAAAGGGCTGACTCATTTAATTAACTTATGGTTGTCCGGAACTAAAGTCACTAAAGAGGGTGTGATGAAATTGAAGGCAGCAATACCCAATTGCAGGATTTCGCATTAGAAATGTATTTACCTGAATACAACATCAAACAATGAAAAATTGCTAAACAAGTCAGATGATACCACTCCCCAAAAGCTTAATTGTCTTGTCTGCATAGATTTAAAAGTCTCACATCACAGACTTAATCAGCTCTTCTTTTGCCTTGCGTGACATCGCCTTAATTTCCAGCTCTCGTTTTAAAGCTAAACTTCGGTTGGCTTGAATTTCATGGTACACCATGCTGACTGGGAGACGACTGCGGGTATAGCGAGAAGCAGTACCTGCATTGTGCTGCTCACACCTTCGGTTCAAATCAGTCGTAATGCCAGTATAAAATGATCCATCAACACATCTGAGAATGTAAACAAACCATGTTGTAGCATATTCTACCACTTCGCCTTCTCTATGAGCTAATTCAGCTACTTCTATTTTCCTCGATTCCACCATCCTCCGAAACGCATCTTCTGGTCTGCCATATCCATCAGACTTTGTCTCAGCAATTGATGACAGCAAAAAGTCATTCAGCTTAAAGCCCACTTCGTGTGGTGGCACCTGATCTTCTATCAGCAAGATCTGAGCACATTCCACCAGTTGATTCATCGAGCTTGTCACAGAACGATTCAAGGATTTCGCAAATTGAACCGTTTCAGTTTCAGGAGCAATAAATTTCCTGAACGCCCATTGATGAGAATCATCGGCGGTGAAATCCCGAATGCCGTTCAAGGCACTTTCGACAAATATCTTCTGATTTGTGATCCCCTTGGCATCCATCACGCACGAATAAAGTGACTTAGTATTACTCAGTAAAATGTACTGACGACGATTGGCTGGGAAAATGTGGCAGGACCAGTCAGCAAATGGATTCTGATGTAAAGGCAGGACATCTAGTGTGCCAGTTTTGATTTTCTGATTGAGCTTTTGGGAGAGACGAAAGATCATTGTGGTTCGCCAATATCAAGATCATTTTTGAAGAACTGGAATTGTTGGTGTGATCGGCTTTCAAGGCAAGGGCATGTTAAATAATAGAAGCCGACGAAATTCGTCGGCTTCTTTGTTTTCTGAAACGTTTTCAGTGTTTAGACCGGCTTAACGTTCTCCGCCATCGGCCCCTTCTGCCCACGTCCTTCGGTGAACGAAACTCGTTGTCCTTCATAGAGATCATCGTAGCTTACCCCTTCGACGTTCGACGAGTGGAAGAATAAGTCCTTGCCGCTCCCCGTGTCGATAAAGCCATAACCTTTGTCCGTCAGTCTCTTAATTGTACCTTCTGCCATCTTCAATCCGATTCATAAAAAAGTCTTTGTGGATCGTCTGACCCAACGGGTTCAGTCTGCTCAACCACAGGAATTTAGTCTATACAGAAATATGGACAAAACCAAGGAAACGACCACCATAAACAGGTACTGATGGCTGTCGTCGGTTAAACCATTCTGATAATCAAAAGATAGCAAAGCTCATCTATTTACTTGCCAAGTTATATTTAATCTTCACTTTTGGCAATTCGACTACTGTTGATCTCTTTTGGATATCGAGCCGTAAGTCTGTAACTACTTCATGTTCACCGGGTGACACACTTTTGATTGGAATAAGGCATGCCCCGACAAGTTTATTAGATAGCACTGAGTTATAGTCAAACAATTCAATGATAATGTTTGCTCCATCTTGGAAAGGGTCTGTTTTAGATAAAGAGTCCCAAGTGGCTTCTTTCGTATCCACAATATATCCTGTGGTCACGCTTTCGCCAGCATAAGTAATTCTTACGAATGGATCTGTTTCGCCACTATCAACACCGGGAACGTATGTGTCAGTCAGGGGAATATTATTTATTTCGAGAGAAGTAATCGTCAGATTGTTTTTAGAATATGGTTTACTCTTGCGTTCCATAATTGTTTGATATTCAGCGGATAAAGACCAAGTTTGTAAAGCAGCACATCTTTCTGGAATAAAAGGATGGGAATGACGGAACTGTCTAAGATAGTAAAAAACTTTTACAAATGGTTGGTCTCGTATTCTCATCTGCTTTTCAAGAACGAGATCTGTATCAAATTCGGGATGTAAAGGATCAAGTAACTTGTTCGAAGGTTTGGTTTGATGAGTTAGTCGCAGCAATGCTTGTTTGGCAACTTTTAAATTACCACCAATACAGAGAAGACCAGCTCTGTCTGCTGAGTATTCCGACTCACGATACCAATGCAACAAAGTGTGAACAGAGAGGGAGGCTATAAAATCATCAGCAAAGGATACTTTTGCTGCTTCATCTCCAATTATTGATTGCACGAACATACGGCCAACAAAATGAGTACGAATATGTTGTGCTTTCAAATGTCCTAGCTCATGTCCGATAATGAACCTAAGCTCTTCAGGTGATTCTTCATAAAGGTCAAGAAGTCCTGAGGTTAAAACTAGATGGTGGGGAGCACTTAATCCTGCTACATATGCATTTGGTTCATTATCTCCTTTGATATATATTTCGGGGGCATCAATTCCGAGAATCTCAGCACATTCATTAACCATATCAGTTATTGGTTTTGCACGTGGTTGATTTGAGGTGTATATGGCTTCTGTAGCAATGCTGGCCCATTGTGGTGCATCAATGAAGTCTTGCCCTAAGCCAACTAATGACTTGACCAGTGGCCAGTCAGTAAAGTTAGACCCTTCACAGAGAAATTTTAGATGATGATAATAAAATTCATCTTCTGGCGTTTGAATGTCATATGCGGTGACATAAGCAGGGTATGTAACAATAGGAACGGGTTTGGATATCTCTTGTGAAGCATGCGTAGGTTCTGAAGATATAGCATCACCACTTGTTTTTTGATCAACTGATACCTCAGCTTTAGTGGTTGATACTTTATTGTCTTCATCTTCAGGTGCAGCATTACCACAACCGAAGAGAAAATTACCAAGGATGACTGCAAGAATCGAGCTGATACGCATGAAGATAGCCCCTGTTTATTCGTGATAAAGCTTAACCAGCAAGAGGTATTTATTCACCGCAATTGACGCAGTGAGTAGGAGCGATATATATTTACCTGTTGTCAAAATGCCACATGTGTACATTCTGGGATTGATTCGATCTAAATTCAAGCTAAATGTTTAAACTCTCTCACTGTGCCTCCATCATATGCCTGCACCTTGCAGCCCCCTTTGCATTCTGTGATGAGTCCAATCTCACCTCCCAGCTCCGCAAACACCCCGAAGTCCATTCAGTCACATCTAAACCAACAAAACCCAAACCCAAACCCAAACAGATCATCATTCATCTGTTAAATTGGCATTTCGTTTCCAAGGAAGATTTTGCCGCTGATCTTTCAGATTCATCAGATGATGAATTATCGGAAGCTGAAATCGAAAAGCGATATCTCGAATTTCTGAAAGATGTCGAAGCCATTCAGAAAGAGCAAAAACAGATACTGCGATACTTGATTATGCAACACAAGGTTCAGTCTGTGTATATGGAAGGGGTAACAGAAAAAAACCTGAGTGCCTTTAACAGCTTTATCAAAACACTTCGGGAATTCGAGATACCAGAAGGTGATGATGCCTTTGATCTGTTTCTGAAAGAGCAGTACAGGCGAGATTTGATGCAGATGGGAGCAGCCGCTCAGTTGTTGATTTCAAATGAACTGAACTCTGTGTTGCCTCTTGAGAAGGCTGAGGCTTTTAAAGCTTCAAATCCTATTAGTAAAGATGGCAAGATTCGATTTGATGAAAAGGCAGAAGAGAAACGAGAAGATGAGATGCTCAAGATCTTAATGAAAGGGCAAGGAATCAAGGTGATTGTGTTGGGAGGTGGGCATGATTTGACGGATAATTTGAAGCGGAGGAAGATGGATGAGGTTCTATATGTTCGGGTGAGGACAAAGCAGTATAACAATTATTGAAGAATACTTTGCTAGGAATCGGTTCAATCATCCCTGCTAATTTGTGTAATAGATCAGAGAATATCACTGAGGAGTTTTTTTGATCTTAGATAATCGAACTGTTCATAATCATCTAAAACAAGATCACAATACTCGCATTTAAGACCAGAAACATATGCACCTACGATATGACTGCCATATATCGGCCCTTCATATTCCCATTCGAGTGTACATTCGGCAGAAGAAACATTTCCACATGCTGGGCATTCGGTACTTTCGTGGAAGTAAGTTCCTTCTTCTTCATCTTTCAAATTAATCTCAGTAATTTGTTTGGCTTTATCTAGGAAATCTTGATTCTCTTTTCTTTTCGCCCAGATCTGGCGATGTTTATCTAAAAGTTTTTCCATTCCACTTTCAAATGAGTTAGAGTCACTGATTTCTTTTGCAAGCTTAGATAGCTTTATTTCTTCATCAGTAAAGAACTCTTTTTCATCCAAATTATGCTCATCGATGTACCCTCGAATAATGGGCTGAAAGTGTTCTTGAAGTAAGGTCCTTAGAGAACTTGTGTCAAGGGTATTAAGAGTTCGATGTGCAATTATTCCACGATAGGAGAACAGCTTTGTGAAGACGCCAATGCGTTCGTATGTAATTTGCGAGAAATTGCTTGCTCTGAACATTGCCTCTTTAAAATTAATGGTTTTGTATTCTGTTTTTTTCTTCTTTTCTTGATGTTCGATATTTTTTAGGGCGGGGGGTATGAGCCTATCCCGGTATAAAACAGCAATACAATTCTCAAATTTACCGTCTTCAAGAACCGATCGCTTATCTATATCCCAGAGAATACCTTTGAACAATCGCTCTACACAAAAGGCGAAATATAATCCTGCGTCTATAACACTATCCTTAGGCATGTTTTGAGCAACATGGGAAACACAGCGATTAGCGAAATATGCTGCATCCTCATAGAATTCGTTCATAGATCCTCTTTTTATATAATTCCTTATAAACCCAAAAAAAGAAGCAAGGATCGCTGATTTCTGCCAGAGCCGACATTTAACATGTGTGTGGATTTATTTTGAATTATTAAGCTTGTTCACTTATAACTGACCAAAAGCCGTTGCCATTATTTTGGATGAGCCCTTGCTCCTCTAAGCCTGTAAGGAGTGACACGCATTTCGAAGTTGTGATATTACTTCTTGCTGCGATTTCACTCGGTCTATAAGTCCCCTTGCAGCAAATATCAAGAATACACTCACATACAGGCGATAGGCTGGCAGGTATTGTTTTATGCGGAGTAAAACAACTAGATGTCCAGCTTGCAAGTGGCACACTTTCACTCCCAGTCACGAGTAAGCCCATACCAACAAGACGATTGATCGCTACATCGACATCATGGCGTGCCATTCCTGTTCGGAACACAATTTCATCAGCAGTGTATTCTCCGTTCTTAAAAGTTTTCCAAATAATTCCCACTGAGCCCGCTGGAATTAGGTCAATCTTACTGGCAGTCAAAATGTTTGGTAAATATCCCAGAACTACTGATGCTTCAGCGGCTAATATGGCTTTCAAAATGTCTGGACTAGATTCTGGTAAACACCCCGTTCCAATGCCAATTACTCCTGCGATAAGTGCGACTGCAGATGTCCGAGATAATGTGAGTGAATTTCTCTTGGAGAAAAATTCCCCAGTATTCTCTTGCTGTGATGTAAATTTTGAGATGAGCTCTTTAGCAGTATTTGCATCAAGCTTACTCTCGCTCATCCTTTCTGCTGTTTTCAATAATTTAGAGACAAATGCGGTAGTAAGTACAATTTGTCCATCCGGGAGTAAGCGAGCGTTTATCCTACTTGTCGACTCATTCAGTTCGGTCTCTATTGTTTCTTCTGCTGCTTCTATAATCCATTCATATTCTCGACTCATCGAAATTATATCTCCAATTCGTCTATAATTTCTCGATATCCACAAAACACTGATTCACCACATTTTGGCCTTCCTGCACATTCGCAGCAGTCATTATGCTGCTTCACACTTTGAATTAGTATTTTTTTTACTAGTGTGGATGAATCAAGATCAGAAAACAAACACTCTGACTGTGGCTTGAAAATCATATGGTGTCCTACCAAAGCAGGCATTTTTAATATCATTAGGGCCAAAGCTAACTGAGACATGCCTTTTCCATCATAATCGATCACATTGCGAACGTTTAGTTTATAATTTCTTATCAATTCAAGATTGTAGGGAGGGGCTGTAGCGAGAGGCTCTTGGCACTTGGCTTTAAAAAATTCGATTGATTGCAGGAACGCCTCTATTCTGATTTGAATACTCCATGTAATCGCATCTTCATACTTTTCAGGAACTTCTCTTATTGGAGGATCTGTTCCAAAAATATCGATATACTTCTTATATGTAAGTTCGTTTTTTTCTGAAGATAGCAACCTCTCAGTCATCAAATGATAAGTATGGTGAGGGGGTTGCCAGCCAATATCTGCCATAAAAGATGAAATGGACTGATATAATTCTTTTCTATTGAAGTCGAAGATATCTTTTCTTCCCTCAAACGCTTTGCATAGTCTAAGGAAACGGGTTTGAGGCAATACTTCTTCAAGTGAGAACTCAGGTGCAGGTATGCTAGGCCATGAACCATCAGTTCTAACTGGAGGAGATAGAGCGATATCAGCAAAAGCACAAAAAGCAGTAAGCTGCTGGGAGAATGGTGCTGCTCCAACAATTTGACGAAACAATTCTATTGCTGATGTATAAATTGAACCATCAGATAGAAAGTCTTCCAAATTCTCTCGATGTTCTTCTTCAATTTCAGCCTCAGTCAAAATATGACCGTATTCGGGAATAATCTCGTTTGAGATAGGATCAATTTTTGTCCCAATATGTGGTTTAAGAAGCATCAGATACTCCTCCGCACGGCCTATTCCCTCAACTAGTGCAGTAGCTGATGCATCTTCAAATGCATCTAAATTATATACTGCTTCTAAATCAGTAATTCCCCATCCATATGCATCCAATATATGTTTAAGACCTTGATTCCCAATTAAGTATTTCACCTTCGAGGAATGATCTATTTTTTTTCCTTCTACTAAATCAGTAAAGTAGAGTGAGTCGGCACTGTATTCGTAAAACCAAAATAATAATTCATTTGGTACTTCTGATTGATTCACAAATGGACGTAAGTTCTTAAATTTTGCTTTCGATAGGTGATGTGATATTTCTGCGTTACTAAGTATTCTTCTTACAAATAGAGAAGATCCCATCAGTGTAAAATAATGAGCTTTTTCATGAACCAATGCTCTTTGATATTTTCTGAATTCTGGTGAATTATGGTCTACACCATGCTCAGATGAATATGGTTTTGAAGGATCGATTTCTAACTCATTGAGTAAAATCAATGTGAATAAAGTGTCGGGATCGAATACACCTTCGTACATAAAAGCTCCAAATCAAAGACTGCTCAATATTTTTAGAAATTCAATTTGAGCAAGTGCATTGATACTTAATTTTCAAAAGCAATAAGATCATACATTGTAAAGGGATTTCTGAATCTATAACGCCTTTCTATCCATTCAATAAAAAGAATTGATTACCTTGCTTAATTCTTTATGAAGGGTCAAAGATTAAGTTGCCAATCCTAGTTTTTCTTCATCACCGATCGCATGCATGATTGCTGCTATTGTGGCTTCTCCGCACCAAGGATCGATTTTACTACCGAAAGCTTCTGAACCATAATGTGCGAGGATTGATGAAGCTGTCTGAATAGTTGCTTCGTCATCTATTAATTGCAATGCTTCTATACACGACCGACTAGATAAGGCGATATTAATCGCTGATTTTCCGATCAATATCCATTCTTCTTTTAACTGGACTCCATATGTTCGGTTTGCCCACTCAATTCCTTTCTTAATCGCCAAGGCAGAGATTCCAACAGCAGCACCAGCTGATAATGCAGTTGCTACTTTTCCTGAAATTCCAACTTTTGCAAGAAGCCCTAGTAGAGGCTTTGCAATTAATATTTCTAAACCACCTAAAAATGCCATCGGATCTTCCCTCTCTGTTAAACATTAAGTAAAAGCGGTATACAAGAATGATGAACACGCAAGACCGGGTGATCAAGGGTGTATGCATGGAATTGTGTGACATTTTACAATTTAACTTTCAGCATATTTTCATCTGATCAACTTTGTTTGGGTAGCTCTACACCAAACAATAAAACGACGATTACCGTCCGATAGTGAACCAGAACGGTTTGGCTCGTTCACGGTAAATTTCAGTATATGATGATCGAGCCCATCAATGATAAAGACTCAGGTGTCAGTCTGACCTCTGTGTAATTACAAAACCACCCCTCTTTGAGACTTAGCATAGTCGTTTTATCATCTCTTTCCTGAGCGTGTTCTGATTCCCCAGTCTCATTGAATTTTGAGACTCCCCTACAACAGCCATCCAGCAAATCGCAATAAACACCTAATAATATAGGCTTTTGTGCTGCGAATACTTTGAGCTGAATCAGTCTCATAAACCCCATATAAGCCCTCATCTCAATTATCACTGAGAAGCCCTTAAACGCCACTCAATTCTGGCTGACACCCACAAAGCATGCCGTCAAATCAACCTCATAAGGAGACGGCAAGTGTCAAACAACAATCAACAAATCCGCACGGAAATCACTAATCAAATCATTACGGCTTTGGAGAGTGGATCACTCCCGCCGTGGCGAAAACCTTGGAACTCAGATCTCAACAGTGGGATGGGAAAAAATATAGTCTCCGGTGAGTTATACACAGGAGTAAATCCACTACTGTTGGGGCTCGCCAGCGAGAGACATGGCTTCCAGTCGAGGCACTGGGGGACATATAACCAATGGACTGAGCTCGGTGGTAAAATCATGCGTCGTCCATCGCATGTGCCTCAAGGAAAATGGGGCACAAAAATAGTGTTCTGCAAAGCGGTCGTCAAACATAAAGATGATAATGATGAACCGGAGGAGACATACTTTCTCCTCAGAACATATACAGTGTTTTGCATCGATCAAGTTGAGGGAGATCATCTGGATTATCTTCGTGTCGGCTACAGCACTGACACCCACAATTCAGAGAGCGTTGCTTATGAAGAAGCAGACGCCCTGATCGCAGCTACCGAGGCTGACATTCGTCATGGAGGTAATCAAGCTTATTACGACCTCGCAAAGGACTACATCCAAGTCCCGAATCGACATCAGTTTTCAGGATCTGGCTACTATGACACGGTGCTACATGAACTTGTGCACTGGGCAGAACATACCAACCGTCTCAATTGGGATCGAGAGAGTGGTGGATATGCACTGGGCGAATTAATCGCGGAGATCGGAAGTTGCTACCTATGCTCCGAACTTAACATCCCAATGGATGCCCAAAACCACCATGCTTATCTTGATGGCTGGCTCACGAAAATGAAGCAGGACTCGTCTTTCATTTTCAAGGCTTCATCACAAGCCTCTAGGGCTGCTGACTACCTCATGTCTTTCAGTCGAGAGCCAATGGAAGTTGCTGGCTGACACCCACAAGTGGAGTGATCGCCGTCACTGATCAAAACAGATCTCAGCGGTCTTTCGATTAAATTGAGGACCACTGACAGTGCTGGATCAGGGCGGCGATCAATTGAAATTGACACCCGCAAATACTTCGAAAGGAATAGAAAATGGATACACCGACTACAATGACATCCCTTGAGAAAAAACAGGAACTACTGGCTCATCACGTTCGTTTACTGGCAAAGAAAATGAGCCATGCGTTGTTCGTATTTGGTAGCCAAGGTGGACTCGGCAAGAGCCGAACGATTCTGCAAGTGCTAGATGAACATGGCGTTGACCCAATCATCATTAACTCTCATATCACACCGCTCGCTCTATACGGGACTCTTTTTCAACATCGTGAAGATGCTGTGCTATTTTTCGACGATGTGGACAGCATGTATTCCTCGATGCCGCATTTGGGCTTATTACGGTCCGCTCTGTGGGGAAATCCTCGGATTGTGACATATGGGAGCTCACAGCTCAGCGATCTTCCATCCAGTTTTGAGTTTACGTCTCGTTGCATTTTTGCGGCCAATGTCATTCCCAAAAATGATGCTTTTAAGGCAGTCTTGTCTCGGTGTGATCAGTTCGAATTAAGTTGCACAAATCAAGAAGTCTTAGAGATGATGAGAAGCCTTTCTGCTCAGGGTTATCATGGTGTGACACCGGAAGAATGTGAGTCGGTAATCGACTACATCGACGCAAATGCAGAAGACCGTCAGTTATCGCTGAGACTCTTAGGTCCAAGTCTGCGAAAACTGAAATATGCACGAGAGGAGGGCATAGACTGGCGTCCTCTGATTAAATCTCAGCTCATGTCACTTGGTCGAAAACAGGTTGCCACAAAAAGGCTCGATAATAAAACTGTCGACGCAAAAGTCATGAAGCAGGCGATGGAAAAGCATCCTGAATCCCCGGCTGATCAGCAGACTTTCTGGTGCGATAAGACCGGCAAGAGCAGGGCAAGTTTTTTCCGGGCTCGTCAACGATTCCAGAAAATGCTGGAAGATTCTGAGTGACACCTGCCATCAATCCATTACCACAGACCTCCAGCAAGGAGCAACAATGATACAACAGATCGCCTCATCAGACGGCAATAATGAGAGTCTCCGAAAAGCAGCCAGCGATGCTATCGCAGTACAAGATGCCGTCAATCTAATAGCTGTTGCTGGATCATTTCATCGGCATCTCACAGCAATGAGAGAAACAGGCATGTCTGGTGACGAACTCAATAATCATCCAGTCACGATTTGCTTTGCCAGCAAGATCTCCAGTTTGTGCAGGATGACAGTAGACAGGGAAGCCAATGCGATTGAAGCCATTGAAAAACTGGCTGTCGGGGAAGTAGTCCAATATGAAGTGATTCCCATCTGACACCCATCGATTGATCATTTGCAACAGTTACTTCTTCCCCTTGGTTTTTTCATCATCTCTGAATGTGGACAAAACATATCTCCGATTCAGCGGTTGCGGAAAACGTGCCTCTGATTCGAACAATTTACGGATTTTTTCCAGCTTGGTTTTGTTTATTTCATATGGATTCTTGATGACTACCCAACTGACATTTTCGCTATAGGGCGGTGTGGTCAATGATCCTTCATACCTGTAATGCTTCTCCCAGTCACTGGGTAAGAAGTCTTGGGGATTAAATGACACATGATACTCAGGCCCGTTGCTTGATCCGGCGGATGAGAAAGAAACGATATCATCGAACAGTGAATGCATCCGATCTTTGGTTTTGCCGGGATCGATGAAAATCCCAATCACTGCCAATGATCCATCATGAGAGTTTTGGTGGACCACATGTAACTCCATCGTATGCTGGCATCCATCTTCCCAATGCTCGCTGGGGTGATGAAAATGAAATTGTCTCAGGTGAAACTGTTTCCCGGACAGCTCAATGTATTGGCGGCAGTCTGATGCGAAAACGACTTGCAGTCCATGATTACCTTGATGAATGTGCCCATGCACATCTCCGTTCCACGCAATCTTTAATCTGCCATCTCCAAAGTCTGCATAAATCGGATTTCTAATGTCGATAGGGGACTGCTGACTCATGGTGTGCTCTTTCTGTTCTCTAATGATGAATTAACTGTTGTTCAGATTCTCCCAAATCAGATTAAGTAAGACAAGAAAATTCTTTCCCGAGGAGATTCCGACACCCATCAGGTGATTGTTAATCCAATCACGATCATTTGATGAAGGGAAATTATGATTCAAAAAAGCAAACCACTGTTTCCTTTGGGCAAAACTGTCGCCACGCATGGAGCTCTTGATGCTCTCCAGTCAAACAATCAGTCTCCGCTTGAATTTTTCGAGCAACATTCTTTTGGAGTCTGGTGTGAACTGTCCCCAGAAGACAGAGAAGCCAATGAGCTGGCTCTAAAAAATGGCGACCGGATTTTCAGTGTGTACCATCTCAATGACAAAACAAAGATTTGGATAATCACAGAGGCTGACCGATCAGCCACAACCATTCTCCTGCCAGAAGAGTATTGATCGACACCCTCAATCGAATCGTACTCAACATCAAAATTCTTTTGGGAGAAACACACGATGGATGGCAACTTGGATCAGTTTATGGAAGATCATTTGAACGGCGGTTATGGCGACATTCTCGACGAACAGGCAGCGGATGAATATGCAAAAGAGTATGACGAAGTATATCCATTCGACGAACCGTGGGATGATATTCTCCAGCAACAAGAGCTGGAAGATTTCGAACAGTGCGACGAATACTTCGGTTACTTTGGTGACGACGAGTTCTAATCTCTAAGTTCCAGTAATCAGACACCCACAAAACTGATGTGAGAATCATAGTGATTCTTGCATCAGTTTTTTTCTTTTAAGGGAGGTCATAAATGGGCTGGACTTATCCAACTGGAGTATCGCGAAAAGAACTCATTCAGCAACGGACTAAATCATGGGAACGTGAAAGTAATGGTGTTCTTGTTCACTCAACTTGTCTCACTCATTGCTTCCGGGGCGGCAGGTTTAGTGGCGTGCTATGGGCGGTATGGGAACGGACGTTTGAAAAAGGTGGCGAGCAGGTTGAAAGGACACAACGCTGGATCACGTGCGACTTGATTCGCTGTCATGGAGGTGAGTGGAGTTACAAGGACATGCAGGAGTCAGAACATCCTTACTACTATTCCTGCCCGATGAAGTATCTCGATCTCGTGCCTCTTGAACAGTTCGGAGGTCATCCAGATTGGCGAGAGGAAGTGAGATTTCGACATCAAGAAAGACTGGAAAAAAGGCGTCAGAAGAAGTCTCTAGGTCTCACTCAATGACACCCGCATGAACTGTGTCACAAACACTTTTCACTTTTTCAGGAGTTTTCACATGACTGATCAGACAGAATCCATTCGCCGCCAGATGATTCAAAACATCAATGCTGTTGAGGGAAGTCGGGATTATCTCGAAGCCAAACATGGGCAGGTCTGGGATACCAGTGAACTGCAGCAGGAATATTCAGTTGAAGGCTTCTTGGCCCCCTTGGTTTTGGCGACAAGAAAATCAGACGGGATTCGTGGGACGTTGAAGTTTCAACACAGTCCGCGTTTCTATTTCGGTTTCGAACCAGAGTAAATCCTTATTGTGTCCGGGAGTCAAGGAGGACTCCCGACACCTTCACAATATATATAGGAGACTTAGATGCGATGAAAAAGATACGAAGACCCAAAGTCCGGACAATAATCAAAGCCAAGTCCCCGCGTTTACTCCAAAGGACCTATTACGGTAAAGGGGTCTGCCGTCAGATGCGATGCTGATGGTAAGACACCCAGAGGGAACTTGTCAAAGTGACAAGTTGATTCTTTGAGAGGCAATATTATGCGTTTATCACTGCTTTTCGTTTTAGTCTCTTTTTGGAGAAATAGAAAAGCCCGCCATAAACCAAAAAGTTGGAAAGACCACCAAGGGCCATAAAGATGGGAACAGCCCAGAGATTCCTAAAATTGTCCTCTTCTGAAATTTCTGGATTACTGGGATCATACAATATTTTTATTACGTCACCTTCTTTTCCGATGGGGGTGTTGTATCCATGCGAAGATGTGATTTCATATTCTTTTCCTTTTGAATCTTCAAAAGTATAGATCGGTGTGTATAAGCCATCCGAAGCCGTGAAATGCCTAACGATTTTTGCTTGTGATCTGATAGCATCCCGCAAAAACAGATATCGGCTTATGGAAAGAACTATACCTGCTAGAAATAAAAGTATTGAGCACACCATCAAGAATTTTAACATCCAAAAATAGAAGTAATGAAATGTTTTATTCATCAAACTAACCTGTTCAGAATTTGATATTCAATTTCTCATAATACTGAGAACATGCAGGTAAAGCGGATCTACTCCTTTACATAATGTCCGGTCCTATGGACCGAGCGAAATATGTAAAGTGCCAGTATTGTAAAAATCCGGGGAGACGAAACTCTACGATTCTAGGGCGGCCCTGCCTCATTCCCTGTAACGTGCCTTTTGAAATCTACAGTTTACATTTTCTGACACCCGCAAGCCATCTGTCCGAAACAGAAATACATTTTGCGGAGAAATTCAGATGGCGAAATCAACCGCGATCTACATGCGGGTATCAACGAAAGACCAGAAGCACGCCAGTCAGTTACCTGACCTCGAACGATGGTGCGAAGCCAATGGCGGCAAAGTCGTCTGGTTCAAAGACACATTCTCTGGCCGCACTATGAGCCGTCCGGGAATGGATCAGCTCCTAGAATCTTTACGCATGGGAAAGCTGGAAAGAATTGTAGTCTGGCGACTCGACCGACTGGGACGAACCACCAAAGGGCTCTGCCAACTCTTTGACGAACTCCGGGAACGCAGTGTTGATCTCGTCAGTCTTAAAGATGGCTTCTCACTAGAGTCTCCAGCAGGTCGTTTACATGCACGCATCCTTGCCTCGGTTGCAGAGTATGAAACGGAGATTAGAGCTGAGCGTGTAGCAGCGGGACAGGCCGTTGCCAGAAAGAAGGGGAAACGTTGGGGCGGGAGTGAGAAAGGGTGGCGTTGGAAAGTTACTGATGATCAAGTCAATGCCATCCATGAAATGAAAGCTCAAGGTAAGGCGATCACAAAGATCGCTCGCGTGACAGGCCTATCAAGACCAACGATCTACCGCGTGCTGCGTGAAGTGCAGCCACTGTAAAAGAGTGGCTGCACACATCAGATTGAGCTCGCACGAGGCGGTAGTGTTACAAAAATTGTTTTACAGAATTGTGGGGTAGTTTATGCGAAAAAGTAACCCCCGGTGGGGGCTTATATTGGACCAAGCCCCCTGTGTTCTTTATATGATCTTCATGTGACGAAGAATCGTCTATGGAAAGTTGGTTACAAAAATTGGAATTTCCATCAGGTTGATGCTGGAGAAATTATCCTGAAAAGTTTTTGAGATCGGCAGGGCTGTAAATATCGGCGAATGGGATTTGAAACTGGTTAGATAGGTGATTTTCGCTGTTGTTTACTTATCCGATCATAAAGAACAGCATATCAAATCAGAACTTCATACAATCATAAAAGCCAAAGAGTTCTAGTAGTGATTTCACAAATGAATTAAACTCTTGAACCAAGTAATTCTTAGTATCATATAGCCTGTCAGGATGATTGAGTTATCTATGAAAGACAACCATATTAACTCCTTAAAACCTTTTGTTATCTGTCTCGTTATTTTCTTTTCTGGTGTCCCTTATTGTAGAGCCCAAAATGGTAGAGCAGTTCCACAAAATACAGACCCGGAATTACAAGAGATCATATCAGTATGGTGTAAGAAAAAGGATTTACAGAAAGCCATCCGTGGATCTTTCACTCGATCTATTTATGACAGAGTGTTGCTTACTGAGAAACGTTCTGAGGGTAAGTTTTACTATGAAAAAATGAATGTGGGACGGGTTGACACATATGGGCCAGCATTCATCCAGAGTGACGTAAGCTATCCTCCGTTCCATAATAAAAGAAAGCAATATGAAGTTCTTTCCACGAATCCTAAAAAATGGGTAAATGACGGAAAGAAGATTGTTAAAGTTGATGAATTGAAACTGACCTATGAAACTATTCCTGTTGAGTCAATTCAAATGCTATCAGCGAGCAATATTGTTGAGGTTATGGAAAGCTCCCACCCCCTGTTTTGGAGATTAACGAAAGAGAGCATCAAGGAAAAGTTCATAATAAAGCTCGATGAAAATACTAAAGATCGAATAGTTCTCTTCCTCGTGCCTCTTTATCTGAATGCTACCGACACCAATATTTACAGAGCAAAAGTTGTTCTGAACCCTAAGACATTCTTACCAGAAGAAATTCAAATCGTCTATCCTTTGAGGGGCCAAGTTGTTGATTTGACTTTTTCAGAAATTGAAATACTAAAAACCAATAAAGATCGAAACTCTTGGCTTAAAGGGTTCTTCGATGAAATATCATCCTTTCAACCTGACCTCTCTCAGTTTAAGCAGAATGAAGTAGTTCCTCAGCCTGTTGGTACGCGTTCAGTTCCATCGGTAATTGGTTTAACTGCTAGGAATGCAGAGTTGGTTCTAAAGCGATCAGGTTTTAAAACACGATTTGTAGCAGGCCCCTATGCCGTAGTTGATGAGGACATATTTAAAGTATGTGGACAAGACCCAGCTGCAAAAACATTTGCAAATGATGGGACCACAATAAAGGTCTCTGTATTTAGCCGACGAAAATCAACTTCTAAATAATATCGATCTTATCGCTGCTTGAACTGCCCCGGCCCCGCTTAACCGAATCCAGAACTTGATCTGATAATCAGTTTCTGGACCTATTGAGGATGGCGAACATGCCCTCCAAGCGTCATTCGTCCGTAAAGATTATTTCGAAGCTCTGGGAAGCCGAATTCCATCTCGCTCAAGAGATGACAATATCCCGATGTGCAAAAAACTGGGAATCCATCAGAAGACGCACTGCATGTAGCATCGGGAATATGATGGTTTACCGATGGACCATGCGAAATGCCCCAAAGATTTGGAAAAAGAAAAATGCCCGACTCAAGAAGCTGTTTACAGGGGGACAGAACAGCCAAGAAACAACAAAACACAAAATAATAGTGTGACTGGTGTCATTCGTGGAGGCAGGTCAGCACGTCATGAGAATAACTGGAAACCTAATAGAGCTCACACACTATTCGAAAACCGTAGCTGCTGGCACCCATTTCAGGATTGAATGAGCGACGGGATGCAGAACGACTCTCCTCAGCACCACGGTACCACGACCCGCCACGCAGAACGCGAGAAAATCCGTATGAAGGGCCTCCCGGATCAGCAGTGGGAGATTTTCCGTAGTAATCCTCACTATACCAGTCACTGCACCACTCCCATACATTGCCGTGCATGTCATACAAGCCAAACGCGTTTGCCTTTTTCAAACCTACACGGTGCACGTATCTTTTGTCGATGTTGAATGCATTCTTATTATACCAAGCATAATCTCCGAGATGGTTGGCATCCTCTCCAAAACTAAACATGGTTGTTGATCCAGCACGGCATGCGTATTCCCATTCTGCTTCAGTCGGTAACCGATACTTTTTGCCTTCCTTTTGACTCAGCTTGCGGCAAAATTTCATAGCGTCTTCCCAGCTAACGTACGTCGCAGAGTGATTATCACCATCCTTAACTAATCGTTTTCCTTTCCAAGGCTCAGTTCCCATCACAGTTCTCCATTGTCCCTGTGTGACCTCCGTTGTGGTCATATAAAATGGCTTACTGATTCTTACTCGATGCTTTGGGTGTTCGTCTTCAAAGTATTCTGCATTGCTGTCGAAAAGCCGAGCAATCTCAGCCGTTGATTTACTGCTTCCCATCAGAAAATCACCCGCTGGAATCTTTACCAACTTCATTCCAATGCTGTTAGTGATCAGTTTTTTTTCGCTGGAAGGTTGAGGAGAAGAAGGATTGGGCTCAGGAGACGGTTCTTCGGCCAGACAAACGGTTGGTGAGAAGATCATCAATAACCCTAATACTTGAATGACCTGTTGAAACTGACGATAAAACGAAGCTTTTTCTTGTGATGTTTTGTGTTCCACCTTAGTGCTTCCTCATCATAAAAGCTCAGATTGAACTTGTCAGTATCACGCTGAGCCGCTCTTCTTTTTCCAGCCAGTTGATGATGTCCGCTTCCGCACCAATCATGTCCTGAAATGTACTCTCAGTGACGGGTGATTCGCCCCTATCATTCCAAAACTCAATACAAATCGAAGCGTCATGGACAGATGCTTCTACGGCTCCGCCAGCCTCTTGGACGAAAATAAACATCGCATCACCGCTACCACGGATTGGTCGGATGAAAAGCGAGGTTTCTGGCGATGTTCAATCTCAGGGAGCATTGAGAACCTCTAGGATCAACGGACGCCGATTAGCGACGGAATCCAGTCGCACACGAACTTTCTTTCCAATGGGAACGGTAAAATAGCCAAGAGGCCGGTGCATCCGCTTCACACTACGGCACAGAACCTCCTCGCCGTTGTCCAATCCCACGACAACGCAGCCTGCATCCACACCAACAATCGTGCCGAATACTTCCTTAGAATCACTGGCGTTCATTGAATCTAAACCTTCGGACCTGACAGTGAATTAAATATGTATTTTACCGGGAAAGGCCGTGATTTGGCTAAAGGAATTTAACTATTAGGACGTGGTTCATATTGGTTTTTCTTTCCTTCAAGCAGAAACAACAGATTGTGATCATCAATGGAAGTATATTGCATGTGAGCAATTGGAGTAATAACTTCAATTTCATGCTCTTTAAGTAGTGCCAGCACTTCTTTGCAATCTATTTGATTCAGATTTCCCGTATCATCCTTGCCATCAGCTTTCATCTTTTGTTTGAGAATGTCATGGACGCAGGTGACAAATCGTCGGCGAAGTTTTATCTCAGTCCAACCAATATATTTGGTGTTAGATCTTTTCTCTAACAGAGTTTTCCGGTGTTCCCAAGGACATCGCCACATGATGAATATCTTCTGTGAGACATTTGCCCCATCTGCTTTATTGAATTCTTCAATGTGAGTTATAAGCTCATTTGATTTATGCTGCCACTGGTGTATTAGGATCTTGTTTTTATCTTCTTTTACAAGGTTCTCATAATTTTCTTTCAGGCCGAGATAATCAAGCGATTGATAATTACCACCACCATCTGAAACGGGGCCTATCCTCTGGAATGGCTCTTCAATTTCAAATTTCGCAAAGAGGCACTCTTCTAAGTCGTAACGAGAAGCTAATTGTTCATTCGAAATTCCAATTAGCTTTGAAATGAGATGGTTCTTACCAACTCCTGATTCACCACAAATGTGAATGACCTTCATTATCTCGTCCTCTATTATTTATGGATAGATATTGTTGTGTATAATTCTTTCAGCGAATGGTCAGAATATCATCAGTCTAAACAGGTTGCAATTACCATATTTAGACTGATTAGATTGGGATGATCGTGTTACTACCAGTGCCCATACTGTTACATGAAGTATCACCAAAATCTAATATTCGGTTTAGTTGAGATTGGTCTTATGACATACAACAAATTGAAATTCTGGATTAAAACTGACCGAGAGCCTCATAGAATGACTCCCAAAGAATAATTTAGACATAGCGACACAAGAACTGTTATATTTGATCAGTACGACTGTTTGAGCATTTTTAGTACTTGAATTGGATACGATGAAATACTTAACCGTTCTTCTATTGTCTGTATTGATGTTTTCTCTTGAGTCTACGGTTCAGGCTCAGCAGTCTGCTGTGGACGAAGACAAAGCCAAAGATTCCAATCCTTGGGAAACACCTGCCGATTTCGTTCTCTATATGGCTCAGCAGTACAAGGATATTTCTGTTAGAGATATCGCTCTTGTAGATCTTTCAGAATCTCTGGCCAATGGCGGAGACATAGAACGAGCGTTTGAAGTCGCAGAGGAGATTGAAAATGCTAAGAAAAAAGATGTCGCTAAAAGCAAAATAGCCACTTCTCTGTCAATGCTGGGAAATACCAATCTATCCTTGGAAACGATACAGAGGATGGGCGACAGGAATGGCAGGACATACGTTTTGATGAAAATCGCCTCGGCTCTGTGTAAGAACGGAAGAACCGAAGATGCCTTGAAAATGATTCATGTGATAGAAACACCAGCGAGTAAAGTAGTTGCATTATGCGATCTAGCCTCATCATTGGCAAAGAGCGGTGACAAGAAACAAGCCTTGACAATTCTCAAACAGGCTAAGAATGTAGTAGATAAAATGGACAACCCAATTTCAGGTGACATGAGGACTGAAATCAAGAATCTGGAATCCATGTTGCTTGAATCTACTGATAAGAAACAAGCTAAAGAAATACTCAAAAAACTGATCGAACTCAGTGATAAAGATATCGATGTAGAACAAGCGAGGAAAAGAGCGGCTGCCCTGACCAAAATCGCCACTGCACTGGCGGTGACAGGAGAAGTCGAGCAAGCTTTGGGAATAGCAGATAATCTTGCAGAATGGCATTTAAGGGCAGCAGCCTTAAAAAGTATTGCAAAGGCTCTGGTGAGTACGGGTGAAATCAAACAGGCTCTGAGCGTCATTCAGAATAACGCCGTCATTGAAGAACTTGCAGAGAAAATCAATCTTCCCGTTTTGAATTCCATAAGATTTGAGAGGGCAACGACGCTTAAAGCCATTTCCATCGCTATGGCTGATATGGGAGATCTCAAGCAAGCCCTGAAAATTGCCAAGACGATCAATAATAAATCTTCGAAGTCACTTGCTCTCCAGAAGATTGCCTCTCATTTAGCTGAGGAAGGCGAGTTCGAACAGGCTTTTCGAGTTACTGACTTAATCACATTTGAGCAAGTCCGTTCAGAAACATTAGGTCGTATCGCATTGGCTCTGGCCAAATCGGGAGATATCAAAAGAGCCTTGGAAACTGTGGAACAAATCGAAGATGTGTCTATTGTCGACAGATCGGATGCTTTTGAACAAATTGCCTATCATTTTGCTGAAATAAATGACTCTAAACAAGCCGTCAATATGGCTTCGAAAATTGAACTTGCTAGAGACAGGGCCGAGACCCTACTCGGAATCGCCTCGATTCAGGCCAGAATGGGGAACACAAAAGCTGCATTAGCAACCATTGATATAGTCTTGATGTCGGTTCAGAAAATAAAGCTTGAAGAAAACCAGCCCGCTGTACTGTATAAGACCGTCGCATTTCTGGTTGAAGAGGGGGAGCTGACAAAAGCTTTGGAAGTAGCTGAACAGCTTAATTATGATCCCAATAAAGATGATCCTGAACGATTTTGGTTGTATGATAAATCAGACGCATTTCGGATAATTGCTACGGACCTCATTGAAAAATACAAAGTCCGAAAAGCCATGCAAGTGATTCAAAAAATAGAGAATCAGGAATCTCGAATAAACGCCCTATTCAGCATAGCTAATAAGATATCTACTGAACCAGTTTCAGATAAATCAGAGCATGATCGCCGCATGAAAAAGAAATTCACCGACAAAGAAAAGCAGCGTGCCCAACAGCTTGTGGAAGCAGTACGCAATAATTGATTCTGCATCGTCCCTGCACTAAATGCTTTTCCATTGCGAACAGGCAAGACCAAACGTCTGAAAGTGCTGACAAAAGGGATTCGGAAATCATGAGAAAGAGAATTATTTTACGGGCCATACTAATAATGGTCACAATCTCTTTCCTCTCAGTAATCATTTTCTTGGGCAACACATACTACAACGCACTAAATGGAATGAGAGAGTTTTCAGCCTTATGGAATACGACAGACTCGATCATTTATTACATAAAGAAAAACAATGAATGGCCTGATTCTTATGAATCACTTAGTGAAGCATATTCTATTCACGCTCATCCATACAAAAATGAAGATCTATTATTCTTTCAAAAAAATGTAGATATAAACTTTCAAATCGATCTTGGTGAAATACCTGATTCAGCTGATTGGTATGTTCGTCTTAAAAATGGAAGATTGCTCCAAGAAGAGAAAGACGCAAATGATCGAATACGATCTACTATAAAAGATCTGCGATTGGGTAAGAAATAACATCCGTATTGTGTGTTTTACAGATTAATACGGCGACATCTTCAAGTTGATATGATGAATTAAAGTTTATCCTGTATTCAATCAATGTGGATGGTTCGATGGCTTACAAGAAATGGCACTCAAACGGGCATACAATAGAACTAGAACATGGATGGTGGTCGGGAGCAGCAAAGGTGACCTTGATGGCGAATTAGAGTTTAAAAGACCTTCGCCGCTACTTTTTATGGACTTCGGATTTTCGCACAGGTTTGAGATTGACGAAGTTCCTTATGTGGCCTGTGTAATATGCCAAGTGTTCAAATTTCGGTATGAACTTTTTGAAAGGGAAGAAGCAAAAAGCATAGGTGATTCGATCTGGTCTCATCTTGAATTTCCGTTGGTTCAGTCGATTGTCTTTTTTATTTCAATAATACTTTTAACTGCCTGTCTTGTAGCGGGCTTCTACTTGTTCCTTTAAGGCAAACGTATCTAAAACTTTTCAGTCACTTCAAACCCGGCACTAATTTCTCAGGTTCAAAATTCTTCAAAACCATCAATTTCAACTCACCGCCACTTTCTGACTCACCAGCAAAAAACAATTCATTAGTGGCTGCACTATATCGAGGAAATATTCCCCGAACTGTAATCCCATCAACATTCAACACGCTCGCACTGTGAAACCCACCCTCAGCATCTCTGCCAGAATGTATGATGATGTTTGATCCTTGAGAAATGTCCTTGCCAGTGCAAAACAAATATTTCCCATCTCGTGAAACATAGGGATATTTCATTTTGCCGATGGGGGTTAATTGCAGAGGCTCTGGTTTACTCCAGTTCGAGTTCTTGGTCTTTCTGGTCATCACCTGAATCTGAGGGCCGACTCCTTTTCGCATGCTATCGCAATAAAGAGTGAGACCATCTGAGGAGAGACATGGGCCTGCCAGAAATCCGTTATTGATAACAGCAGAAGCGATTCTCAATGGACGCTTGAAGTTATCTTCAACAGTATCCCTCGTAGTCTGGTAGAGCCCCTTGTTCAAAAACAGAATCATCTCAAGTCCATCATCTGAGACGGTAAAGTCCATCGCCGGAATCAGACGCTTTGGATTCTCAAACAGAGACTCTGTATCTTCTCTTTTGGCAGTCCATACCCATCTAGTTTGTTGTGATGGTTCTTTCACAGTGTAGTAGATCGTCATGCCATCTGGTGAAAGCCAAGGGTTGCTTTCTTCACCATTCACATCCAATTCAGTCAATACAACCAATTCTGGCTTCTTTTGAATTGGTGACAGTACATCAATTTCGAGGACAATACCCAACGCATCGTGATATTTCAGTTTGACATCTTGTCCTGACTGCAATGAGTTTGGACTTAGGGGCATTTTCATCGCGGTGATCTTTGTGTTTTTACTGAGCTCAAGATCGAGTGATTTATCTTTGTCGATCACCGAAATAGTACGTTTTGTGGCATCAACTGATTTGATTTTGCCGTCGATGGTTTTCTCCGCAGCCTGAACTGAGGTTGCTACAGAAAACATCATCAAGAACGCAATAACTGATAAGTGAAATCGAAACATTTATGTCTCCTTTGAAAGGTGATTAAGATCTAATTACAGAATTGCACTGAGGACAAATAACACCTGTCGTTTCAAAAGCTCCAAAGCTGGGTTCTCTCACCAACAGGCCACAGTCATGACACTGTTGGGTATCATTACCGTTTCCACAGTTCCAGCAGGTGTCAATTTCATGTTCAACTCTTGCTCCGCATCTCTGACACTGAAATTGCCAATGGTCTGGCGGAATAAAGTCGGTGACCGGTTCTCTAAGCCCTCCGATACGCTGGGAACGATCATCTGTGTTGAATGGAGGTGGCAACCCGTCGAAATATGGATCGCCACCTTCTGCGATGTACTGTTGGTAGGCTGGATCATCACCTGCGAGTACCCATCCAAGAAATCGAATGATCGACCACATTGCGAAAACGAACAGACCGATGCCAATGACTGCTCCAATCCAGATTGGGCCAATAGCAACACTCACGCCTAACGCCGCGAGAATATAGAAAAAGGTCGTCCCGAGTGACGCTCCAAGAGCAAGAATTCGGGCGATGATTGTCGTCTTTGAAGTTCGTGGTTCTCCACTCATTCTAAGACCTCAGATTGAAGACTGTTTGATAGCACTCGCCAAAATCAGTTCATTTTGATGAATCTCATAACTGAGGATGATTGCGGGTGTCATTTATGACGGTAGCTCCCGTAAAGCTCTTCGACCTGTTGTTTATCAAGTGCAACATCATAGACCTTCACTTCATCAATGAGCCCTTTGAAACAGAAGCCCATCGCCCGATTGGCATAAGTCCCAAGAATCATTGGACCAGCAGTCGTATCCAGTTTTGCTTTTTTCTCACCAACATTTTCACCATCGACATAATAAACGACATTTTCTCCATCAAATGAAATGCAGTGAAAATGCCACTCTCGATCCACATGAGTGTTCGCTTCCAAAGAACGTCCCCAACCATACGTCGCCCAATTTCCATTTGCATGATATATGCCCCAGACTCGCTTTCCCTCAACATCGCTGCCACATGCGATGGCATGAGAATTCATAATCCGTGAATCCCCGGAATTCTGAATCCATGCACTCAATGTTCGGGGGGAGTTTTCAGACGACAAAGTGCACGGGATTTCGATATAGTTCCTGCCGTCAAATTCAATGGCTTCACCGATCTTTCCATCGACAAGTCTTGCACCGCTCTCTGTAATGCGGTTTGCAGGAATCACATCATCATCAAATGTCAGGGAAAAGATTGGTTGGGGAAGAATAACTTTTTGCCTGCCGTTCGATATCGCAGGAGACTTCAATTCCGGTTTCGAGTTTCCATTGGCGGTATGCTGATCATCCTTGAGGGATTCTCTACTCCCATCGGATGTCGCAAACTGCTGATCCAAAAATCGACCGCTGACGGCATATGCAAAGATTCCGGCAGCCGCCAACCAGATCGCAAAAGCAATACCCCACATTAAACCTGTTGCAGCCAACGAAGGGGCTGATTCGTCCTCTATAGCAGAAACCGTAAACTGCTCATCGAGCACAGTGACTGCTCGCTGCGAAGTCTCGTCACCTTTTCGCCACACGAGGTTATCTTCATCCACGATCCCGGCTGAGACGAATTGCGTGATTTGTTCGTTAGTGAAAGGACCGAAGCCCACACCACCCGCCGAAATATAGAAGTGTACCGGTACTTTCATTTTTGTTTCACTCGCAAAACAAGGAGGCGACCCACGTTATCCCCACCGGAAAGTGAGATCGCAAGCATCTGGTCATCAGGTGAGAATGTCATTGCTGAGAGGTATTGACGAATCCCAGAAATCGTCACTAACTTAGCCCCCGTCGCAGTGTCCCAGATCACGACATCTGAGCCATGGCTGTACGTGACTACCATATTGCCGGTCGAAGAAACAACCGCCCTATCCGCTTCTTCTCCAACTCGAATAGTTGTGAGTCGTGAATTATTGCGATAGACATTTAATTGACCACTCTTGCCTCCGAATGGGCGAGCAACAATGACTGCTCCATCCTCGGATGATGAAATCAGACAGTTAGAACCTTTGCCATGAGGATACTCGTCCCGTTTAAGCAACTCCGAGTCAGCAGGGAAAATTGCTGGTTTACCGGTATCAGCATTCCACATGTCGATGCCATATGTGGACGCTGTAATGATTTCGTTATTTCGAGTAAGTCCCGCCGAAGTCACTCTACCTTCCAGACGCAATGCATACGTTTCATTCCATCCTGCTGAATCCCATCGGACAATACTGCCATAAAGTGGGGGAGAAGAGTCGACTCCGCCTGTAGCAATGAGCCCTGTGCCATTTCCAGTCCAAAACAATCGCTCAGGTCGATCTGGGGCACGCCCAAGACCGGAAATCGGGCGAGTGAACACCATTTTGGAGACTTCGTTCGGTGGATCATGTTTCCAGATTTTCACTACGCCATCATTGCTACCACTCGCCAGCATTTGGCTATCAAGAGAAAACGCCATCGAAATAACAGGCCGATCATGTACCTTACGCATCGCTACTATCGTTCGACCAGTGGCAGCCTCGGCCAACAAAATCACACCTTCCCAATGGACAAGTCCATGACGAAGAGCACCTGCTGCTGCCAGAATTTCGCCATCTGGGGAAAACGCAACAGATTCATATTCGATTCGTTTCTCCCAAAGTCTTCCCAGCCACTCAGCAGAGATAGAATCATTGTGAACTTGAATTGTCAGGTTATCCATTCCATCCAATTGGTAAGGTTCGTTACCAGTAGCACGTGACCTTTTTTTAGCAACTTTGGGAGCGGTGTTCTGTGTATCAGAATTCTTTGTTTGATGTTTTGAGGAATCATGCTCTTGGGGATCGGAGTCCGAAGGTGGCGTGTTGACTGCATTGTTCCCAGCAATGAATTCATCATCCTTTTCTCCATCCAACACGTCATCGCCTTGCTGGATGGCTATTGCTGTTTGCGGTGAAGAGTTGTGTTCAATGACTGCAAAAACCGTGGATACCGTCAACAACCCGAGACCGATCATCGCAACCATGAACGGTGACACAGAAAATAATGGATTCCTTGGAGTGGATGGTTCGGATTGAGGCAACGGGGGCGGAGGAGGCGTTGGACGGCTGGTCTTCGTATCCGGCTGGAACAGACCATTGAGCGAATCAGCACGCAAAACATCTGCAGAATCACAAGCTCTAATAACGTCACTGGGTAAAAGACGTTTAGTTAAAGCCAATTCACGAAGCTGCCGGTTGGATAACGGGCCAACCTCAGTGCCATTTTTGATGATAAACCACATTTTACTCATGACCTTTGATTTCACCCTTCTGAAATGCCAAGAGTTGTATATCGCTTGTCGCCGACTGTTGCCATGTAAAGACGATAGCGGCCTTGGTGTCCAATGAAGAAGATCGTAACTTTGGCACTCCATGGGCCGTAAACGATAATACGAGCCGGAGTACCTTCAACGACTGTTTCCTTAGTGGAAGTAGGTTCGATTTCTAACAGATGACGGCTGTGTTCATACTTATCTGCACCAAGTTCCTTTGCCAAAGAACGCATTCGAAGCTGAAAATCTTCTGGAGAAGTTTTGCTCCATCCATCAATCCATTTCTGACGGTTTCTGGTTTCATTTGCTTCTTGCATATTGCTAACGTTCCCGGACGTAAGAATTGCAAACTCTGCTATCAACTGCACCATTTGATCCTCAGAGGGTGTCTCGTCTTTATTCTCAGGGGACGGTTCATTCTCAGCATAATCACCTCCAGAAGTTGCGTTAGATGAAATGCTTGAATTAGATGATCTCTCAGTGATAAGACCTGCAATCCCACAAAGACCACAGCAGGCGATGAAAAATGCCCCTGAGCTCCCACAGAACAACCACAGTATTTTTCTGCGAGGGCTCATCGCTGAGAGCGTCTCGAAGATTCCATGCTTTTCGTCTTGCCTTTGAGATGCACCCTGTGATTCATGATCATCAGATCTTACTTCTTGTGAATCAGGTAAAGGTGGATTAGAACGAAACAGTGATTTGATGGTTTTGGCCTTAACCCAGTTCTGCATCCCTGCTCGCCACACGAGAGTCTCTGGCTGGATTTTTCCAGTGGAAGCTAACTGCTTTAATGTTGCAGAATCGATTGGTCCTCGACGCTCACCCCCTTGGCTGTAATACCATTCACGTGCCATTGCTATCACCTTTATCATTCAAGAAGTTTTTAATCCGAAACGTGAGGTCAAACCAAGAAGTACCATCTACTCGGGTGTCGCTTTATGAAATGCGGAGAGCTCCCGGTTATGCACCGTGGGCGTGCAGCTACCATCATCAACAACTGAAAGTTGTAGAGAGATGAATGTGACTGGAGAGTCGACTGCGGATTTAAGATTGTGGAGTGGGAGCAGGAGGAGCAGAGGGGAGAAGAAGAAAGCAAGTAATATGCTTTGAGTGAGTATTATTGTCATCTGATGTACCCTTAAGAAAAATTTACTGTGCGAGAATTCTGCTCAGCATTTTCTTCTGGGTGTCAGTGGCAATAAAAAGAGGGAGTGCCAAACCGAGACCGCTCCCACAACCCCGACCAAGGGGTGCAACAGAACAGCACAAGGCCGACACTCCCCGTTCGGGGAGCGTTCGTCCAAGCACCGCTTCTGTTGCTCAAGAGCCATTTCTGACTCAGGTTGGTCGTTTTGTGGGAAGCAAATGCAGACGTTCGCACGTCGTATCAAATTGTAAAAATGTGGCCTCAAAAGGCCGTTAAAATTCTCCTAATAGCTTTTTAAGTTGGGCTTCGATCTAAAGACGAAGCACTGTACTTATATTACAGTCGAGTTAGACTACAATCCACTCAGAAGAGTTGAAATTTACTCTGCTGGTTTACGACTTTATTGAAGTAATTCTTTCATATTATTTGAGATGATATAACCACCATATCTAAGGGCAAAATCATATGCACGGTCAATCAGAGGTCCGCATATGTGGACATTGTGGCAATTCAGCACCAATGGATATCGTTGCGAGATGGAAAAAAGATTTAACAGACCATGACGAAACGAATGGACCGCTCTACCCCCAAGCAGAGCATTGGTACGAAACACTAATTTGCATGACGTGTGATAAACCAACATTTAGGTCAGTTTTCCGTCATGATGAATTAGACTCTGACAGAGGTGTTGTTGTAGTTCTTTATCCTCAAACTGAGATAATGTCATCAGGACTTCCTGAAACTATCTTTAAAGCGTATGAGGCTGCGAGAAAAGTTAAGAATATAGATGCAAACGCTTTTGCCGTTTTGATAGGGAGACTGTTAGAACTGGTTTGCGTGGATCAGAAAGCGGAAGGAAAGACTCTATTTCAGAAACTGAATGACTTGTCAGATAAAGGAATCATACCTGAAAAGTTATCCAAAGTCGCACAGGGACTCAGAGAACATCGAAACATTGGGGCTCATGCTGAATTAGGCGAGCTAACAGAAGAGGATGTCCCATTATTGGAGAAGCTCACCCATGCAATACTTGAATACGTCTATACTGCTCCTGCTTTGGCAAAACGAGCAGAAAAACAACTAGCAAAATTAAAGGTGAAATAGAATTATTGCCTGTATCTTTTTCTGCCTCTCTGAACACGACAGAAACGCCTCGAAAAGGATACGAAATGAAAACCACCTCAAAAGGATACAAAAAGAAAGCCTCACTGTCATCGCAAAACGTTTAACAGAAAGGCTTTACAAGTGCCCCCGCTAGGAATCGAACCTAGAACCTACTGATTAAGAGTCAGTTGCTCTGCCAATTGAGCTACAAGGGCGAATGAATTGTCGGCATTTTAATGAACGCTCTGGCCGTCGACAAGAGATGCGGCGGGCGTTCTGGTGGTCGATAATAAGAATTATCGTCCGCTCTGCTGGAAAACCTCGATAAAAGTTGTTTGAAAAATCAGGAACCGGGGGGAAATCCCGCGCCGGTTCCTGAGATGGTCTCGTTGGCTGAAACGTGCCGGGGATCAGATCTGTTCCAGGGCCTGTTTCAGGTCGTTGATGATGTCTTCCTGATCTTCCGTACCGACCGAAATCCGGATGAAGTCCGGGGTGACGCCCGAGCTGAGCTGCTCTTCGGGAGTCAGCTGCTGGTGAGTCGTGCTGGACGGATGGATGATCAGAGACTTGCTGTCGCCCACATTGGCGAGATGCGAGAACAGTTTGACGCTGTTGATCAGTTTGATGCCATTGGCCTGCTGCTGTTCCGGGGTATCACCCTGGATGCCGAATCCGAAGACCGCCCCAGAGCCCTTGGGCAGATATTTCTGCGCCAGCTTGTAGTCCGGATGCGATTCGAGTCCGCTGTAGTTCACCCAGGAGACCTTGGGATGGCTTTCCAGGAACTTCGCGACGGCCAGAGCATTCTGACAGTGCCGCTCCATGCGCAGGTGCAGCGTTTCCAGTCCCTGCAACAGCTGGAAGGCGTTGAAGGGGCTCATTGCCGGTCCCAGATCGCGGAGGAGCTGGACCCGGATTTTGAGGATGTAGGCCAGGTTCATGGGACCAAACGTCTCATAGAATTTAAGACCGTGATAACTGGGATCGGGTTCGGTCAAACCGGGGAATTTTCCGTTGTCCCAGGGGAAGTCACCTTTTTCGACGATGATCCCGCCGATCGAGGTACCGTGACCACCGATGAACTTGGTACAGGAAGCCACGACGATGTCGGCTCCGTGTTCGAAGGGCCGGAACAGGTAAGGGGAGGCCAGGGTGGTGTCGACGATTACGGGGATGCCGGCTTCGTGGGCGATTGCGGCGATGGCTTCGAAGTCGGCCACGTCACACCGCGGGTTACCCAGGGCTTCGAGGTAGATGGCGCGGGTGTCGTCATCGATGGCTTTGCGGAAGTTTTCGGGATCGCTCTGATCGACGAATTTCGCCTGGATGCCGTACTTGGGGAACGTGTAGTGGAACAGGTTGTAGGTTCCGCCATACAGGCTGGAGGAAGAGACGATGTTCTGACCGCTCTCGACGATGTTCATGATCGCCAGCGATTCAGCAGCCTGTCCAGAGGCGACCGCCAGGGCACCAGCGCCCCCTTCGAGCAGTGCGAGGCGTTTTTCGAGCACGTCGGTGGTGGGGTTCATCAGGCGGGTGTAGATGTTCCCGAATTCCTGCAGGCCGAACAGTCTGGCCGCGTGATCAGTATCATTAAAGGTGTAGGAGGTCGTCTGGTAGATAGGAACGGCGCGGGAATTGGTGGCGCTGTCGGGTTCCTGACCGCCATGCAGACAGAGAGTCGCTAATTTCAATGCTTCGGCATCCATTGTCTAATAACCTTCTTATAAGGGTGTGATCTGGCTTGTTCTCAAGCACCAAAGTAATTCAGAGAACTCGATCCACGATAACGACATTGGCTGAAGTGAGCAGAATGTGCCGGGATGAGCTTCAATTGAGGCGAATTTTGCAGAGGAAAACAGCCCCTCGGAGTATCCGTCATCCTATCGATGTTGAAAGTAAAAAACAATTCGCCCGCGGCGTTCTTGTGTTTGAATGTGCCATTCCCGGAAAAGGAGTGAAATTCAACGAAAAAGAGTTAAGAAAATCAAATCTGGTGAAAAACGGGAGAAGCGAATTATTGCCAATTCCCCTTTGGGTGGGGGGATGATATCCTGAGTACTGACCATTCGATTCTCATTTCCCGTTGATACTCTGTGGTGAAGAAAGTACGACTTATGAGAGAGTTACGACCTGTGAACGTATTCCGCAACGTGTTGCCTCTGTTTCTCGTCTGTTTCGGCATGACCGCATCCGCCCACGCCAACCCGCCCGAAAACACCACCGCCGACCAGCCCGGCCTGGTGAAACAGGAGTTCGTGTATACCGATGCGTCGTTCCCTTCCTGCCATGCCTCGACGATTGTGGAGACACCCAAAGGCCTGGTGTGTGCTTTCTTCGGCGGCACGCATGAGAAGAACCCGGATGTAGAGATCTGGGTGTGCCGCAACGAGGGTGATGGCTGGACGGCTCCCGTGAGTGTCGCGGATGGCGTGGAGAGTGACTCGAAGCGGTATCCCTGCTGGAATCCGGTGCTGTTTCAGACAAAACCGGGCACACTGCTGCTGTTTTACAAGGTCGGTCCTAATCCGAGTGAATGGTGGGGCATGCTGAAAATCTCCCACGACAACGGCAAAACCTGGGGGCCTGCAAAACGGCTGCCGGACGGCTTTGTCGGTCCTGTTAAAAATAAACCGTTCCTGCTGGCCGACGGCACTTTGCTCTGTCCCGCGAGTACCGAACACAACGGCTGGCAGTTGCAGATGGAGTGGACTCCCGATCTCGGTAAGACCTGGCATCGGACCGGTCCGTTGAACGACGGGCACAAAATCGGTGCGATTCAGCCCTCCGTCCTCAAATATGGCGACAAGCTGCAGATTCTCTGTCGGAGCCGCCAGGGGAAGATCGTCGAAGCCTGGTCGGAAGACAATGGCCGTTCGTGGGGTGAAGTCACGATGACCTCGCTGCCCAACCCGAACAGCGGCACCGACGCGGTTACCCTGAAAGATGGTCGTGCATTGCTGGTTTATAACCCAACGAAGAAAGGCCGCAGCCCGCTGCATGTGGCGGTTTCGGAAGACGGTAAACACTGGTCGACGGCCCTGGTGCTGGAAGATCAGAAGGGGGAATACTCTTACCCGGCTGTGATTCAGACCGACGACGGTAAGGTGCACATCACCTACACCTGGAAGCGGGATCTGGTCAAGCATGTGGTGCTGGACCCCAGTCAGCTCAAACTCAAGGCGATCGACTGAGAGGCGTGAGCGTTGGCTGAAGAAAAACGAGTTCCCCCCCACCGCAGGATGCTGCTCTGGCTGGTGCTGCAATGGATTCTCCAGGTGATCTTTGGAATCTGGCTGCGGTACCGGGCGCGCCATGAAGAGCGTCTGCCTGCCCAGGGGGGCGGGGTGCTGGTCAGTAATCACCAGAGTTTTCTCGATCCACTGCTGATCGGTCTGCCTTTGAGTCGACCGATCAGCTTCATGGCGCGGGATTCCCTGTTTCGGATTCCGCTGCTGGGGCCTTTCCTGCGGTACACGTATGTGATTCCGATCAGCCGCCGGTCGGCGAGTTCGACCAGTTTCCGGGCCGCAATCGAGAATATCGAGAACGGAAACCTGGTGGGAATCTTCCCCGAGGGGACCCGTTCCGAGGACGGGGAGGTCCAGCGTTTCAAGCCAGGGTTTCTGGCACTGCTGAAGCGGACCGATGCCGCCATTTACCCGATTGGGATTGCGGGGGCCTACCAGGCACTGCCGCGGGGGGCGTGGTTTCTGCATCCGCGGGCGGTACGCGTGGTCTTTGGCGAACCGATCCCGGCGGCGACGGTCAAGGAGTACTGTGCGCGGGGGGCCGAGAAAGATCTGCTGGCCCTGACACATGAGCGGGTGATCGCCTGTCAGCGCGAGGCGGCAATCTGGCTGGATCCTGAGTCGCAGGACTGATTTTGACCCGATTTCGCCCTGATTTCCGGGGGAGTCGGGATTGTCAATTCAGTCAGAGTCCACTATGGTTTGCGCTACGGATTGGACGTCTTCTCTTAGCGTTGACAGCACATCGATTTTTAACAGCAGGGGCTGATTATGTCGGAACGGATTCTGAGTATTTCTGGTTTACGGGGTGTCGTGGGAAACGGTTTGACTCCCGATTACCTGACCCGCTTTGCCGCCGCGGTGGGAACGATTGCCGACCAGGGGACCGTGGTACTCTCGCGTGACGGACGTGGCAGTGGTCGGATGGTGCGGCATGCGGTCATTTCCGGTCTGCTGGCGACGGGCTGCAAGGTGATTGACGCCGACATCGCGACAACGCCGACCTGCGGCGTACTGGTGACACATCTGAAAGCCGCGGGGGGGATTCAGATCACGGCGAGCCATAATCCGATCCCCTGGAACGGACTCAAACCGTTTTCGCCCGAAGGTTCGGTTTACAACCAGGAGCAGGGAGAGCGGCTGCTGGATGTGCTCAACAATGAGAAGTTCAACTTTGTCTCCTGGGATCAGTTGGGAGAGGTAGAGCGCTACGAAAACGCAGCTGGTCCCCATATCGAACGGGTACTGGCATTGATTGACCAGGCGGCGATTCAGCAGCGGAAGTTCAAAGTGGTGCTGGACTGTAATCATGGTTCCGGTGGTGTGGCGACGCCGCATCTATTGGAAGCGCTGGGCTGTGAAGTGATTGTGCTGGGTGGTACGCCAGACGGTAATTTCGCACATACTCCCGAGCCGCTGAAGGAGAACCTGACCTCACTCTGTGAAGAAGTGGTCAAGCAGGGCGCGGATGCGGGCTTTGCCCAGGATCCCGATGCAGATCGACTGGCGATTGTGGATGAGACGGGGCGGTACATCGGCGAAGAGCTGACGCTGGCCCTGGGAGCCGACTACGTGCTGGCCCGGACTCCGGGACCGATTGTGGTGAATGGTTCCACCAGCCGAGTGACGGCGGATATTGCGGCGAAGTACGATTGCCCCTTCTTCCGTTCCTATGTGGGTGAAGCGCACGTCTGTGCGAAGATGAAACAGGAAAAGGCGATCATCGGCGGCGAAGGGAATGGTGGGGTGATTGATCCCAAGGTCGGTTTTGTGCGAGACAGCTATGTGAGCATGGCCTACGTGCTGGCGGGGCTGGCCGCTTCAAAACAGACGCTGTCTGCCTGGGCCGATTCGCTGCCGCAATACAGTATTGTGAAGAACAAAATCACCTGTCCCCGCGAAAAGGTGGCCGAGGCGTGTGCGGCGCTGGAGAAACATTTCGACTCGGCAACGGCCTCGTCGGGCGATGGCCTGCGTCTGGACTGGGACGACCGCTGGGTACAGGTACGGGCGAGCAACACGGAGCCGATCATCCGGGTCATCGCGGAAGCACCGCAAAACGATGAGGCCCAGCAGTTGTGCGAAGCGGCGATGGAGATCGTGGGTTCGGCAGTGGCTTAAGTTTTTATTATCTACCACGGCCAGAACGAACGGTACGAAAGTTGGTGATCTGCCGAGGAAGTGTTTGATCTTTGAATCTGTGGCTTCGTATAATCGGGGCATGACAGATCGCAGACATTTCATCAAGACGGCAGCGGGGCTGGGTGCTTCGCTTTCCCTGTTTACGAACCTGAAGGTACGCGCGCAGGAGGGACCCGCTCCCCGCCGACCTTTGATCCTGTGCAGCCGGGGTGAGGAGTGGGCCGAGAAGGTCCTGCGTCCCGGGTGGAACGTGTTCGAGAAGGGGGGCGATATTCTCGACGCGGTGGAAGAATCCGCGCGGGTGACGGAACTGGATCCCGAAGATCAGTCGGTAGGCTATGGCGGCTTGCCGAATGAGGAAGGGGTGGTGCAGCTCGATGCCTGCTTCATGGATGGTCGGACGCATAACTGCGGCTCCGTGGCGGCACTGGAGATGATTAAGACGCCGTCCTCGGTCGCGCGACTGGTGATGGAACGGACCGATCACATTCACCTGGTAGGTGAGGGGGCCCGCAAGTTTGCGCGGGCGCATGGCTTCAAGGAAGAGAACCTGCTGACGGACAAATCGCGGAAGATGTGGCTCCGCTGGAAGGAGAATCTGAGCGACAAGGACGACTGGTTCCCGCCGAAAGACGGCAATTACGATCTGGAGAAACGGCCGACCGGCACGATCAACATTCTGGCGCTGGACAGCAAAGGGGATCTGGCGGGCTGCACGACGACCTCGGGGTTGTTCGGGAAGCTGCCGGGCCGGATTGGGGATTCGCCGATTATTGGCGCGGGTCTGTATGTGGACAACGAAGTGGGAGCCGCGGGTGCGACGGGCCGGGGTGAAGAGATTCTGCGAACCTGCGGGAGCTTCTTCGTCGTGGAACAGATGCGGGCCGGTAAGAGCCCCCGTGAGGCGTGCGAAGCGCTGTGTCACCGCATCGTGAAGATCAACGGCGGCCCGGAGAAGGTGAACTTCACCGATAAGATCGTGGCGATCAATAAGAATGGCGAAGCGGGCTGCTTTGCGATTCAGGGTCGGAAAGACAAGCCCCCCAAGGCGGCAGTGATTACCGAAGCGGGGATTCAAATTATTGAGGGTGGCTATCTGATTGAGGCGGGGTAGGTGCGTGTGCTGATCTGGTATTTAAGAACCACGAAAGGCACGAAATACACGAAAAGATTAGTTAAGTAGTAGCTTTACTCAGTCAGAATAAAGCCCTGTAAGAGAGACAACATGTACCTTGATGATCATTACAAAAATCTCGATGTAACAAGCCTGATTCAATACTTTGACAATGCGGATCCCAATCGAGCAGCAAATATGTTCTTCACCGATGCTGTTGGAGCATTTGCGCACAAATGTACGTATTTCGAAGATGAAGAAATTGATTCTGCTCTTTTAATTAAGGTATGTGGACAACCTGACGAAACGATCCTTTTTGAAGATTTTGAGATTTGGACTTATTCATGGTTTGGCAGGCATGGTTATAATTTTTATTTATCGTTCACACCATTTAAGATTCAATCGGGTTTAGTCCAACTATTTATAACTGATGAAAGTGATTCCAATAAAATCAACAGTGAAGAAATCATTGATAGATACGTGAAAAAGCGTAATCTGAACCTGACATCAAGAATCACAATTGAGAGTGATGAGTAATTGTTCTATTCAATTGATATTGGATTCATGCCTATCAATTGAGTAACTTCGAAATACACGCATTTTCTTTCACATCACTCTCTTCACTCTAGGGCCACAACATAAACAGGGCCATCAGGATCATGGCTGTGTTTTCGATGATCGTCACTGCGGACATGGGCAGGTTGAAGACCGTTCCCAGGCAGGCACATTGAATTGCCTGGCGTTTGCGGACTGCCTGCAGGACTCCGATTAAGCCGACACCCATGACTGTGGCGGTGACCAGATTCACGATGGTCGGAAAGACGCCCAGAATGAATGCGATGCCGAGTGCAAACTCCAGAAAGGGGTAGAGCATGGCGTAGAGACGCGATCGCCTGGCCACGATGTCGTAGGTCGCGAAGGCATCTGCAAACTTGCTGACATCGAGCAGTTTGAAGAACGCGAAGCCCAGGAAGAAGCAGCCCATAAAGTAACGCATGAAGTTTTCGAGCGTCGCGCCTGAATTTTGCATCGAAGTTAAAATTGCGGCGGCACCAGCCACATAGAACACGACCAGCAGCAGCGGCCTGTAGGTTGCCAGGCTGAACTTTGGTTTCTCTTCTGTAACAGGCGCAGGTTCACTCTGCAGGATTTCCAGACCGGGCTGGGGGTTCTCTACGATGGCTGCCTCATAGCCGGCGTTCTTGACCACTTCGACCAGTTTCTCGGCAGGCTGGGCTCCGCTGACTTTCGCGGTGACCGTCTTTGCGGCGCTCGTGAGATCGGCTTTCCATTCGAAGATCTCGGGAGCCTGGTCCAGGGATGGCTGTAGTTTACTCAAACAGGACTGGCACTTGAGATTGGTTGATACCGTCACTTCCTGAAACTGTTCTGTCTGTTCAAGAGTCTGCATTCTATTATCTCCGTATCGGATGGATGATGGTTTATTTTTCAGCGGGAAGAATCGACAAAATGATGGGGCAGTCTTCCAGAGCCCCATGTCCCGAACACTTTTCATAGAGAGAGTCGAGTGTGTCAGCCAGTCTTTTGAGATCGTCGATTTTCTGACGAATCTCGGACAGCTTCTGTCCCGCCAGCTGCTTGACCTCACGTTTGGAGGAGCCGGGGTTGTCTGCAATGCTCAACAACTGTTCGACCTCAGCCAGCGTGAACCCCAGTTCCTGAGCCCGTTTGATGAACCGAATGCGATCGATGGTCTCCGGCGGATATTCCCGGAAGGGGGCTTTGATGCGTGGCTGGTCGACCAGACCTTTGCGTTCGTAAAAGCGGACTGTTTCGACTCCCACGCCAGCGGCCTGAGCGACACGTCCGATTGTTAATTGACTCATGTTTTACCTCCTGAAGCATTATAGACTCTGTACCATGGTACGGAGTCAAGCGGTAAAACGCACTCTTCAGGGAAAAATTATGACCGGGGAGGGCTCGACGAGAAATTATCAACATCCTGCCTGGTGTGTGAATCTGATTGACACTGCATGGCCTTCAGTTATGATTGATTGGGTACATATCTTCACGTGTCAGTCACAGCTCTATCGGTCCGTCAACCCGACCAGTCTGGTCGTCAGCCGAAAGGTCAACTCCGATGAGAGGCATTCCTGGTTTTATACCACGTCGGCTCATTACGCTCGCAATTCTTGCGGGTGTGTTTCTCTCTCCTGAGCTGGCGTCTGCCCAGCAGAACAAAAAGGCAGAGCTCAAGGAACACTACGTCTTTGAATTTGTGCGGGTCTTTTACACGAAGGAAGGAACGGGGGCGGTCTCTCCCATTGATGTGAACAAGAACGGTGTCTCAGATCAGGTGGAAAATGTCGCCAAACAGGTGTGGGCGGCGCATCAACTCTTCTGCCGCGCTCTGGAGTTTCCTGATCCATTTGAAAGTGAACGGTTTCAAGGTGTGAACTGTATTCAGGTCAGCATCAGGGATCGCAAGGAAATGGGGGGCCTGAACGGGATTGCTTACTCGAGTGCGCAGCGTGCGCGCAAGATACCTGAGGGGAACCCCAAGGACCGCTGTATTGTGATGGCGATTTCCAGTCAGCTCGATCCCACGAAAAACGTCACTCCCACCCATGAGACGTTTCACCTGGTGCAATATGGCGCAACGCAGTTCAAAAACACCTGGTTTCTGGAAGGAATGGCACGCTGGGCCGAACATGGGACCGGGAAGGAGGGCATCGGCGAAATCAAATACTCTCCCAAAGGTCCCTGGCCACAAATACCGGCGCATCTGGCTCAGCTGGCGAAAATGAAATCTGAGTCCGAGCACGTTTTGTGGAATCCGATTGCAGCCGGCACCGACCGCGACGGTTCTCTCTCTACGCAAATGCTGGGGAAAATACTAGCCAGTCTCACCTATGCCGATGGAACTCCTGTGCTGAGGGATCGATTTCTGCAAGGAGGGAAAGTCATGCGAGACATCATCGTTGAGCTCGGCAAGATGGATGATGTTGCATTCAAAGATCTGAAACTTGATAAATGGACTGAAGATAATCGCAGGGCTCTGGAAAACAACCCTTATATTTACAAGGCGATCATGGATGCCTTGCGTAAGCAGGGGGTTAAGGTGGGCGAATACGAGATTCCAGCAGAGCTGAAACGTTAGCGGGTGGATGCTGTTGAAATTCGCTTTCGTTGTTCAGGAGGGGAGTAGAAACTTTTCCTAGTAATGCAGGCAACTCTGACAATTTCCTGCTCGCTGCGCTCGGCCCGAAATACATTCGGGCCTACCTGTTCTAATTTCTCAGTTGGAACTGCGGGAATCCGTTTACTTCTTCAGTACCGTATCGAAGAGTTGATAGGCTTTCTGTCGTTGTTCTTCCGGGAAGTTGTGATCGCAGTCCGGGTGGTCGATGACGAGTTTGCCTTTGGCGTCCAGCAGTTCGTAGATGGGGCGGGCTGCGTTTGCGCATTTGTCGACGCTTTTCCAGCGGAAGTTGGAATCGTGCAGGGGCGCGTTGACGTAGACCGGGCGGGGGGCCATGACGCCGAGCAGTTCGGTGAAATCGAAGGGGATTTCGTCGAGTCTACCGCGGTAGTCTGACATGCGGGGCATGTAGCGGATCTGGCACCAGCCTTTGCCGAAATACCAGACGCGTTCGGCGGCGTCATAATAGTCGCGATAGGAATCGAAGCCGCAGCTGCTAACGATGGCGGTGACGCGGGGATCGAAGACGGCGGTGTAGATCGCGTTGTGGCCGCCCAGGGAGTGTCCGATGGCGCCGACACCCTGGCTCATATCGACTGTGTCCAGAGATGCCAGCAGGTCGATGGCGCGGGAGTTATCCCAGATGGCTTTCATCGTACCGCTGACAAAGCCGAGTTTGCCCAGGTTGGGCCAGTAATTCGCAAGATGCGGGTAGGCAGGGGCGATGGTGACATAGCCGCGTTCCGCGAGTTCGGCGGCGTAATTACGACCGGCGCGGCCTCCCAGCCCGAGGGCGACCTTATGGCCGACCTTGTTGTCGGTGGGATGCAGACAGAGGACCGCGGGGACCTTGTGATCCTGACTGGCGGTGTGAGGAATACAGAGATAGGCGGGCGTACGGGAATCGGGGCCGGACTGGTAGGTAATCAGCTTGCGCGTGTAGTTGTCGAGCTTGACCTCTTCGAGGACTTCGATGTCGAGCGGAACCCGTTGATCGTCACCCGGGAAGGGGCCCATGACCGTTTCCATACCGCGAATGATTTCCTGCCTGCGTTGTTTCCAGTCGTCCGGTGTGGTGACCTTCTGAACTTTTCCGGATCCGTCACGGTACTGGAGCAAGTCATCAGGATTGAGCCGCGGTGTTTGTGCGTAGACGGAAACCGAACAGAGGACGGGGAGCAGCAGAGCGGTGAGGAACGTATTTTTGAGAGCAGAGAGCATGGATGACTCCTTGGCATGGCAGGCGATCTTAAGTGGCAGGAGAGACGCTGTTGTTATTTAACAAAAGTAACGACTGGGGGCAGGTGAATCAAGCGGATTGAATGTGAGCACAGCGTCGTTTGTTGTCTGGACAGGTCCATTCTCTAGTTTCCAATCACAATCGGTAGTACGAAAGACGAGGGAAACTCTCTGGGCAGTGTGCGTTCAAACGGGTAAACTTGGATTTCTGATGAAATCCTTCAAACGCGTTTCCACTTTTCATTAATTAGCAATTCGAGACAAGCCCCATGCTGAAGCACATCATCGAGAAACGACTGCCTTTGTTTGTTGAATTCTTCAGTTCGTTTATGCGCTACGCCTCGTATGTCCGCGAAGTCATTGTGGCCCTGCTGTTGATTCTGCTACTGGGGGCTTTCCTGATCTGGCGGTTTGAGAACCTGAGCTTCGGAGACGCCGTCTATTTCTCGATGATTACCGGTCTGACCATCGGCTATGGTGATATAACGCCCGAGACGCCGATGGGGAAAATCATCAGCGTGGGGATAGGCCTGGTAGGGATGATTGTCGTCGGATTAGTTATTGCCATCGCGACGCGGTCCCTGCATGAGACAGCGAAACGGCACATGGATCTGGAACACGAAGCGTCAGGTTCAGAGCATCACAAATCTACTTGAGGTAGTCTTTGAGTTTGAAGTGCACGAAGTGTCGCTGATAGGCTTCTTCCTGTTTCTCGGCATACGAGACCCAGAACTCCAGCGCGGTGGCGTCGTAGACGACATCCAGGATATTGCCCCCTTTGATGGGAATCTGACAGGCGATGTCCCGCATTTCCTCCGCTCCGATCTTGCCATAGACTTTCTGCAACGGTTGAAACGCGCCGCGGCCTTCGTCCTGGTAGACCAGGTTTTTCATGACCGCCGGCGCGAGTTCGTCGGCTGGGTCGTTGTCCCGCCAGATCACCAGATCGGGCGCATGTGCCAGCATTTTAACGGCCTGGCGAGTGGAGCCGTCCCCGACGACATAGTGATATTTCTTGATCCGCTTCGCCTGCTTGAAGAGATCGATGGCCTCGTCCAGATTATTGGCGTCGTACATCACCTGCCGAAACAGAGTTGTAAAATGGACGCCGTTCATTTCGAAAGGAAAGTCCTTGCCCGGGGAATCTCCCATTTCCGACAGCACGATGCCTTTGGCATTAATCCCCGTGTTGGCGCCGAGAAATCCGGCGAAGGTGATATTCACATGAGGAATTCCCTGTTTGGGAATGTAAACGGTGATTCAGGGATAGTCCTGCGCGCCCAGTTCCATTGTCCAGTCGAGATTGCGTGTCTGATAAAGGTGGCCATCTTTCGTCGCTGCGCCCCAGGCGGCGATACCGCTGCAGGAATAATCCATGACGACAGGTAACGCGTGCGCCCGTTGCAACGTTTTCAAAGGAAGGCCAGTCCCCTCAGCGAAGCCGCGGAGTTCTTCTTTGAAGCGGACATCGGTATGCGGTGCGATCGCGTTCCAGGCGGTATCAAGATGGGCATCGGAGGCACGTTCTGGACCGGCGGCCTGTACTTTCTGCAGCAGTGAGTTGATCATCTGCGTGGCTTCTTCCCGGATCAGTTTTCCCTGTTGCAGACCCATCTCATAGGGAGTGCCTGAGACCACGATGACGGGAATGCGATCGGCGCCGGTTCCAATGGAGGTCCGATAGCCGTCTGCCTGCAGGTGACCAGCACGAGTAAAGCAGGCGAGAGATAGCACGATCAAAACCAGGAAGCAGCGGCGCATGATAGCGTTCCCCGAGTAAGAAGTGTCAATGCATAAGGGGTCAGGCGAAGTAGAAGCACGTCGTCCAGTTTATTGTAATCGCTACCGGCAGTGATGCCAGCATTGTCTGGCTGCGCGGGACAAAAATGTACCGCCCCGGAACGTTCCAGGTTCGTCCTAATCTCTCACCTGAAAAGGGATCCGGGGCGGTATCCCGCTACCACACATTGACTTCAACTACTCCTGCCTGTCTCATCAGGAGTTGCGCAAAGAGTTACTCACGAAATTTGAAGAGGGATTACTCAGCGAGCGGGGGATGCTGAACCGGGGGGACCAGGTTTTTCCGAGAGCGTGATTTTTTGCCTCGAAAGCGACTGAAGCCCCTCAGTGTCTCTGCCTGGAAGAATTCCACGAACTGGCGACCGATGTCGGTCTGCGCCAGTTCGGCTGCCAGCTCTATGGAGCGTGAGTGAGACATTCCCGAGCGACAGACCACCTTGAACAGGGTTTTCAGATCCTGTTGCTCTGCGGTTGAAATGCCCCGCCGCGCCAGACCGACGGCATTCAGGCCGATGATTTCGCCCTGGTGATCCGTCATCGTGAAGGGGGGGACATCGCGGCTGATCATGGCAACGCCTCCCAGCATGGCGAGTTGTCCGACGCGTACAAACTGATGAATGCCGACGTTGCCGGAAATGATTGCCTGGGGTCCGATCTGCACGTGACCGCCGAGCAGGGCACCGCTGACGAGTGTGACTTCATCCGCCAGGATGCAGTCGTGGGCCACGTGGGAACAGGTCATCAGGTGACAGTCGTTGCCGACGACCGTCGTCGCCTGTGCGATACTGGCCCGGTGGATGGTGACCGACTCACGAATCACACAGCCCTGGCCAATGCGACAGTAGCTGATCGCCCCGGTATATTTTCGGTCCTGGGGCGTATCTCCGATGACGGCGTGGGCATGAATTTGACAATCGGAGCCGATGTCTGTATTTCCCATGACGACCACGGAGGGTCCCAGGTGACAGTTGGCTCCGATACGCACCGGGCCCTCAATGACGACGTGGGGGCCGATGTGACACGTCGGGTGGACGACGGCATCGGGATGGATATAAGCAGTTGGATGGACGCGCATGAGAATCCTCATTTCAGTCCGACAGCGCACTCAACTGCGGCTGTCAGGGAAAACGGTGTTTGCCGAAAACGAAATGCGGTTCATTGCTTAACAATGAAAATGCGCAATTCCGCTCTGGCTCAGTTTTCCAAATGAGAAATTCTGAAAGGGGAGACAGGAGGAACGATCCGCGGTGCGGGCCAGGCAGGCGATGCTGCGGTCCGGGGTGCTGCTGAAGAGTGTTCCCCAGGTTTCGGCTGAACTCCAGACACACAACTTGAGCGGCTGGGCCTGGGAGGTGAATGGGGATCCAAAAGCGGAACTGGAACCCTCTTCCGGATCCACATCAAGGGGACCATCGTCGTAATCATCCGGGAGATCACAGCCGAGCAGGATGAAATCGAGGTCGAAAGAATGGTCCAGCACGGCAAAACGGAGGGAAGCGGTCTGGCCACTGGCAAGGTTGTCACCATCGCAGACCGGGAACGGGGCGTGCACCGTGGTTGCCACCATCCAGATGATTGCGATTTTGCGTAGCCAGTTCATTGAGACAGATTCCTTCCGAGAAACAGCATGAACTATCTTGGAGGGAGTTCCCTTTGTCAAGCCTGAATGCCGGAAGGCGGCCTGGTTCAGAGCAGGGCACTACGGATGAGCCACCACGTGTAGCCGATGTAACAGGCCAGAAGCAGAGCACCTTCGTAACGGTTGATGCGTCCCGGGCCTCCCCAGCCACGTCCCAGAATGAACAGGGAAAAGGTCAGCGCCAGCATGACCATCACGTCGCGGGAAAAGACTTCTCCATTCACGGAAATCGGGTGAATCACCCCAGCCAGGCCGACCACGGCCAGCGTGTTGAACATGTTGGAGCCGATGACATTGCCGACGGCGATGTCAAATTCCCCTTTGCGGGTGGCGATGATCGAAGACGCCAGTTCGGGCAGTGAAGTGCCTGCGGCCACGATCGTCAGGCCGATAATCAGGTCACTCACGCCAAAGTAGCGGGCCAGGAAAACAGCCCCCCAGACCAGCATCCGGGAACTGACGACCAGCAGTACCAGTCCGACGAGCAGCCAGATTACGGCGCTGCGGATGGGCATGGTATGACTGGAGAGTTCGCGTTCCATTTCGGCTTCGAGTTCGTCGGTCGGATTGCGGACGGCCTGCCAGATCGTCCAGCCCATGAGGAAGGCAAAGACCGATAAGAGGACAATTGCATCCAGACGACTGATGTGTCCATCCCAGATCTGCCAGGCAGAGAGCAGGGTACAACCGCCCAGAACAGGTAATTCTTTGCGGAGGATCTTGGACTGTACCGTCAGTGGATTAATGAGCGCTGTCAGACCGAGGATCAGGGCGATATTGGTAATATTCGATCCGTAAGCATTCCCGAGAGCGACGCCGGCGTTCCCTTCGGAGGCGGAGATGACTGAGACCACCATTTCAGGCAGCGAAGTACCAAAGCCGACAACGACCATGCCGATCAACAGGGGGGACATACCAAAATAGCGTGACGTCGCAGCAGCACCATCGATGAAGCGGTCTGTACTCCAGATCAATAATGCGAGTCCGGCGATAATCGCGATAAAGGCAAGCAACATGATCGGGCCTGTATAAATCCTTAGCTCTTGACTGTGGTATAAGTGGGATCGGGAGTCTGGTTCTAACCAATCTGCCGTGGATTTTCCAGAGGATGTGGCGTTCAGAAAAAAATAATGGAAAATATGTGAGGATCGCGCGGTGCACATTTGCGAAAGCATGCGGGAAACGGACAATAGGGGGAATGTTTTTCGACAAGTGCTCAGAGGGTGTGAAAAACAGCATGTGCAATCAACATTGAGTTTATCTGCTGCGAAAGTCCAGGACACCCCACGGGTGTATTGACAGTGATCACGAAAAAATCAAACCGGCCGGACGGTTCTTCAGTCTCCCGGTATCAAGGGTCGGGCGTGCGACACGCAATGACTCCCAATCGGTGGCTGGCCCCCGCGGAACTGTTTCTCAGTTCCTTCATCGCACTCATCATCCTGGGATCCCTCGGGCTGAAATTCCTGCCGGGCATCTACCAGGGAGAACCCCTGAACTGGACCGATGCGATCTTTACGTCCACCAGTGCCGTCTGTGTGACCGGACTGATTGTCGTCGATACGGCGACGTACTTCACCCTGCGGGGCCAGGCGCTGATCCTGCTGCTGATTCAGCTGGGTGGCCTGGGGATGCTGATTCTGACCAGTGTGATCATCACCGCGCTGGGGAGAAAAATTTCGCTGAACCTGGAATCGGTAACCGCGGATTCCCGCAAACTGATCCCGCAGGTCTCGGCGCGGCTGCTGATCACTAACATTCTGAAATTTACATTTCTGATTGAAGCGGCCGGAGCATTCTTTCTGTATTGTTTGTGGGTGCCCCGCCTGGGCTGGAAGGGGGCTGCCTGGCCTGCAGTGTTCCATTCCGTGAGTGCCTTCTGTAATGCGGGCTTTTCGACGAACAGCAATTCGCTGATCAACTACCAGGATTCTCCCGGGACACTGCTGGTGATTTCGGTCCTGATCATTCTGGGCGGGCTGGGCTTCGTAACGATGCAGGAACTTAACCTGCGGTTCGCCCAACGTCAGCGGTCACTGCCCCGGATCAAGCGTCTGTCCGTGCACAGTCAGCTGGTGTTGTGGACCTCCTTCATTCTGATTCTCGGCGGCTGGTTGTTGTTTGCCGGCTTTGAATGGAACGGTCTGCTGGCTGAGATGTCTCTGACCGACAAGCTGACTAACTCGCTGTTTCTGAGCGTCACGCCCCGGACAGCGGGGTTCAACTCGATCGACTACGAGCAGGCGACCGACAGTACGAACCTGTTGACGATGATCCTGATGATGATTGGCGGCTCCCCCAGTTCAACGGCCGGTGGGTTGAAAACGACCACCTTCGCACTACTGGGGCTGCTGGCGTGGTCCAAACTGCGTTCGCAGACCACGACCACATTCGCCAGCCGCTCGATTCCGGATGAAACCATTCAGCGGGGTACCGGCTTATTTGTGATCTCCACATCGGTTGTCGTGACGGGAGTCTTCCTGATGTCGTCGATTGGAGATTTCCATGGATACGAGCAGCGGTTCCTGGTGCGGCTGTTTGAAACGATCAGTGCGTTCAATACCGTGGGACTTTCGATGGGACTGACCGATTCGCTGTCGTTACCTTCGCGGTGGGTGCTGATATTTTTGATGTTTGCGGGACGCACCGGGCCTCTGGTGATCGCATCCGCGTTGATTGTGCGACTGGCCCATCGGAGTAAATTTCGACTGGCTTACGAAGATGTCATCGTGGGTTAGTGATCGTATTTTAATTGTGAACTGAACATAAAGAGCAGGGTTTTGCCATGAAACGTTTTGTGGTCATCGGACTGGGCAACTTCGGATTTTCCGTAGCACGCACCCTCTATGAAGGGGGGCATGACGTGATTGCCATCGATCTCAATGAAACGCTGGTCGATCGGCTGGCGTCGCTGATTTCGCACGCGGTGGTCGGCGACGGAACCGACTTCGATACGCTGGTGCGCATCAGTGCCAAAGAGGCGGACGCGGCGATCGTGTCGACCGGAGATGACATTACCGCCAGCATCCTGGCTACGATGGCGCTGCACGATCTGAAAATCAAGGACATCTATGTCAAAGTCGTGTCGAATGATCATGCCCGCGTGATGGACCGCATCGGCGTGACTGATATCGTCTTTCCGGAACGTGATTCCGCGATCAGCCTGGCAACCCGCATGACCGGTTCCGCACTTCTGAACTACGTCAAACTGGGGAAAGGCTTCAGCCTGCAGGAGATGGGTGTGCCCAACGACTGGATGGGGAAATCGATCCGCGAACTCAAGCTGCGGCAGGAATACGATATTACCATCGTCGCCGTCCACGATATTCTGACGGATAAGATCATCGCCTCGCCCGACCCGGACAAGCTGTTGAATGACACGGATACGCTGCTGGTCGCCGGTGAAGACAAGATTCTGGATCAGATCGCCAATATTTCCTGATCCATGGCGTGTTCCCCTGATGGGTCGGAATACCGGAACCACGTAGCGATTATTATGCGCAAATAAGGCTGCCTCCTGAGAGTCCCCTGAAAACCCTGTCGCGACAATATTTGTCTTGACAACTATTGTTGGAACGCGCATTAATTCAGATTATGAATCCACGAGCCAGCCAAACCGAATCGCAGCGTGTGAGCTTTGACTCACCCGAACAAGAGGTCTTCCTGCAGCTCTGGCGGACGTATGACTGCCTGAAGGTGCTGGAAGAGTCGCTGTTTGTCCAATTTGAACTTTCACCGCAACAGTACAACGTTTTGCGGCTGCTACAGATGGCAGCCCCGGAAACGGTACAGACCATGGAGCTGGGCCGCCGGCTGATTTCCCGCTGTCCGGATACCACCCGCATGCTGGACCGCCTTGAGAAACGGGGCCTGGTGCAGCGGAGTCGGTTACCCGAAAACCGCCGCGTGGTGGAGGTGGCCATTACGGAGGAGGGGCAGACCCTGCTCAAACGGATGGAGAAAGCGGTGGTGCAGATGCACGGGCAGCAGCTGGGGCATTTGAGTGACAGCGAACAGCAACGGCTGATTCGGCTGCTCCAGAAAGCACGTGCGCCGCATGAGGATGCCAGTTGCGACTGGCTGGATTCGCTGTAGTATTACCTGCCGGCTGGGGCCTGCCAGTCAGATCAAGTTTGTATGAGACAGCCAGATGAAAGGTCAGAGTTCCGCTTCTCCGTTACGCCAACTGTGGCCGTTCTGTTTGTGGCTGGTCCTGTTTTATGCAGTCTGGCTGACGGTGGTTCTGCTGACTGATGGCTGGGACACGCTGCGTGCTCACTGGCCGATCGCCGTATCGATGGCACTGGGTTCTTATATCGCCGGTTCGACCCCGATGGGGGGCGGCACTGTCGGTTTTCCGGTACTGGTCCTGTTTTTTGATATGCCCGGTTCCCTGGGACGGAACTTTGGTCTGGCTGTCCAGTCGGTGGGGATGGTCTCGGCCAGCATTTATATTCTCTCGGCGCGACGGCCGCTCGACTGGGGACTGCTGAAACCGGCGCTGGCGGGTGCCCTGGTGGGAACACCACTGGGTGCTGCTTTGATTGCCCCCTTTGTTCCGGATCTGTGGGTCAAGCTGACGTTCGCGGTGGTCTGGTGCAGTTTCGGTATCATGCATCTGGTAAAGCTGAAAGAACTGGTGGCCGCCGAGGGAGTCAGTGACCGCTGGCGGCGCTACGATACTCCGCTGGGACTGACCGTCGGTATTACGGGGGGCATCGTGGCTTCGATTACCGGCGTGGGGATTGACATGATGGTCTATGCGACACTGGTGCTGCTGTACCGGGCCGATCTGAAGGTGGCGATTCCGACCTCGGTGCTGCTCATGGCGTTTACGTCGGTTGTGGGTATCTTTTCGAACCTGCTGCTGTCACGGTTCCACCCCGGTCTGTATCACATGGATCCGGAAGTGTATGCCAACTGGCTGGCCGCGGCCCCGATTGTCGCCCTGGGAGCGCCCTTTGGTGCACTGGTGGTGAACCTGATTTCCCGCACGCCGACGCTGCTGCTGGTGTCGCTGCTGTGTATCGTGCAGTTCGTGTGGACGATCATGCATGAACGGGTGACCGGAGTGGCCCTGCTGGCGGCACTGGGGAGCGTGCTGGCGATGAATGCCCTGTTTCATGTTCTGTACCGGTGTGGGCGCGGGGAGGCGTCGCTGGATCGTCCGGGTCTGGCTGCGGGATTGCCGCCGGTGGAACTGGTGGGGGATGAGCGGGTGGAGTGAACTGGTTGCATAACTGATGAGCCAGGCTTTGCCGAGACTGAAATAATCTTTGTAATCACTTTGAAATATCAATCAGAAATATTGTCGCCGATCAGTGATAAACGTAATACCGACATGGCCCCAATGACAACATTCTCTAACATCCATGACAGATCATCCTGCCAACGCCCCGAAAAACAAACGACTCAAGGAGCCCAGAGAGATGGTCGAATCCAAAAAAGTGCTGGTGGCCTTTGATCCCCGGTTCCCTCAGCAAAGATCGAGTGATTTTTTAGTCCCCCTCCCGACTACAGAAGCGGATTTTGTATTACTGGGGATCAAATCGGGAAAGATCAGGCAATACGGAATGGTAGTGCTGACAAGTCAACTCGTGAATGAGAATGATCTGTTTGCAAAGCTGGTCGACGCGGGGCAGCCTGTCTCGGATGTCGAACAGTGCCTGGAACATCTGGCTAGATTTATTGAAGAAATCAAAACCGTCCGAATCGGCAACATAGTAGAGCTGTCTACAGCAAAGGGGCTATTAAAACTGAACATTAAAGCCAAGACGCCCAACGGTTTTTCACAACATGAGTGCGAATGAGAGTCTTTCCCGAAACGCCTAACCGGGGCTAATTTGGCTTTTCTACTGGTGTGTTCTCTACACAGGAGGACAGTTCAGTGCTGCCCGGTTTTTATCTGGTGTGGCTCGCGCCGCTGCTTACGATTCTCTGTTGCTGTCATGGCACCTTGCTGCGCGGTGGTTTTCTGGACTGCAGGTTTGCCCTGACCGTTTCCTGCTCGCGTTGCTCGCCCCGAATTGCATTCGGGGTTACCCGATGATTTGTGTGGGATGCTGCTGGCAGATTCGTAGATCGAATTTCTAATGATTTGAGTCGTTGTTTTGCATGGTTTTGTATTTTGTGGAAGGGCGTGGGGAGGTCAAGGGGTTTTGACTTTTGAAATGACTTTCAAACCTGCTGAATGTGCACTGAGTGTGTTGCGAGTTGCTTTGAATATGCTCCGAAATGATTTGAAATTTAACGAGACAACGGGAACCGGTGGCGGATGTTCCGGTGTAGAGGGGGTGAAAATCGACGGCGATTCAGGTGCTGATGAGTCGCTTGTTCCGGTTTTCCAGTGCACGCATCGTCCGCCTCGCGCGCGAAGCACAATTGCGATACTTTACGATTCGGAAAACGGGGATCAAGGTCAGTCTATGCAGTCCTGTGCACTGAACGAGACAGGTAAAAACGGGGAAGTAGAGACATTTTCCACAGGGAAACAACGGGAAGGACTCTGTGAATGCGGCGAATAAAAAAAGAGAGTGAACCTGCGATGCGGTCCACTCTCTGTGAGCATATTGTCGGGGCGGGCTTAGCCTTCCCAGCGGGTCTTCATGAATTCGAGGCCCTTGGTTGCCAGATGCTCTTCGGTGGGGAACATCTTCCGCCAGATGCGGGTGGCTGCGGCCAGGTCGGGCAGGGCCAGACCAAAGGCTTCGATGGTGAACCAGCCGTCGTAGTTGATTTCTTTGAGTGCAGCGAAGGTTTCGTCCCAGTTGACGCCCCCCTCGCCGGGGGTGGAGCGATCGTTTTCGGAGATGTGCACGTGGACCATCTGATCGGCACAGACTTTGACGGCTTCGGTAATACTTTTCTCTTCGATGTTGGCGTGGAAGGAATCGTACATCATCTTGAGGTTCGGATGATTCACTTCTCGGGTGAACTGGGAACAGTCTTCCGCAGTATTGAGGAAGTAGCATTCAAAGCGGTTGAGGTATTCACAGACCAGGATCACGTTGTTGGCCTGGGCGTGGTCGGCGGCCTGGGCGAGGATTTCCTGGCCGTACTTCCATTCTTCAGGTGTGCGACCGGAGCCGGAGAATTCGCCGAGTGCAGAGTGAATGGGGCCACAGAGGTGAGTGGCTCCGGAGGCGGCACACATATCGATCATGCGTTTAAGACGATTCAGGCCGGCTTCGCGGATGGCGGGATCGCTGGAGATCGGGTTCTCATCCGGCGTGCAGACGGTGACGGCGGTGCGGCCCAGACCGAGTTCTTCCAGTTTGTTTCCGACCTGAGCGAATTTTTTCTCATCCGCCTCAAAGACAGGCAGCTCGACGCCATCATAGCCCCAGCCTTTGATCTGCTCGAGCAGTCCGAAATGGGACTCATTCACATCGGAGGTCCACAGCAGCATGTTTAAGCCGTACTTCATTGTTGTTATCTTTCAATCACTGGAGATTAAAAATGCTCAGGCGGCAATAAATCGTCGAGACGCTTTTCTACGATTTCCCGACCTGTTTTGAGAACTGAGATCGTACCTTCCGGTAACGGTTGTAGTTTGACCCGTTTCATGACCTGATTCAAGCGTAAGTGCATTCTTTGTGGATCAACGTAATCTCTTAAGAAAGCTTCTTTATGGAACAGCACCAGCCAGGCCCTGAGTTGATCGGTTTCGCGGGTTGTCATGCGATTCGTGGCCTGTTGTGTCACGAAGGGATCGATCTCCAGGAACGCATCGTAGTAGCGGTCGATCAGCCCGGGGTTCTGATCGATGAGAACGGCATCGAGCAGAAGTTCGGTAGTGATGTGACCGAGGAAACCGACGCGAGCGGAATCGTCATTCTGAAAGAGCTCACGGAACAGGAGCGAGAGATCGGTGGTGATTTCGAGGAAGCCCTGCGTGGAGTGAAACCAGTGATCGTCGTCGAGATGCTGCTTGATGCCAGAGGCGAGTTCGGCCTGGATGCTGTCAGTCTCTGCGACAAACGGGGCGACGTTTTTCATCCGCAGACGGACGCGTCGATCCACCACGGAGAGGAGATCGGGCAGGGCGGTTCCTGCCAGGAAATAGGGGCGATCGACGAATCGCATTCCATGGGCAAAGTAGTTCATGATACTCTGAGTTTTGCTAACGGTCTCTGTTCGGTTCGAATGCTCAATCGTAGCGGATTGGCAGGAAGAATCACAGTTGACACAGGGGGATTTAGGGGAACCTGTCCCGGGAAGGAAGGTGTGACATTGGATACGAGCTGCCAGGAGCGTATAATGCCTGACACATCGCTGAGTTTAACCAACGCTGAATTTGTGCCGAAAGTAAACTATGTCTGAGTCTCCTTTAAATTTAATGTTCCTCCTGCGGGATCAAAGCGCACACATTCAGACTGCCTGGGATCAGATCCACGCATACCTGCAGTCCCAGTCTTCGGTCTATGTCTCAGCGGTCTCTGTGATCGAAGATTTCACTCCCGACGATTCCGAAGCTGACCTGGTAGTGGTCCTGGGGGGCGACGGTGCGATCCTGCGGGCCTGTCGCCAGATGGGACTGAATCAGCTGCCGATGATTGGTGTGAACCTGGGTCGGCTGGGATTTCTGGCAGACCTGACCCCGGACGGGTTCTGTAAGAACTTTGCCCAGATCGTGGAACGCAAGTATCGGATCGTCGAGCACCTGATGTTCGAATGCAAGCACTATCTGGCGGATGGATCGGTGAATACCTACCTGGGACTCAACGAGGTCGTGATCAGTTCTGCCGGGGCGATGTCGATGATCGACGTCGAATTGACGGTGAATAACGAGCTGGTGACGACCTACAGTGGTGACGGGCTGATCATCAGTACGCCCGTGGGATCGACCGCGCACAGTCTTTCTGCGGGGGGCCCGATTTTGAAACAGGACCTGCAGGCGTTTGTGATCACTCCGATCTGTCCGCATACGCCGACCAACCGGCCGCTGGTTGATAATGCAAACGCCCTGTATTCACTGTCTTCCCCGAATGCACCGGAAGGAGCGATGCTGGTGATTGACGGGCAGATCAAGGTTCCCTATGCCTCTGGTGACCGCCTGGAACTGAAGCGGGCTCCGGTGGCGTTCAAACTGGCCCGGATTCCGGGATTCAACTACTATACGCGTCTGAATCGCAAGCTGGGCTGGGGAGGCCAGCCGAAATATGGAGCTGAATAGTTAAATACCTGAAAAAACTGCGGTTCCGGCCCCAAATTGATCTCCCCACACAGATTCAGATCTGCTACTTTCACCACAGTTTATGGATAAACCACCAACTTTTCCGGGAAGGAGTCCCTGATGCGGTCTACTGTGTTCTGTCTACTGACCCTCATGCTGAGCCAGTTTTCAGCACCACTGTCTGTCACCTCTGCTGCGGATGAAGACGCGAAGAGCTATTCGCTCCGCTACAAATTCACTCCGAACGAGTTTGTCCATTACCGGGTCGAAACCGAGAACAAGATTACGGTTCAGCTCAACCAGGACACGCAGACTTCCGCGAACTCTTCGAACACGATGAAGCATTATCGCGTGATTTCCGTGAATGAAGAAGGCAATGGAACCCTGGAAACCCGCATTGACCGCGTCAAAATGAAGGTGCAGTTCGACGATGCGACTCCCGCGACATTTGACAGTGAACAAAATCCCGAGAAGGATCTGGAGCAGTTTAAACCGATCCGGGCGAACATCAGCAAGCCGTCACGTATTGTCTATTCACCGCTGGGTAAAGTGATTTCCATCCAGGAACTGAAAGTCGATGGCGAAGGGGCGAAATTTGAAGAAGCCCAGGCGCCAGACAAGCTGGACCAGGAAAAATCGCGTCGACTGGGCTTCCTGATTCCCTTGCCTGAAGAAGAGGTCAAAGTCGGAAGCACCTGGGACGACGAACTGGATGTGGAAGTGGCCCTCAGCAAGACTCTGCGCAAAAAAGTGCCTGTGCGGCGTACTTTTACGCTGGAATCGGTAGAAGATGGCCTGGCTGTGATCACCTTCAAAACCAAAATCATGACCCGGCTCAACGACCCGAAGCTGAGCATGCAGCTGATTCAGAAAACACCTTCCGGAACCATTAAGCTGGATATCGAACGGGGTGTGATTATTTCTCAGGATGTCTCTCTGGATAAAGCCCAGGTAGGCGTATTTGACGGAAAAGGGGCGATGCGGGCGGTCTCGACCCGGCTGGAAACGCTGGTCGATCCCACCGAAGTCGCTCAGAAAGAACAGACTACCGAAGCCCAGTAATTGATCAGCAGAAGCCGATATTTGGGCCCGGCCGACAGGCGATCTGTCGACAACACTCAAAAGTCAGTGCTTGTCTCACTTTTTTTAAGGGGAGACAAGCACTTATGTGTTGACGCTGACAGCAATTATTTTACACTTAGAATTCGCCGCTAAGGTACGCAAGCCCCTGCAGTCATCCATTTCGCGTAGCCAACTGGCCACACCACACCGATGTGAACAGAAACTGAACACCCTCGATTTCCTGCTCTCTTCGTGTCGCTGATGCTGCAGTCTTCGTTGAGCTTATGGCTGTCTACCTGAGCTGGCACGATCGCGATCCACACTGAGTATTCACTGCCACTGCTTCTATCGAGACCGGAAATGAAACGGGTTGACTTTTCCCCACAATTAACGAGCTTATTAAAAGCAGCTAAACGATTAGCCAGTGATTGTGAGATTGATGTCGTCTTCCTGTTAGCAGATATTCCTTATGACTTCCTGGAGATCAGCAAATCTCTCGGGAAATTAAGGCTGGTGGTCTCTTCCGATAAACCGGACGTTCAACGCGCCGCCCAGGAAGACGGGATTGCCCTGGTTCCGCTGATCCACGAACCCCAGACGCGTCAGGTACAGATCAGCCAGGCCATTCTGGAAGCAATTGCCGATGAGATCCTCGCATCGGGCGACCGGATTATCGCGCTGTATGCCGGCTTTGAACGGGAGCACGCGGATTCACTAAGTATCGTCAGCCTGGCAGATCACCTGGCCAAGCTGACCTCACGCGATCTGCAGCGTCTGGAGACCAAGGTTCCTCTGCAGACCCTGCGAGCCGTGGTGGACCTGGCAGTGGAGATCGGACGGGAAGGACGCGAAGGGAAGCCGGTTGGTGCTTTATTTGTCGTCGGGAACCACCGCAAAGTCCTGTCGCTTTCACACGAACAGGTTCACGACCCTTTCAAAGGCTACTCCCAGAAGGACCGCATGGTCAACAACCCACGTGTCAAGGAGAGCATGAAGGAACTGGCCCAGATCGACGGTGCCTTTATTATCAGCTCAGATGGGGTCGTGCAGTCGGCAGGGCGGATTCTGAATGCATCTGCGGAAGGCTTGACGCTCTCCAAGGGACTGGGATCCCGACATTGGGCTGCTGCAGCGATTTCCAAGGAAACCGGTGCGATTGCCATCGCGGTCTCTGAGTCTACCGGCACTGTGCGTATTTTCCAGGATGGCTATGTTGTTCTGCGAATTGAACCGATGAGTAGTGCCATGAAATGGTTCGATTTTGATACCGAACCACCGCAGTCCGAGTAATATTCAAAATTTTCGCGGTCTGGTATCGCTGCTGTATCGTGGCTTTTTACAAGCAGATACGTAAATTTTTCTGAATATTCTCTTCCCTCAAATTGTAATTTTTGCTATGAAACCCACGCAACATGTGGTGCAAGGTGTTTTTACAGCCACAAAACCGTGTTGCCCGGCAGAGAAATCGAGTCTCTGCGGAGAGGACAGATTCACTTAATCTGACGATCGTGATTGGTTTAATCTGTTTTATTTAAGAGCTTCTTCAGCGGGAAGGGAGTCCCATGTCGAATGTAGCGATCAAACTCGTCGCCGTGACCGGAGTCGTTGGTCTCGGGGTACTGATGTTTCTTCAGGCTCAAAAAGGCATTCAATCTACCAGCAACGAGAACCAGATCGAGCAGCATGCGTTGCTGGAAGGGGAAACGGTTTCTGTCACAGAAGCAGAACCGGAGTCTGGTACCATTCCTTCAGGTCAGGTCCCTGCAGAACTCTCCGAACTGGCAGCCCGTAATGCACAACCGCTGAAGGTTGATGAAAAGAAGCAGCCAGAGCTACCCTTTGCTCCCAACATCAAAACGCCGCGCCCCAAAATTAAACTGACTGCGGGTAACGAAACCGCAGGTAGCGATACAGGGGAAAATGAAAACGCTGTTTTCGAGGCTCAGAATGCGACTCCCAGTGAATTCGAGCCGGACAATCAGGCAGCGTTGATGCCTACCAGTAAGGGACTGGACTTCCGCGAAACTCCCGCAGAAGGGACGCCTGAACCAGGCTTGAATCCATTTTCCCGAACTCCTCAGCCCGAACCAGCTGCGTCTGTTGAAAAGCAACCAACACCGGAACCGGTGGCGGAGCTCGATTTCAACGCTGGTCCTCAATTCGGCCCCGCGATGCCCAGCCCCGCGCCTGCGGAAGAGAGATCTCCCAAAACCGAAGTCCCCCCGCGCGAAACACTCGTGACTGAGTTGGACTCTTCTAATCCGTTCGATGCCGCTCCCGCACAATCCAAACCAGAAATGACACCCGAACCGGCGGCTGCAGAACCGCAACCCGAACCATTTGGTCTGGGCCCCGTTCCGGAACCAGCCGCACAGCAGAAACCGCTGCCCGCCGACGAATCACCGGCGATGAAACTGGAAACCAATGCGTCTCCATTCGAATTGAAAACAGAGCCGACTCCGGAAACTCCCGCCGTCGATTCTAATCCATTCATGACCACTCCCGAGGCTAAGCAGGCAAATGAGCCCGCACCACAGCCGGCTGAACCTGCTGCCATTCCGGAAACTCCCAAAGTAGAGACGGATTTCAATCCATTCGGTAACGAACCTCAAATGAAAGCTCCCGAGCCTCAGCCTGAACTGCAAACGGCCGGAGAGGAGCCCAATAAACCAGAATTTGAACTGCAACCGGTCAAAGAACCCGAGCCTGCTCCCGCCGAGCCGGCATTCAGCATTAATCCGTCTCCGCAGATGAAGCCGAAGGCACTTGAGGAACCAGCGCGTCCCGCCGTTCAGGAACCGACGGAACCCGATGTTGTTGTCATCAAAAAACGTCAGCCGGAAGATAATCCACAGGAACCATCACTGTTTGCTCCTGAAGGAAACCCGACGGAGAAAATGGAAGCTGCCACTCCGCAGCCGATCGAAATCGCTCCTGCATCAGGTGCCAAGCCTCTCAACCTGGTCGAAGGCAGTCAGCCGCAGCCAGAGGAACCGGCCAAGCTGAACATGCAGCAGAAGATTCAGTCTCCCAAAATGACGATTCAAAAGGTCGCTCCACCAGAGGCTGTTCTGGGGCAACCGTTTATCTACCACGTGCTGGTTAAAAACAGCGGTACGACTTCCGCCCGGGAAGTCGTTGTCGAAGATAAGATTCCCGCGGGAGCAAAACTGACCGGCACCATTCCCCGGGCTGAGCAGATCAATGATCGTATTATCTGGCGACTGGGGGCAATGGGCCCTGGCGAAGAGAAAAAGATCTCAATCCGGGTCATTCCCGAGCAGCCCGGCCAGATCGGCAGTGTCGCGACCGTGAACTTCGTCACCGAAGTCGCTTCGGAGACCAAGATTACTTCTCCCCAGCTGAGCATCAAATCCGATCAACCCTCGGCAGTTAAACCGGGTGAAATCACCGTCGTCAATTACACGATTACGAACACCGGTTCCGGAGATGCCAAGAATGTGTATGTCCGCAGCCTTATTCCTCCTCAGTTCTCCCATCCGGGAGGCGACGACCTGGAATACCACGTAGGATTGATTCCTGCTGGCGAGACGAGAGAAGTCCAGTTGCAACTGAAAGCGATTAAACCGGGAGCCGGTAAGAATGTCTCGAGTGTCGTCGGCGACGGCAATCTCAAAGCGGAGACTGCGGTTCCCCTCAAAGTGATCGGAACCAGCGAAGAGTTTCTGATTACCCGTAAGGGCCCGAAAAACCGCTATCTGGGACGTTCCGGTGCCTATGAAAACGCAATTACGAATAATACCGAGCAGACGATCAAGAACATTTCGATCTTCGAATCAATTCCTCCGGGAATGAAGTTTGTCTCCGCTTCCGGCAATGGTCAGTTTGATCCTGTCCGCAGAGTCGTGCAGTGGGACATTGCTGAGCTGGCAGGGGGTATGCAGCAGGTTCTGAACATCGAACTCGAGCCGACCGAGGTTGGTAAGAAAGTCAGTACTGTCCAGGTTGTGACTGGAAACAACAGTAAGTTCTCGGCGAATCTGCAATCCGAAGTGAATGTGATTGGTCAGCCTCTGCTCAAAGTAGAGACGAGTGAACTGAAAGGGCCCCTGGAAGTCGGCGAGAAAATGTCGCTGCAGGTGCAACTGGTCAATCAGGGCAGTGCTCCGGCCAACAACGTTGAATTCCGCGTAAAAATCCCTCGAGAGATGGTTTTCGTATCCGCGAAAGGTCCTGCACGTTACAAGCAGGCTGGTTCTTTCGTGATCTTCGAAAGTGCCCAGGTACTCGCACCGCAGCAGTCACTTGATTTTGAACTGACACTGGCAGCCAGGAATAAAGGGGATGCCCGTGTACTGGTGACCGTTCAGTCTCAGCAGATGGAAAAACCGCTGAACCAGGAAGAAGCGATTCCGATTCTGGATAAGCTGCAGTAACGAAAAAAGTGCTCCTGATACCAGATCAGGAGCACTCATTTAACAAGCTATCGTTCCAGCTCGACATTCCAGTAGTTCTCGCTGATGAAGCGAGACCAGCTGTCGACCTGAATATTCTGCAGTGCATAGAACGGCTTCCACTTGGGACGAACCGGTTCTTTCAGCAGCTGCATGTTCGCCTGCCCTGGAGTACGGGCTGCTTTGTGTGAGTTGCACTCAACACAGGCCAGCACGCAGTTCTCCCAGGACGTTTCGCCCCCCTGAGAGCGTGGCAGAACGTGGTCGATCGTCAGCTCTTCGCTACCGGGCTGACAACCACAATACTGACAGGTAAACCGGTCACGCTTGAAGACGTTCCGCCGACTGAAAGTCACCACGTTCCGGGGAACACGGTCATACTTCAGCAGCGTAATCACTTCAGGAACGCGGAACCGATCATGACTGCTGTGAATTACCAGTTCATCCTCAGCTGGTCGGAGCGCTGCCCAATCAGCCCAGGAATAGGTCTGGTAATCTGCGGGGTCAACCACGCGGGCTGTCTCATTCCAGATTTTAACCACAGCCCGGGCGACCGTCGTAATGCCGACAGGCTGCCAGTTTCGGTTCAGGATCAGCGTAGGCCGCTGCAGCGTTGAGGACACCATGATTCTAATTCCTGCAGTTAACAGTCGTGAGAAGGGTGTTCGAGGGGAGTCGAACCCACCACCTTAACATTCACAGTGTTACGTGCAAACCATTACACTACGAACACCATATCGGATTTCAGTCCAAAGCGGAAGGCATGGGATTCGAACCCACACGCCTGGCAGGCACACGCATTAGCAGTGCGGTCCGGCAAACCGTATCCGGCTACCTTCCGTTTTCCAGTTTGTGTCGATGCACGAACGTTTTACCGACTCGGCGGAGACGTTCGGCATCACTTAAATTTTGAGCGGAAGCCGTGGGACTCGAACCCACAAATGCCACAAGACACCACCTGTTTTCAAGACAGGGCCCTCATCCAGCCGGATGACTTCCTGGTTATTCTGTTTTTGAAATACCCCGTGCGGGAATTGAACCCAGCGTCTCCGACATGAGAGATCGGTATCCTGGCCATTAGACGAACGGGGCGTAATTGTAACTCTGTTAAGTGGATCGGGAGGTGCTCGAATCCTCGTCTGCGATTCTTCAGATCGCCGCTAAACCATCTCAGCTACCGATCCCTGTAAAAAAAGACCTGAGTTCTGTTGAACACCAGGTCTTAGATGATTGTAAATCGATACAGACAGATCCTCTGGTGTCAGGTACGTAACGGGAGACTGGTTTCGGAATCGCTTCCCGAAATCCCCTGATGGTCTTTCCGTTCTGTAGGTGAGGTCTGTTCTGAAAAATTCACATCGATACCTGTGATCGAGTTTTAAGGATTGTTCTTCTGTTTTGTTCTACTAACTACAAAGACGTCTGATTAGCAGAAAAGTTCGCTTATTTCAGCGAGAATTTTGAAGAATTGAAAAGAGAGTCTGCTTCATATCAAAGCAGGCTGGCAAACAGAGAGTCGAGACGGAAGCTACTTAGCCGCTTCGCGTTCCTGCACCAGCGTTTCTACCAGGGAGGCGGTCTGGCGAATATGCTGTTCCATTTTTTCCGCCGCCAGATCACAGTCGTTGGCCTGCAGTGCGGCGATGATTTCTTCGTGATCGGTTAACGCAATTTCCTGCGCCTGGCTCTCATTATCGACCACTTCACGGATCGCCTGGACCAGGGTGTTATAGCGGCGTAGTTCATCCTGTAAACGGGTACTGCCACAGCGTTCTGCAATCAGGGAATGCAGGCGGATATCCAAGGACATCGCATTCTGAGACCAGTTATTGTCCCGCTCTTCTTTCGCGATCCCAGCAAACTGTTCTGCCAGTTCAGCGAGCTGTCTGGGTTCAATATTCCCGCAGGCGGTCCGAACGGCTTCGACTTCCAGAATACGACGCAGCTGATAGATTTCCCGGATCTGCGTGACGCCGAATTCCCGCATCACGGCACCCCGGTTGGGAAGATTTTCTACGATACCGATCGAAGCGAGCTCAACGAGAGCTTCCCGGACGGGGGTCGCACTGACGCCAAACTGTTCTGCCAGACTCTGGATCACCATCCGATGACCAACAGGGAATTCGCCTCGAATGACGGCAGCCAGAATCCTCTGGACCACCACTTCGCGAATGTTGCCCCGCGGCACCATGGAGAAGGAACCCGGCAGATTGGACGTCGACATAATAAATCCTTAAGCAGCCTGTCACAGACTGGAAATAGAGAAGCAAAGACGTGATGAGATATTATATATGATTGTGACAGGAGAGAAAAGCAGCAGCCGCACTATCTACGGAAATAGATAGCGTGCATGCATTTACAGACGTTGATCCGGGAATCTGCAGGATCAGGCGATGATATTCTGTACCACTTCGCCGGCAACATCGGTCAGGCGGAAGTTGCGACCGGAATAGTGATAGGTCAGCCGCTCATGGTCGATGCCCATCAGATGCAGAATTGTGGCATGCAGGTCATGTACATGGACTTTATCCTGCATCGCGCGGAACCCGAAATCATCGGATTCACCATGAATTGTGCCCCCTTTGATTCCGCCTCCCGCCAACCACATGCAGAAGCCGTACGGATTATGATCGCGACCGTTGATGCCTCCCTGGGCAGTCGGGGTTCGACCGAATTCACCGCCCCAGACGATAAGAGTTTCATCGAGCAGACCACGCTGTTTTAAATCGGTCATGAGCTGAGCGACCGGCTGATCAATGTCCTTACAGAGCCGCTCGTTGCTCTTATCGTGATTGCTGTGCGTGTCCCAGGGCTGCCGGTTTCCATAATAAACCTGCACGAACCGAACGCCGCGTTCACTCAAACGCCGTGCCAGCAGACAGGCTTTGGAGAATTCACTCTTCCCGTAGGCTTCCTGCAGTTTTTCCGGTTCCCGGGAAATATCGAAGGCATCGGTGGCTGCGAACTGCATCCGGTACGCCATCTCCATTGATTTGATGCGTGTCTCCAGTTCATTATCGCCGGCCCGTGGCTGCAGATGCTGTTTGTTGATTGCCTGTACCAGATCAAGCTGACGCTTCTGCTCATCAGATGAGAGGACATCGTTCTTCAGAAACGGAATCATCTTCTCTGGAGTCAGATCTTTATTGTTGATGTGTGTCGCCTGGTGCTTACCTGGCAGAAACGCGCTCCCCCACAATTTGGGACCGACCACTGGTTTACCGGGGCAGAGAGCGATGAAGCCCGGCAGGTTTTGATTTTCAGATCCAAGTCCATAAGTCAGCCAGGATCCGAGACTGGGACGCGTCGGCGTCAAGGTTCCCAGGTTCATCATACAGAGGGCCGGCGCATGGTTGGGGAAGTCTGTATGCATCGAGCGGATAATCGCCATATCGTCGATGTGTTCCGCCGTCTTGGAAAGATGTTCGGCAACCGGGATGCCCGACTTACCGGCGTTGAAGAATTTCACGGGAGAGGGCAGCAGTCCCATGGTTTTGGAAGCCGTTCTGATGTCGGCCTCTTTAGGTCGTTGCCCCGCAAACTTCTGCAGCATCGGTTTGGGATCAAAGGTATCGACCTGCGAAGGACCGCCGCTCATAAACAAGAAGATAACCCGTTTGGCCTTCGGCTTGAAGTGGGGCGTCTGTGTCAGCACGCTGGAAGAAGCCGCATCGGCAGCAGAGAGCATTCCGGCCAGACTGAGCATCCCGAACCCGCCTCCCACTTTCTGGAGGATATCGCGGCGGGACATATGGTTCAGATTATCGGAAGGAATCATATCTTCAATCTCTCAGACAGTTGTATTGATCACTCTGTTTTGTTGGAAACCAAGGCTTAGTCGACGTACATCATCTCGTTGCTGCAGAGCAGGGCCTGACAGTACCGTTGCCAGGGAGTCAACTGAGCAGGATCCAGGTCATCACGGCCCTCATAGGTGCCATTGTTTTTATGTCCGGTAATATCAGCGGCCTGGGCCAGGTTCGGGTTATCGGTCCGTAAAGGCCAGCAGGAGAGGGGATCTGACTCCAGCAGCGAGGCGACATATTCCGCGTGGGACAGCTCGTCCTGTTTGAGTTGCGCCGCCTCAAAGTGTGTTTTCACTTCTTCTGGTTTTAAAACCCGGTTAAACAAAGCGACCGCTCCCAGCTGCCCCTCAAAGTTGGAGAAATTGTCATTGCGTCCCGCCAAGATGATTTCCGAAACCCCTTTGTCATAACCGGGAGCTGCCTCGCCGATGATCTCCGGTTCCGGATTCCCGTTCAGATAAACCCGAATCTGGTTCTGATCACGGCACAGGACCACATGGTTCCAGGTTCCCGGCTGAATGACCGTCGTCCCGAACAATGACTGGCGTTTCTGATCGCCATTATAGAAGAACAGACGACCCGCTTTGTTTGGGCGGTACTTGCCGGCGATTCCCAGGTGGTCGCCGGGTGCTTTGACTGCGCCGTCTTTACCTCGTGAGAAGAAGTAACCGGTGATAATCCGCTTTTCATTGGGAACCTGATTCTTCAACCAGAGTGCGACAGAATATTGATCGCCGAGCTGTTTCACATCGGCTTTCATTCGCTTCCCGGCGAACGTTGGAATCTGTTCCTGTGCCGGTGACGGTGTGGTCCCATTCGCAGCCTGTTCAATAAACTGCAGGCCGATCTGTATCTCACTCGGAGTCGGAGCCCGTGAAAAGAGCGTCCGGTAAACCGCGTCAATCCGCTGCTCGGAGGATTCCCCTTCATATCGTTTCGCCAGCAGTTGGGCCTGCTGTCGGACGAAGGGGGAGTTTAAAACAAACAGCTGCTGCAGCGGCGTCGTGGTTTTCGAACGCCGGGCCGCATGGATCGCGGGATCAGGAAAATCGTATGACTGCAGAAATGTGCTCAGCTTATGCCGGGAGACGGTTGCATAGATCCCCCGACGCTGGAAACTTGCATCGTCAATATCCCCTGAAGGACCCGCCTGGGCCGGGTCCAGGTTATTGCCGGCAGCCAGCAATGAATCCCGGTAGACTTCCGCTTCCAGTCGTCTGCGATTGAAATGCGTCAGCAGACGATTGTTCGGATCCTCTTTTTTCTGTGCCGCTGTCAGCTCCACATTGGAAGCCTGCTGATAGGTCGCAGACAGCAGAATCAGCCGATGCAGTTCCTTAATCGACCAGCCCTGAGCCATGAACCAGACGGCCAGATCATCCAGTAGTTCTGGATGACTGGGCCGGGAACCGGTACTGCCAAAGTTGCTGGGCGTGTCGACCAGGCCTTCACCGAAGTGATGCTGCCAGACCCGATTCACCATAACCCGTGCCGTCAGGGGATTATCGCGACTGGCGATCTGCTGTGCCAGTTCCAGTCGGCCACTGCCGTTCTGGAATGGTTCCGGTTTTCCGTCCGACAGAACCCGCACAAAGCGTCGGGGAACCAGCTTCCCGAGATTGGCCGCGTTGCCACGAATGAATACATTCAGGTCCCGAGGTTTTTCGGGATAGTAAACAATCTTCATCCGGTCTTTGGAAATTTCCTCAACCCGCACCTGCTCTTCGGTCAGGGCATCCGCCAGTGGCAGATCAAAGCCGGGCGTGTTCTTTTTAATCTCTTCGATTTTTGCTTTGTTCTCTTTGATGGACTGGTTGTGCTGTGTGACCAGTTCCGTATTCTGCTTTAATTCGATCGGCGGAATGGGAAATTTCACCGTCGTCTGTTTCTTCACATCGGGACGGGGTGCAATCAGTGCGAATTCCGTTTTACCGGCTTTCTTAATCTGTTCCTTGAGCAGGGCATTCCGTTTATTTAAGTCACGGACCTTGTCGGTGAGATTCTTATTCTCTTCAGTCAGCTTGTCTACCTGGTCGCGGGCCGGCTGTGTTTTCGCAACTTCCTTTTCGGGAATGATCGGACGCGTTGTCTGTCGAACCGAAGCGAAGACCCCCGCGATCCCGTAATAGTCTTCCACGGTCAGCGGATCGTATTTGTGATCGTGACAACGGGCACAGGCCATCGTCAGCCCCAATAACCCGCGACAGAGGCTGTCGACCCGGTCTTCCCAGTCGTCGGCATAACGGTTTTCCAGCGTAACCTGTGATAACGCGACCTCTTTATGATAAGAGGGCCCCAGCCCCATATAGCCGAGAGCAGGGTAATCTTCAGGGCCGGTTTCAGGCAGGAAATCGGTCGCCAGCTGGCGGATCACGAACTCGTTGTAGGGCATATCTTCGTTAAACGCCTTGATGACCCAGTCACGATAGCGATACGCGTGAGGATAGGGACCATTGTGAGGCCCCATGTTCGTATTGTCTTCTGCATAACGGGCGACATCCAGCCAGTGACGCCCCCAGCGTTCGCCATAGTGCGGAGACTGTAACAGACGGTCAATCAGTTGGGAATACGCTTCGGGTGATTCGTCTTTGACAAACTGTTCCACTTCCTGTGGTGTCGGAGGCAGACCGATCAGATCAAAGTAGACCCGGCGGATCAATGTCCGTTTATCAGCTTGAGGCGCAGGTGAAAAGCCTTTGGCTTCCTGAGCCGCGAGAATGAAGTGATCGATCTTATTGCGTGGCCAGTCTGCCTGCTTTACCTGGGGAGCAGGGTAATGCTTCGGCGGTTGAAACGACCAGAACTCTCGGGCCTTATCAAAATCAATTCCGGCATGCTTGGCCGGTGTGGCGTCTCCCTTGCGTGGGTCCGGCGCCCCCATTTTGATCCACTTTTCAAAATCGGCGATCACAGCGTCAGGCAGTTTGCCCTTGGGAGGCATCTGGTAACTGTCCTCACTGTAGTGCAGCGTTTCCAGCACTAGACTTTCCTCGGGGTTTCCAGGTACCAGGGCCGTTCCTGAATCTCCGCCGGTAATTAATCCCTCGCGAGTGTCCAGCAACAGACTGCCTTTGAGGTTCTTAGACTCGGCTGAATGACACTCGTAACAGTGTTTGATCAGCACGGGACGAATCTTTTTCTCGAAGAAATCCAGGCCGGCCTGATCGGTTTTGGTATCAGCGGCGGAAAGAGCAAGAGGCAGAGCGAGAAACAGGTTCGTGAATATGATGACGACTGTCACTTTTCGCAAAGTTTTCATAGTCATGTCTACGATGTTTAGAGGCAGGTGGGATAAAGCCAGTTGGCTGAGGATGTCACTTGTGTATCTCGTTGAGGCGCAATCAGATACATCAAGCGTGCTTTATATCGTATCGGGAAAAACCGGGAATAACAATATAATATTTAAAAAAGCCTGCTGAATCCTCCGTTTTCGCCTGCTCCTCTGGGGAATAGCCCCGATTTTTCGTATTTTCAAGCTGTGATTTCCTCCATCTTCGACCACTGAAATCGCTTAAACAGCCATCTGGTCTCACAAAAAGTTGCAGTCCCGATCCGTCCCGATTAGTCTGAACAATTGTGAAACAGTCAGCCCTGGTCGGTTATCCTCATTGAGTCAACCGCTCCCATCTTTCTTGAGCAGCAGGAATTCTCACATGTTACTGAAGTCTCGCGACGTCCTGAAATGGATTCTCTCCTCCGTGCTGCTTCTCAGCTACGTCAGCGGTTTCAGTCAGGCGCAGGAACCTGAGCCAACTAAACAGCAGCCGGGCTTCACAATTCCCTATCTCGACCTCACCGCGGACAGCGATCGCCAGATTGTCGTCGATCGCGAAGAAGGACAATACCTGGGACACCCGACCACAGTTCTGCTGGAAGACAATCAAACCATGCTCTGTGTCTATCCCAAGGGGCACGGCAAGGGAGGCATTGTTTACAAACGCTCGCTCGATGGAGGCAAAACCTGGAGCGAGCGACTGCCAACTCCCGCTACCTGGGCCACCTCACGCGAAGTTCCGACGCTGCACCGCGTGATCGATGCAGCGGGCAAAAAACGCATCATCATGTTCTCCGGTCTCTACCCCACCCGGATGGCGATTACCGAAGATGATGGCCAGACCTGGAGTGAGCTGCAGCAGGTAGGTGACTGGGGTGGCATCGTCGTCATGGGGTGTGTCGAACCACTCAAGACCGGAAAAGGCCATTACATGGCGCTGTTCCACGACGACGGCCGCTTCATTGCCCGGGATTCAAAGCAGGAATCGCCCATCGCATTCACGCTGTTTAAAAGTCTCTCTACCGATGGCGGTCAGATCTGGTCAGCCCCGATGGCCATTCACAAGTCGTCCGACTACCACATCTGCGAACCCGGCATTATTCGTTCTCCCGATGGAAAGCAACTGGCGGTCTTACTGCGGGAAAACAGTCGCCGTCATAATTCTCAGATCATCTTTTCCAACGACGAAGGCCAAACCTGGACCGAACCTCGAGACCTCCCCGGCGCACTGAATGGAGATCGTCACACCGGGAAATATGATCCGGTCAGCGGACGCCTGCTGATCTCCTTCCGCAGCAACACACCCCGCGGACACACGGCGCCCACCGAAGGTGACTGGGTGGCCTGGGTCGGCACGTACGAAGATCTGGTTAAAGGGAGTGAGGGACAGTATCACGTGCGTCTCAAAGACAATACCCGCGGCGCAGATTGTGCCTATCCAGGAGTGGAAGTGCTCCCCGACGGGACCTATGTGCTGACGACCTACGGCCATTGGGAGAAAGGGAAAGCCCCCTACATCCTCTGCGTACGACTCAAACTGACTGAGCTGGATGCGCTCGCCGACAGCAATTCCCAAAGCAGGTAAGCCAGGCAGGTATCACCGTCCGCCACTCTGACGATTTCCTATGACTCAGGTGTCTCGGTCTCCGCTTCTTCTTCACTGGTCTCCACAACCAGTGTCTGTGCTGGATCAACCCAGAGCGAAGCCACGCCGGCGATTAGAAATGCGATCGCACAGGTAATGAAGGCATAGTTCCAGTGATGGTCTAAACCGATCACAGCAATCATGAGTACCGGAGCGACAGCCGCTCCCAGGTTCCCCCACATATTGCCCCATCCCAGTACTGACCCCACGTGTTTTCCTGCAATGTCCTGGTTAAAAGCCCACATCGCAGGAGAACCAAAGTCAGTAGAGAAAGCGACAATCGAAAACATGGCTACCGCCGTCCAGGGAGAAATATCCAGCATGCAGACCAGGTAAGCAGCCATCGCGGTGAATCGCGAGAGTGCAATCGGCAGCACGCGGCTCCAACGGAGACTGATGCGACGCATCAACCAGTCGGTCACTTTACCTCCCGATAAGGTTCCAAACCAGCCGACCGCCAGTGCAAACGTCACCATTTTGCCTCGTGTCTCCAGTGGGACCCGGTAGGTTTCATCCAGGTATCGTGGCAGCCAGGTGACCAGGAACAACCAGCCCACGTTCGTACAAAATTGTGACAGCGAAAGCAACCAGAGACTCTTGTTCATCGCGATGGCTTTAAATGGAATCCCGCCGATCTGTTTGGAATGATCCTTGTCCTCTTCCAGGCGTCCATGTTCGATCAACTCCAGTTCCTGTTCGGAACAGGAAGGGTGGGCCCTCGGATAATCGCGAATGATCCACCAGAATATTGCTGCGATGAAAATGCCGATGACGCCGTAGGTCATCATCATTTTTCGCCAGCCCTGTCCCTGTACCTTGCGAACGTCGTTATAATAGCGGGCTTCAAACAGCAGTCGATTTAAACGCGATTTCTCTTCCGGAGTCATGTCTGCGGAGTTGATCGTCAGCAGTTGTTCGGCCTGCTGATTCAGTTTCATCCCTGCGTACTCCTGCGGATTATACAGGGACGCGTTCTGCAGAATCTGATTCAGATCGTTAATGAATTTATCTTCCTCTGCCGATCCCGACGGCATTTTGGGATCAGCGGCCGCCGATTTCAGAAACTCCTGATCGGCGGGGGGAAGCTGGGCATAGACTTCGGATTCAAAAGTCTGTTTCTCATCAACTCGCTTCAGAAACGTACTGGCCAACTGATGCGGTTGCAGGAGGGCCCCCGGTTTCAAATCAGACGATTCCGAGATAGGCACGAACAGGATAATCAGAAAGGCGGTCAACACGGGTGCCAGAGCGCCTCCGATCCGTCCCCCCACGGTCACCATACTGCTGGCAAAACCCCGTTCTGTTAAAGGCATCCATTTGCTGACAATATTCGCGCTGGTGGGATAAGCGCCCGCCTGGCTCAGGCCGAATCCCAACCGGAAAATCAACAACATGATGAAACCGGTCGCAAAGCCTGTCAGAGCTGTAAACAGAGACCACATGAGGATATAAAGCGTCAGCATCTTCCTGGCACCAAACCGGTCACTGAACCATCCGGAAGGAACCTGGCATAACGCATAGGAAACGAAAAACGAGCCCAGCAGAATCCCGATCTGATGATCGGTCAGCCCCAGTTCGTCCTTGATGAACACCTCTGCAAAGGAAATACAGAATCGGTCCAGGTACAACAACACCGCCATCAGCATGCAGGCAAAGATCACACGATAACGGACATACGATCGGGACGATTCCACACTGGACATGTTGTTTCAGCTTTCCATCAGGGTTGGTGAGCAAAGAAGTTGCAGCAGTATAACAGCATACTTTGATCAAAACGAGCATGTTCTGTCAAACATGGTGAAACCAGCATCCCGGCAGTCTCTCCGCCTGCAATCAATCCGCTCTGGTCGCTCAACAGAAGATGTTCTATATTAGGCGCGCGACGAAATGGACTTTTGTCACTCGAACAGAAAGGCCCCCGGCATGGATCGCTGCTGTCTCACACTTCTCATACTGAGCCAACTCATTTTCTGCATGGGCACCAGTTCCACTACCGATGCTGCAGAAACAGAGCCTCTCACGATCAAGGAGATCAACCAGACCTGGCAACAGCGTCGCGAACGTCTGCAGGCCATGCGGGTCGAACTGTCTCAGGAAACGACTTCCAGTAAGCTCCTCCTGTATCCTGAAGAAGAAACCCCCCTCAATCCCCCCAGCGACTATTCACCTCTGACTAAAGCAGATATGAAGCGTCTCAAAAAAGAACTGGTGATCAATCATGCCAGGTACTCAATACTGCTTGATTCCCCCAGGATTCGTTACCGCCACTGGGGACGCTATCCTTCTGACCGCCTGAAAGAGACCCTCTCATTCGATAGAACCTGCTTCAGCGATGGGCTGACAGTGACCAGACTGCTGCAGTCACCAGGGACACCCTCGATCCATATATTCAAAAAAAACGAGATGAGTGATGTGTTTTCCGCCCTGTCACAACTTCCGCTCCGCTGGGCACTCCTGGCAGGAGATCGCGACTTGGGAAAAACCCTGGAGGGTTTTACTGTCCGAAGTAATACGGAACCCATTTTGGATCTCGATTGTACCGTTCTGGAAAGGACTGATTCCGAGGGTACAGCCAGTCTCTGGGTCGCGCCCAAATCACACGATTGTACGGTACTGAAATATGAGTATCACAATGCCAATAAATTATTGATCTCCAGTCACATTCGATACAAAATAGATAATCGCTGGGGACAGATCCCCACGACTTGCGAAATCAAATCTTTTTATGGAGACGAGGATTTACTGCGAACCGGCTACAAATACACTTTCGATGCCTTTCATGCCAATGAGAGCATTCCAGCAGAAGAGTTCCTGGTGAAATTTCCCCAGGGAGCCCGTGTCTGGGACTCCCGTAAACGGGACGCCAATGGCAAGGTCATCTTCTATACGGTGAAATAAATTACCATTCCTTGATAAAAATGAGACACTCGCCATGCACACTCGCGCCGCTGTGTTGTATGAAATGGAGAAGCCGACTCCCTATGCCGAGTCGAAACCGCTGGTAATTGAAGAGCTGCAACTGGACAACCCCGGTCCGGGGGAAGTGCTCGTAGAACTGGCGGGTGCCGGTCTCTGTCATTCCGATCTCTCCACCATCGATGGCTCGCGGCCCCGGGTGATGCCGATGGTGATGGGACATGAAGCGAGCGGCATCGTTCGCGAAGTCGGTCCCGGCGTACATGACCTGCAACCTGATGATCACGTGGTCTTTTCTTTCGTCCCGTTGTGCGGTCACTGTATTCCCTGTGCCACCGGTCGTCCCGCTCTATGTGAACCTGGTGCGAAAGCCAATACCGCCGGGACCCTGCTTTCAGGACATCGTCCTTTTCGGAACGCTGCGGGAAAAGAGATCTATCACCATCTGGGTGTAGCCGCCTTTTCTGAATATACGGTGGTCGCTCAGGAATCATTAATCAAGATCGATTCACAACTCCCCTTGAGTACCGCCGCCCTGTTTGGCTGCGCGGTCATGACCGGTGTGGGCGCGGTGGTCAATACAGCCAAAGTGGAACCGGGTTCCAGCGTGGCCGTCTTCGGTCTGGGAGGCGTAGGCCTGAGCACCATTATGGGAGCCCGTGCTGCAGGTGCCGAATCGATCTTTGCCGTGGATCTGCTCCCCGAGAAACTCGAACTGGCAGCCCAGGTCGGTGCAACACATCTGATCAATGCCGGGGAGGAAGACCCCGTCATGCTGCTCAAAGATCTCATGCAGGGGGTTGATTACACTTTCGAAAGCGTCGGCAACGAACAGGTCCTGCAACAGGCTTATGCCGCCACTAAACGCGGTGGTACCACAGTCACCATCGGCCTCCCGCACCCAGCGAAAATGTTTTCCATTCCCGCAGTCAGCCTGGTCGCAGAGGAACGCACCATCAAAGGCTCTTATATGGGTTCGGCAGTTCCGCGGCGGGATCTACCGCGTTTCATCGCCATGTATCAGGCAGGCCTGCTCCCCGTCGACAAGCTGCTCTCGCGCACGATTCAACTGGATGAAATCAACTCCGCCTTCGATGACCTCGCCACCGGAGCCGCAGTTCGGCAGGTGATTACGTTTGAGAAGTAAGCGATGACGGGGTCACTCAGTCTGATAAGCTGGGCCCACGATCTCCCAAACCTCATCCGCCATCTGCTGCTGGCCCGCCTGAGAAAGATGGATACTGTCCAGCGTCGCCCCTCCGCCTGCGAGGACAGACAGAAAGACCCGTTTCGGCACCAGTTTGACTTCATATCTTGAAGCGAGTTTTCGCTGAATCAGTCCAAATCTGTTATAAAAGGGAGGCAGCGGTAGTTCCAGCATCACCAGTTGGCGCCCCGGGGCAGTCAGTTCCGCTAACAGTTGCTCCAGACCGGTTTCGAATTCCGCTGGCGTGGTCGAGCCCAGAATATCGTTTCCACCGATCTCCAGCAAAACTAGATGTGATTCGATTCGGGTCTCCGCAACTTGCTTTCGCGCCGAGGCGACAGTCGCCCCCACTCGTGACAAATCCTGCACAGTCAGCCCGTGTTCGTGGTTCAGAAGTACCGGCCAGGTTCTCGTCTGCTCATCCCCCAGGCCAGCAGTCACCGAATCACCAATCACTGTTAAACTCCGGTTGTCCACCGGATCGACATGCGGCAGCAGGTGAAATGGAAGTTCCCAACCCACTGCAGCCAGCCAGACGACGATCATCGCATACGAGAGTCCCCGCCGCTTCGGCTTTCGAAACTGTACCAGCAGCCAGATCAGGGTCACAATTCCCAATACGCCATACAACCACCAGGGCAGGGGAGTTGACGAGACAACCACCGCGATCACTCCCAGCAGAAACGCAAGGCCCATCCCGCGTCGGGCCAGCTTTGATTGGCTCAGTGACAGGAGAGCTGCCAGCAAAATCAGTGTGCAGCCAGTGAAGAATGCCTGACCGGAGGCGATGTGATAGACAACCGGATTCACGGATCCACTCCGGCACGCTGTTCCGAAAGATTGATCGTTGTCGCGCGCTGTCTTTTCTTTCTGAAATCGAGTAGCCACCACAGGGCAATCAAGAAATTGATCAGACCGATCAGCAGAAAATGAACTCCGCGTCCGGACCACCAGGCGAAACCAAATACACAAGCGAAGATCAGCAGCAGGATCATAAACACAACACTCTCCGGGCGGGGAGACTGCTCTGTCGTCTCAAAGATCGCGGCATTAAATTTCTGGTACTTTTCCCAACCTTCCTGCAGATCAAGATTAATCTCCCGTCGCAGGCGTTCTGTAATTTCAATCTGTTCCGCATTCTGGAAATTATCGATATGAAATTTAAACCGTTTCCCCGGAGCCTCCACAACTATCGCCCCCGTGAGAGAGTACCACTGCAGATGGGTTACTTCATCAAAGGGGATTTCGGTGATGTGGAAGACATCCCGCTTCACCAGTCTGATCCCGGATATTTCCAGTCGCTCCCGACTCCAGGCCAGGATACACCAGATCCCCAGCAGTGTGCAGAGCAGAAAGAACCCACCAAACAGCCAGGCGGAAAAGACCGGATAGCGAAAAGAGCCATCCAGATTATAGAAAGCAGCCAGCGTAGAACCGATGCCGACCAGCGAAAACAGACTCGTCCCGGCAATTCCCAGATAGAGATAAAAGCGACGGAGCCGATAAAAGATGACGGGTTGAGATGCACGCATCGTTTGAAGATCCCTCTTCTAGACTGACCCGCAGTAGATAATAAGATCGTCATTCATGGGAAATCACCTTCACCGAAAGTTGCCCCAGGCACTTATTTTCCCGATAACTACTGATCGTCAGTCCCTGAAATCCAGTACCTGCCAATCAGAATCCCGGTTACAGGTCCGAACAAAAACGCAGCCGGAATCCCATACCCCCGTACCGCAGAGATCCAGTTTTGTTCCGATCCTTTATAGTGATTAAAAGGAAATTCTCCCTCGATCCAGGCTCCCAACAGAGCAATTCCCACAACCAGAGCTACACCTCCCAGCAGACCATACATCGCATGCCGCACCCAGGGGCCGAATGTATGGAAGGCGAAGAAGGGACCGACCAGGATGAAGACAGTGACAAAACTGAGGATCAGGGTCCAGCGATAGCGCAATTCAGCAGTTTCAAAGAGGGTCGGATGGATGTAATCAGATCGCTGAATCACGTATGCCATCGTGAGCTGCGCGATAACCACTCCCACTAACAGGCCGGTAAAAGCACCGCCGATCAATCCCTTAAGTAGATTCGCAAGCCGCTGCCCCCACATAACCAAAACTTTCATATACAGAAAATGTTGTATCCTAAATCCAGTTTATTATCCTTGACAACAAGTATCAATTACTGATTCTTGCCCTCCGTTATTTGATTCCTGAATCAGCGTCATCACCAGTTATCCCATAATCGGAAAAGACTATGCCGGATCCTGATTTTCAGCTCACAGCAGATTTCTATTTCCCCTCGGGAGACTGCCCCGCGCTCGACTTGCAGGAAGTCATCGCACTGCTCAAAGATCGCATCCCCACAGCCACGATTGACTTTGAACGGGGGAGACAGCAGGTTCAAGCGAACATCGAACGGCTCAAAGCCCTTGGTGCACCGGAAATCATCTACCAGGGTGAATACCAGCTGTTAGACCGCACCATCTGTGTCGAAATCCCGGTACCGGGCCGTTCTGAGTTATTTACAGGGTACACAACCTGCTTCAGTTATTACGACGGCTGCCTCAACCTGGAATGTACTCCGTTTCATATCGAAGCCCTTAAATCCGGAGCCCTCTTCGTCGCGCGGTCACTGGAACTCGATTTGTCACTCACATCCTCCAGTAATCTAGAAATTGGTGTGCTCTGTAAACCGGGACGAATCTCCCCTCCCGATCTGATCGCAGAGCGTTTTGCCGACTTAGTCAGAGTTACTAGTGTGACTTCCATTTCGGTTGACTGGGAGATGCGTTTGGAATCTGCCTGCCTGACCTGGTTGAACGAGCACCCGGCGGAACAGACAACAAATCGCTGGAAGGCGATCTTCCCCGATGGACACAGTCTGGCACGTTCGTTGATCAATCGTCTGACATCAATGGGATCGGTTCGCGCGGCCAGCATCGTCAACTTCGACCGCGAATTCTGGCACGCATGTCTGGTTCTGGAATACGAAGAGTGGACTGGACTCGTCAATCTCTCAGGTCTGCCACAAGCTCTCTTCGCCGACAGATCGAATTGAAGACAAAAGATTCGTCAGCTACATCTCCCTTTCTGAATCCTGATTTCTCCGGATCCGCAAGTGACAATCCCGGCGGAGCCTGCTAATATTTAATTTAGTTTATATATTGCCCGCACCAGTTTGATTTCAGGATTGCCCAGATTCGATCCATGCATAATTCATTACGGATAGCTTTAATGCCCCTGATCCTCTCTCTCTGGGGAGTATCACTGCTTTATGGAGCAGAGGAGAGCGGGGCAGGACAAATTGAGTTCAACCGTGATATCCGGCCGATCCTCTCCGAGAAATGTCTTCACTGTCACGGGCCCGATGCGGCGACCCGCGAAGCCGATCTCCGTCTGGATGCCCAGGAAAACGCACTTCGTCCCCGTGATGGCTACCGCATTATTGATCGTCGGCATCCCCACCAGAGTGAGTTAGTCAAACGGCTGATCACCGCAGATGATTCTCTCAAAATGCCCCCCATTGATACCGGTAAGGAACTGTCGCTAGCGGAAATTGATTTGCTCAAACGCTGGATCGCAGCGGGAGCCGCCTATCAGCAGCACTGGTCTTTCATTCCACCCCGACGTCCAGACCTGCCTGAGGTTAATGAGCAGACCTGGGTACGAAACCCGATCGACCGATTCGTTCTGGCTCGACTGCAACAGGAAGGTCTTAAGCCGTCTCCTCGGGCTGACAAAGCGACACTCTGTCGGCGGCTCTCACTGGATCTGATCGGCCTGCCTCCCACACTGGAGGAACTGGACGCCTTCCTGCAGGACGACTCACCACAGGCCCTGGAAATCCTGATCGACCGCCTGCTCAGTTCGCCGCATTATGGCGAACATCGTGCCCGCTACTGGCTCGACGCAGCCCGCTACGCAGATACCAGCGGTTATTTCACTGATGAAGAGTGGGAGATGTGGCACTGGCGGGACTGGGTTATCGACGCTTTCAACCGGAACCTGCCTTTCGATCAGTTTACGATCGAGCAGCTGGCCGGAGACCTGCTCCCCGAACCGACTCAAAAACAGCTGATCGCCACCGGCTTCCATCGCAATCACATGACAACCCGCGAGACAGGAATCATTGATGAAGAGTACCGCGTGGAATACATCGTCGACCGCCTCGACACGACGTCCACGGTCTGGATGGGGCTCACCATGGGCTGCGCCCGCTGTCACGATCACAAATACGATCCGATCTCACAGAAAGAGTTCTATCAGCTCTTCGCCTTCTTCAACAATACTCCCGAGACCGGCAATACCCGCACTGCAGGTAACGCTCAACCGATTCTGCAGATCCCGTCCCCGGACTATAAGGACAAAGAACTGAAACTGCAGAACGAATTGAAAACCCTCGAACAACAACATCAGCAGAACGAAACGGAACTCGTTCGACTCCAAACAGAATGGGAACATCAGATTGCTAAGACGCTGATGTCCCCTCCGAACGAGCAACTGATTCTCCACGATCCCCTTGATGATCTGAACCAAAACCAGACATTCAAGGCCATCGGTAACGTCGAGAGCAACGCTGGCTTTCTGGGAGCGGCCGCGCAGTTTGACGGAACGGCCTTACTGGAGAGTCATCAACAACTCCCCCTCGATCGGCACACGCCCTTTTCCATCGCTGTCTGGATCAAACCCGCTTCGGGGGGACCAATCTGCATTCTTTCCCAAAATGACGATCGTCAACAACTCCGGGGCCTCGACATCATGCTCCGTAAAGGAAAGCTCTGCGTCCACCTGATCCACGCCTGGAACAGCAATGCGATTCAGGTGGTGACCGACGGCAGCATCAGTACCGGTCGCTGGCAGCATCTGCTCGTCACCTATGACGGCTCATCAACGGCAGCGGGAATTCGCATCTATCTGAATGGTACCTTACAAAGTACCTCTGCCCCCTACGACAGCCTTACCGACAGTATTAAAACCGACGAACCCTTTCGCCTCGGCCGCCGTTCGACCAGTGCCTTTTATAAGGGCGACCTCGATGAGCTGCGAATCTACAGCCGCACGTTAAGTGCAGAGGAAGCCAGGCAACTCGCCGATTCGCAATTCCTGACCGCCACTCTCGCGATCCCCAGGGAGAAACGCACGCAACAACAGCAGGAGGCATTACGAACTTACTTCCTCAATACGGCAGCCCCCGAGAAATTCCGTGGTACGGAACAGGCTCTGGAAAAGAAACGCAGTCAACTCGCCCGCTTGCGCAAGCAGATCCCCTCAACGATGGTGATGCAGGAAAACAAGGAACCACGGGAGACCTTTATTTTGGAGCGGGGCGTTTACAATCATCCGGGTGAAAAAGTAAGCGCCAGTGTCCCCACTGTCCTGCCAGGCTTCCGTGATCAATTCCCGACCAACCGTCTCGGACTGGCCCGCTGGCTCACCAGTCCTGAACACCCATTAACAGCTCGCGTCTATGTGAACCGGCTCTGGCAACAGATGTTTGGCGTCGGTCTGGTCAAAACGGTCGAAGACTTCGGCTCGCAGGGAGAATGGCCCAGTCATCCGGAACTGCTCGACTGGCTGGCCGTCGAATTTCGTGAAAGCGGCTGGGATGTCAAACACCTGATCAAGCTCATCGCGCTTTCAGCGACTTATCAGCAGTCTTCTCGCGGTACCAGCGAACTCTATGAGCGCGATCCCGAAAACCGGCTGCTCTCACGCGGCCCCCGTTTCCGACTCGATGCTGAGACGGTCCGCGACAATGCACTGCACATCAGCGGTCTGCTCCTAGCGAAGCAGGGGGGACCAAGCGTCAAACCTTATCAGCCGGCAGGTCTCTGGGAAGCGGTCTCCTATGATGGCGATGTCACCTATCAACAGGATTCGGGAGATGGGCTGTACCGTCGCAGCCTCTATACTTACTGGAAACGTCAGAGTCCTCCTCCCGGGCTGATGGCCTTCGATGCTCCAACCCGCGAAACATGTACTGTTCGTCGTCCACGCACCAACACACCGCTTCAGGCCCTCGTATTGATGAATGATCCGACTTACCTCGAAGCGGCCCGGGTACTGGCAACACGCACCTTAAAACAGGAGGAAAAGGAATCGGAGCGTATCGCTTTCCTGTTCCGTTCTGCCACCAGCCGTAGTCCCGATAAGCGGGAACAGCAGATTCTGACACGCCTGCTCCAGCAGCAAAAGCAGATCTATCACTCCGCCCCCGGTACAGCACAACAGTTAATTCAGGTTGGTGAAGCCCCCGTCGAGGCAACGATTCCTCCCTCGGAACTGGCAGCCTGGACCATGCTTGCCAGCACGATACTCAACATGGACGAGACCGTCACGAAACACTAATTCAACAGGATCCCCGATGCAGCACGAACTTAACCTGCTCCAACAGGAAGTCACCCGCCGGCAGTTTTTCCGCCGCAACGCCACAGGCATTGGTGCGGCTGCCCTGGGATCACTGCTCAATCCGGATCTCGATGCTGGTCCTGCTGATTCGGTAATCCCCTCCCATTTTCCGGGGAAAGCGAAACGTGTGATCTACCTGTTCATGCACGGCGGCCCCTCGCAGATGGAACTCTTCGACTATAAACCACGTCTCAAAGAGTTAAACGCGAGTCCGCTCCCCGACTCGGTTCGCGGTGATCAACGGCTGACCGGCATGACCTCCAATCAGAAATCGTTTCCGGTCGCAGCCCCTAACCAGTTCCGTTTCCAACGGCACGGAGAGAGTGGCACCTGTGTCAGCGATGCACTACCTCACCTGGCGAAGGTGATCGATGATGTCTGCGTAATCAAATCGATGCACACTGAAGCGATCAACCACGATCCGGCAGTCACACTGATGCAGACCGGACACCAGCAGCCGGGCCGCCCCAGCTTTGGCGCGTGGTCCAGTTATGGACTGGGCAGCGAGAACCAGAACCTGCCCGCGTTTGTGGTATTGATTTCCGACGGCAGCGCATCCCGTCCCGCGGATCCCCTGTATGCCCGCCTGTGGGGCACCGGATTTCTGCCTTCGAGTCACCAGGGAGTCAACTTCCGGAAGAACGGCGATCCGGTACTCTATCTCTCCAATCCGTCCGGCCTCACAGACGCCAGCAGACGGAGTATGCTGGACAGTCTGGCGCTGCTGAATCAAAGGCAGTTTGAAGCCTATCGCGATCCGAAAATCCAGACCCGCATTGCGCAATACGAGATGGCTTACCGCATGCAGACTTCCGTTCCTGACCTGACCGACTTTTCGAATGAAAGTGAGCAGACATTCGACCTCTATGGTGAGGCTTCCCGTAAACCGGGAACCTACGCCGCCAACTGCCTGCTGGCCCGGCGAATGGCAGAGCGGGGTGTGCGGTTCATTCAACTCTATCACCGGGGCTGGGACCAGCATTACAATCTGCCCAGCGACCTGCGTCTGCAGTGCGGCGACATCGACCAGCCAACCGCAGGACTGCTCACTGATCTCAAACAGCGGGGGCTGCTGGAAGACACTCTGATCATCTGGGGAGGCGAATTTGGACGCACGATTTACAGTCAGGGAACGCTCACCAGCACCGATTACGGCAGAGATCATCACGGCCGCTGCTTCACCATGTGGCTGGCCGGCGGCGGCATCAAACCGGGCATTTCCTACGGCGCAACCGATGATTTCTGTTACAACATCGCCGAGAACCCGGTCCACGTACACGACCTCAACGCAACGTTATTACATTGCATGGGTCTGAACCACGAACGCCTGATATACAAACACCAGGGCCGGGATTACCGTCTGACCGATGTACATGGGACGGTGATTAATGAAATTCTGTCGTAAACAAAAAGAATCGGACGGGATCATTTCTGATCTGAGTTGAGTCCCTGTCTGAGTACATCGCGAACCTGTTCCAGGATCATCCCCAGACGATTCAAACCGGTCCCGTCCTGTCCGCAACCCCAGAAATAGTCACCAGGAGCGTTTTCCACAATTGCCTCATCACCCGTGGAGAGTAAAAGTGCTTTTAATTCGAGGTGCGTCTGAAATTTCTTGAGTACGGCTGCCGACATGACATCCTCTTTCACTGTTTCCCAGTCGTCGCGGAGTTTGACCTTGCGGCTGCGTCCCAGCAGGGCCGCCTGTTTCGAATTATGGGCTGTTCTGATCCGTTCCCGGTATTCCGGATCACTGAATTTCTGCGCCTGAAAATAGTGTTCAACGCTCGGCCACCAGAGTCCGTCCATCTCGACCCCATGCGGCGAGAAGTTCGAAAACGCACCATACTTGTCGTTGCGGGTGTAGAAGTAAATCGCCATGTGAACAACTCTGTTTATTACCGGGAAAACCTGGATTCAATAAAAGCACCAATTTCCCTTACCAGATCTTCCGCTGACTCCGTTTTCGCCACCACGATATACCCCGACCAGGGATCCCACTCCAGCTCCACGATCTGTCTCTCACACTGATAATCCTGGAACATTTCATCCAGACCAATGGTCAGTTCACCCGCCGGTTCCAATTGAAACAGTCTGACCACGGATTTTGTGATTGTGGGATAACGGAGGGAATCGATGTCGTATAAGTCGATTGTCAACCGCCGGCTATCGTCGCGAGATTCCTGCATAGCGTTCACTGGCTTTGAAAATGAGGAAGCGGAATACATTCTTAATTAAAGACACCTGAGTTGGGGAGTAGGTTCCTTACTATTGCTCAGACTTCATGGACTGTTCTGCTTCCTCAACTGCTTTTGGCGGAAAGCGAATCATATTTATGTACTTGCGCATCATAGCAGGCAACTCAGTCATTTCTTCCGAAATCAGAAAATGGACATTCCACCACTCACCATGCCTGTTGATATAGAGCTCATAATCAGATCTGGCAGGATCATCAAACGAATCTTTCCGGACAATGACCATCCTTTCATAGGCTGGAAATCCCTGAAATTTGACGCATTTAAATTGCTCCAGATCATTCCGGTCAGGTAGCCTGTCTTCGTGGTTATAAGCCCCCACTTTGCCAATTATGAGAACCGCAAGATCACGTCTTTTACTGCTACCGCGAGGAGCGATGCGAAGCCAGTGTTTTTCAGGCCCCAGATCCCTGATTTGCCCCCAGTTGGGCGGAGGAATAAAAGAAATCCCAGATGCGTGAGCGACACGATTTTTTTCGTCTGGCGTCGTCACTGGAATCATTTTTCCGACAGGGCCATCTGGATTAGGAGGCTTTATTGCAGGATAAAGCAGAGCGATCAGAATGACATTGATGAAGAGTATCACAAGGAATTCCACCTTCGTAAAGCCGGACCGTCTGGGCTCTTTTCTCATATTGATCACGCGTTTTCTGGTTTCACTTTCTCGCGGATGGTTTGATTTCCGTCGAACAGGAAACGACGCTGTCAATCACCGCGAACACGCCCGTCGCGATTTCGTTCTTATTATCATTCACGGGCAGCCATTTTCTGACGAAGGATTGACCGTTTTTCAGTTTGAAGGTGGTATGCAGATCGCTGACCTGATGATTTCCCAGGGGAACCGAGATAACAACGATCAGATGCTGTTTGGAGCGGGTATCCGCGTCGAGCGTATCGATGGCACTGGTCGGGAGCGTCTCAACGACATCCAGTAATTTGACGCCTCGATAGAGCCTGTGTTCCGCACCGTTATTTTCGATCACCGCGGAAGGTTCAATTGGTGGCGCCGGTTTGTCGTTTTTTGAATTCCGGTTGGATCGCACGAATGCAATAATCAGAACCACAACCAGCAACTTTGCCACAACTCGCATGATATTTTCTCTCTTTAACTTACTTTCCAGAAATCTTAAGTGATGTATGTACTGTGTATATTCAATCAGAATTTCGCAGCACCATTCGTGACTGAAACAGTCGAGACCAGCAAAAACGAAGGAGCCAGGCTAATCCCAGCGCCAGTGAAGCATGAATTGCCAAGACGATCAGTTTGACAGGATGAAAGTTCGATCGAACATATAGAGAAGCGATCGTCCATTGAGGCCAGTTCCGATTCAACTCAACATGTAAACTTCCCTTTTCCGGTACAACCTGGATCAGGGAACTCAGACTGAATATCAACAAAAACCAGAGCCAGAAACGGGAGAGTTTTTTGCTTCCATAGAACACGGTAAAAATGGCAAACCCGCAAGCGAGACCGAAAGTGAGCCAGAGCATGAATGACTGCCGCTTCTCTTCAGGCCAGGTCAAATCAGTGTCAAACAGTAACAGCCCCAGAAACATAAACATGTAGGCGAGAAAAATATAAGAGCCAACAAAGCCAACCAACGCCTGCAAACTTTTCTGCAGATAATTTTCTGCTCGTCGGTCCAGATCCGTCATCGAATTTCCTCTTACTCAATTCTCGCACTTACATTACTTGGGTCTATCATGCCAATCTATTCACTTGAACACAAGCGAAGATCAGGATTGGTGGTGATCGGAAAAGCACAGATCAGCTGTAACAAGATTGAGAACCGTCACCGCGATACCTGCCGGACTGGAAATGACAACCAGATACTGCCCAGCGGGCAGCTCACAGATCTTCCGTCAGAACAGAAACCTCTGTCGGAAAGGTACTGAGATTGAAAAACCTCATGATGGATAATCCGGCCACGTAGCAGGCAAAATACCTGCTATCAAATATCCCATCCGCCACTGGTGGCACATCCAATCAGAGTCTGATTGTGTATGTTTTGGCTCTGGATCAGCTTCCATTCTCGACGCGCCAGCGGCGTTCTTTGGGAGGCACTGCTTTGTAGAGCACCTTAAAAGCCACCAGCATGAATAACAACGCCGGCATCAGCACAATTCCGGCCAGCAGTTTGGGAAAACGATCTCCTAGTACCAGGATACAGGTCAGATCGCTGAGTGAAATGAGCAGTCCCATCCAGACCAGGATTTTAAACCGAGTCAAGACAGCAGGACTGACGGGGGGAGAAGTAGTTTTCATCACGCGACTCCCTTTCATATCTGAGAAATGAATTGTGCCTCCATTTTACCCGCTAGTCACATGAACACAAGTTTTTTCTCCCACGCCATACATTTACATTGTCGCCAATAACAATTACAATCCGCTCAACAGACACCAGTTGAGGAGCGCCCATGCAGATTCTGACTCTCACCAAATACATCAAAGCCGACCTGATCGCCCGGCTGTCGCGGGATGAACTGTCGTCCGATGCGCTAACGCTGGCGGCACTCTCAGACCATTATCAGGTGAGCGTTACCCCAATCTATCATGCGATCAATGAATTGATTGAAGAAGGGTATCTCTATCGGGAAAAGAACCGGCGGCTGTGCGTCAATCAGGAGAAAATGAGCGATGCCCAGACCGCGGCGAAGTCCCCCCAACCGGCGCCCCCCGAAGATCATTTCAAACGCATCACCGATGACCTGCTCACGATGAGCCTGAATGGCGAATCCGTGTTTCTGCGGGAAATGGCGTCGGCGAAAAAGTATGACATCAGCCGCACCAGTCTGCGGAATATCTTCAATCGGCTGGCCGGTGACGGAATGCTGGAGCATGTCCCTCGCAGAGGCTGGAAGCTGCGTTCATTCAATCAACACGATCTCGATGCCTTCATCGAAGTTCGCGTGGTCCTCGAACTCAAGGCACTGGATCTGGCGAAGGAGAGCCTCGATAAACGGGTGCTGCAGAAAATACTGGACGGCAACCAGGTTCCCGAGACTGATGAGGAACCGCTGCAGATCGACAACAGCCTGCACGAATATCTGATCAAACAGTCGGACAACTATTACATCATCAGTTTTTTTGATCGGCACGGTCGTTATTTCGACCTGCTGTTCCTCTGGGAATCCAACGACCGCGATGCTGCCATTCAGGAGATCCAGCAGCATCAGCGAATCTTGAGCGCACTCATCAATGAAGACTGGACGAGCGCCCGCAAAGAGCTGGAATTGCACCTCCGCAGCAATCACCCGGTGCTCTCGCAACTTAAACGCTGACGTTTACTCTTCGTTACCCGCTTTGTGGTGCGATACAGTAATGGTACTGCTGATCCCACCCCGGGGAGTAAATTCTGCTCGCAGTTCGAGCCAGCGCGGATCGGTGACTGCAACCAGGTCATCCATAATGCGGTTGGTCACGTCTTCGTAGAAGGCACCCACGTTGCGATAGCTCTGCAGGTAAAGCTTGAGTGATTTCAGTTCGAAACAGACCTGATCGGGGATGTAAGTAATGATCAGTGTGCCGAAGTCAGGCTGACCGGTTTTGGGGCAGACCGAGGTGAATTCGGGACAGACCGTTTCCATGACATAGTCACGGTTGGGGTAGGGGTTTTCGAACGTTTCCAGCAGGCTGCGTGGGGAATCGGCTTCACTCATGGTCGTATGTTTCTCTATCGATGGATTCGGTATGACGTATCACAAATGTGATCGTGTTCTATAGCGATTCTCCGAGGCGTGCAAGCAAATCATACGCATTTTCACGCAAATCGGTTCAAATCTTGATAAAGATCCGCTGCAGATACATCCAGAGACAGATCAGCCACAGTATAAACAGAACGGTCGCAGATACGGCGATTGGGGCATAGGGACAATCTGAGCTGAACAGTGAACCGGCCACAGACCAGCCGGTCATTTTATCGACCGTGGTCAGATGCATTTCGAGCGACTTTTGAATCCAGGGACGAATCAACTGCGCCATAATATACATGGCAATCGAGTTCATGCCGACCACCACAAAGGGGAAGGCCCACTTTTTATAACCTTTGACGTCGATGATCCAATAAAATACTGCCAGGAACCAGAAGGCCCAGCCGGCACTAAAAATAGCCCAGCCCGGGGACCAGATCCGTTTGACAATTGGTACCAGGTGCCACTCCCATTGCTCGATATTAACCGGCCAGATTGAAGTATCCAGCAACATCGATATCACGAAACAGATCAACCCCGCCTGCAACAGCCATTTCACTTTCATTTTATCCAGGCGGTTGGACATCAACAGTTGTCCGGCCATCAGGCCAAACAACATGGTCGCGATGGACGGAATAAAATTGAGCGTCTGATATCCGCCGTGGTTTACCCAGAACTTCTGTTCCTGATAGGGCTCTTCGTAGCGAGGGAACTGGTTCAGCAACCGACGATCTACAGAAGCAGCCGCATTTGTGTGTTTATTCCACGGTTCTCCAAAGCCGGAAAACTGAGTCCACTCCGATTCGTCCAGGTGTTTGACTTCAGTCAGGTAGTTCTTGACGGCAGTCAACTCTGCCTCTGCAGGCATGTATTGATAGAAAAAGAACCAGTAACCTCCCAGAATGGTGACGACGCCAATCAGCTGCGTCACAAAAGACCGGTTTACATAAAAGAAGACCACTAAATAACCCAGACCGATCTGGCAGAGGACATTCGCAAAAGTGAAATTGGTGTGGGGGCCAGAGCGAGAAGAGAGAAAGACTCCCAGAGCCACAAGAAGCACCGATCGAAAAATGGCATGCCCCCAGATGCGGAGTGTGGAATCGCCTTTCTGCTTTCGCTTGCGTACCGAAAAGGGCATCGAAACGCCAACCATGAACATGAAAGACGGCTGAATCAGGTCCCAGAAACCGGCACCAGTCCACTCTACATGACTTAACTGGTAGGAGAGCGTCTGCCAGAGATACTTCCACGAGGACTCCCACTGCGTGCCGTCATACTGCTGCAGAATTTCAGGTGAGTTCCGCACCGCGTTGGCGATGTACAGACCTCCGGAGGCCATCGCCAGCATGACAAATCCGCGATAGGCATCCAGAGACGTCAGACGCTGACTGACCGGGGGTGTTTTCCCCTGTTTCTGTTCCTGCTCTTCTTTTTCAGCGGTTGCGGGAGGGATCGCCGGGGGTGCGACAGACTCTGTTTCCGGAGTTTTCTGCAGAGGAATGGTTTCCGGCTCATGCGACTCTGAATTCGGAGTATTTTGTGTCATCTGATTTACCGATGAAGAAAGAAAAGCTAAGGTATGACTACAGTCATTCAACTGGTTCTGCCAGTCGCTGAAAGACTGCTTTTATCGTACCGTGTCTGGCTGGCAGTGTAAAACATCAAACAAAGTCGATCTTTCCTTATTTTAAGCAGAGTTTCATGACCATCCTGGTGACCGGCGGTGCCGGCTATATCGGCTCGCATTGTGTCCGGCAGTTAATTCAGTCCGGCAAAAAAGTCTGCGTGATCGACAATCTATCACGGGGACATCGTGTGGCAGTCCCTGCTGAAGCCTCTTTCTTTCAGTTAGATCTGCTGGAGACAGAGCCACTCACGGAAATCATGAAATCCCAGCGGATTGAAAAGGTCATTCATTTCGCAGCCCTGGCTTATGTTGGGGAATCGGTAGCGGACCCTTTGCCGTACTATACTAACAATACTGCAGGTACGCTTTCATTGTTACGGGCCATGCGTCAGGCACGTGTAAGTCAGCTTGTTTTCAGTTCGTCCTGTGCGACCTACGGTATTCCGGATCAACTTCCCATAACAGAAGATAGCCCACAACGCCCCATCAACCCTTACGGCTGGTCCAAACTGTTTGTCGAACAGATCCTGAAAGACTGCGCCAGCAGTTATCCCAACTTCGGTTTTATCGGCTTACGTTACTTTAACGTGGCAGGCTGCTCGAAAGATGGTGCGGTAGGGGAAGATCACAATCCGGAAACACACCTGATCCCCAACTGTCTTCGTACCGCCCTGGGACAGCAATCTCATATCACAGTGCTGGGGAACGATTATCCGACTCCAGATGGAACCTGCATTCGCGACTATATTCACGTGGAAGATATCTGTTCTGCCCACCTGCTGGCCCTGAATGCATTGACCACGCAATCCAGCCGTTTTTATAACGTTGGTCTGGGGCAGGGCTTCTCGGTTCAGGAAGTGATCAGCACATCGGAAAAAGTGACAGGCTGTCCCATTCCCGTTGATATCCAGCCACGACGCCCCGGTGACCCCCCCATGCTCTCCGCTTCTCACGAACGGATTTCGAGCGAACTGGGCTGGTCTCCGAAATACAGGAGTCTGGAAGAGATCATACAGACAGCCTGGGACTGGTTCCGGACTCATCCCGCCGGTTATCGGACGGATCATCCATAGTGGCGATTGATTTCCCGGAAGTCCGTTTTCGTGGCACACTCAGGCCATCGCAGGCTGAGGCGATTTCGGTAATTGAACAGCAGTTGAACTCCGGCAAAAAACGACTGCACATCGTCGCACCTCCCGGCTCCGGCAAAACGGTGCTCGGTCTTTATCTCTGGGCGCAGCACGTCAGACGTCCCGCCCTGGTACTGTCTCCCAATTCGGCAATTCAGTCCCAGTGGGCAGCACGCACCGATCTGTTTCATTCGCCCGTCGATACCCGGCAGCTTGTCACAACGGACTCGGAACAGAATGCACTTTTGACTTCACTGACCTACCAGTCAGTGACTCTCCCACGACAGGGAGACTCCGAAGTTGAAGAAGCAGCGTTGGAATACTGGATCGAATTATTGATCGCTCGAGAACAGGCCCAGGATCCTCTGGAAGCATTCACCTGGATTGCGGATCTCAAACAGCACAATCCCGAATATTACGAGAAGCGGTTCCGTACCTATCGTAAGACAGTGCGTGACCAACTGGTGCTGAGCGGGAATGCACTCGATCTACTGCACGCTTCCTCTCAAGAAACGCTCAATCAGCTCAAGGGCAGGGGAGTTGGCCTGATTATCTTCGACGAATGTCACCACCTGATGGGGCACTGGGGGCGCGTCCTCGCGGATGCACACGACTTTCTGGAACAACCCGTCATCATCGGCCTGACCGCCACGCCTCCTGACGAAAAAGGGAAACTTCAGGAGGACATTGATCGCTATCACAACTTTTTCGGACCGATTGATTACGAAGTTCCGATTCCTGCGGTGGTCAAGGACGGCTATCTGGCTCCATATCAGGACCTGGCTTACTTTGTGCGTCCTGCGACGGAAGAACTGACTTATATCGCAAATACCGATGACCAGTTGCAGCAGATCATGGAAACCCTGTGCAGCGAGAAAGAAGTGACTCCTCTGATCTCTGATGCCGACGCATCCGATGAAACTTCGCTCGTGCCACAGGAGCGGGTCGAGCCACTCCCAGAATGGCTATTGTCTCTCCTGCAGAATCTGGAACTGCCTTCCGGCAAAGTGGATGACTGGACGACCTTCGAACGCCGCGATCCTTCACTGGCGGACGCGGCCCGACTGTTTCTGCAACAACGAGGACTGGAACTTCCGTCACACGTACCGCCTCTGGACATCACCAACATCGACGAAGAGATCCCCCGACTGAATTACTGGGGGCCTGTACTGGATCGCTACATCCGACATCGACTCCGGCGTTCCCCCGCGCTAGACGATCAAGAGCTGGCGACACAAACCGTCGATCAGTTGCGACTGTTGGGACTGCAAATCACGGAAACCGGTTCACAACCCTGTGCGTCCCCGGTAGGACGCGTGATTGCGTATTCGCGGAGCAAAATTCAGGCACTGATTCCTGTCCTCCGAGCCGAGATGCAGAATCTGGGAGCCACGATACGCGCCGTGGTGATAGCTGACTTTGAAAAGACTTCAGCCACCTCAGCTGAAGTGGAGCATCTGCTCGATGAAGAAGCGGGGGGCGCCATCGCTGCTTTCAAAGAACTGGTCAGAGACCCGGAAACCGATAAATTAAATCCTGTGCTGCTCACCGGCTCCAGCGTGCTGGTTGATGATGATATCGGAGAGCTCCTGCAGACGACGGCTGAACAATGGCTGGCTGATCGAAAGATTGAGGTCACGCTCAGCCTGCAGCCTTACGATGGATTCCATGTCCTCAATGGCAGTGGTTCACAGTGGTCTCCCCGGGTGTACGTGGAGATGATTACAGACCTCTTTCAACAGGGACTCACCTGCTGCCTGGTGGGAACCCGGGGGCTGTTGGGGGAAGGTTGGGACGCGAATAAAATCAATGTTTTGGTCGATTTGACAACTGTGACTACATCAATGACGGTCAACCAGCTTCGGGGCCGCTCTTTTCGCCTGGATCCGGACATACCCACTAAAGTTGCGAACAACTGGGACATTGTCTGTATTGCGCCGGAATTCACCAAAGGACTCGACGACTACGAACGCTTTATCAAAAAGCACAAACGCCTGTTTGGCGTTACCGATGACGGCCTGATCGAAAAAGGCGTCGGTCATGTCCACGCTGCTTTTACCGAGATCAAGCCGGAAGGTCTCGAAGGTTCCGTGCAGCTGCTAAATAGCGACATGTTAACACGTGCTTCCAAACGAGACGACTCACGTGCCCTGTGGAGAATCGGAGAACCCTATCAGGGACTTCCGCTCAAAACGATTGAATTGAACAATGGTGGCCGAGCAGCGGGAGGCGGAGGCTTTCCCCCTTTCAGCGGAATACGTCAGCCCTGGTCGTCCCATTCACTAACGAAAGCTGTCAGTCAGGCAGTACTGGCAGCGTTGCAGGAAACGCACCTGATCTCCAGTAACTCCCGAATGCAGGTCGGGGAACGTTCCGGAAACTACATTCGTGTGTTTCTGGATCAGGCTCCCGAAGACGACTGCGATCGATTTCTCGAAGCCGTACAACAGGTTTTCGGTCCACTTCAGGGAGCACGATATGTAATCCCCCGTGTGGTGCACGAGATTGAGGACACCTGGATTTCCAGTCTGCTGCCTGATTTGCTAGGACGATACTTTCGCAAACGTCAGGAACAACTGGCGATGGTACATGCGGTTCCTTCCGAACTGGCCCGCAACAAACAGCTCGTCTCTGTATTTGAGAAGCACTGGAATCAGCATGTCAGTCCGGGCGAGGCCTGCTTCGCTTATCGAGGTAAAGGAGCAGAGCTGCTCGAACACGCGCAGCGCAGTGGACTGTCACCGCATGCGAAAATCCATCGTAAAGAAATATTCGTCTGATAGGAATAAACCGGTAGGCCACACTTGAGTATGGCCTACCGGCGTCCTTCGATTCAGACCGCTGTAGTCGATCGTTCCTTCTTGCGACCAGGCAAAGACTTTTCAGCCACGGGTTTTCCCGCAAACGTGGCAGTCTGCTCCCGGTTCGAATCATCAGACTGTTTCCTGGCAAAACGGACTACGACCTGCTGTCCCTCGAATGAGAGTTCGAGTGTAGTCCCTTTTTCCAATGATTGAGAGTTAATCACATCCGCAATCACGGGGGTGACATAACGCTCAATCGTCCGTCTTAAAAAACGGGCACCAAAGTAAGGGTCATACCCTTTCAATGCCAGCCAGTCCAGAATTGACCGATCCGGCTGAATGGAAATCCGGTGCCGCTTCAAACCAATGCGGTTCTGTAACAGCCCCAGTTCGCAAGCGGCAATTGCCCGAATGTGACCCGCATTCAACGCGTGGAAATACACGATTTCGTCAAAGCGATTCAAAAATTCGAAACGGAAATGTTCCATCAGCCGCCGCTGCATTGCCTGTTCCATCTCCAGTTGAGATGACACTCCATCTGCAAAACCGATCAGACTCTTACGATAAAGCTCAGCTCCTGCGTTCGTGGTAGCAATAATCACAGTCGAACGGCAGGAAACCGTCTCGCCCGTTCCATTAATGAAACAGCCTTCATCGATTAACTGCATAAAGCGGTCCAGAACAGGCGGTGCACACTTCTCAAATTCATCCAGTAACAGCACCGTGAATGACTGCCCCTGCAGACGCTGGGTCAGTAGTCCCTGGCGTTTGGATAACGCATAGGCCTCCGGATCACCGAACAAAGTCAAGGCAGATACTTCCGTCTGGAAATCTGCCATATTCAATCGAACCATGCTGTCCGGCCGTCCCAGCAGATATTCAGACAGTTTCTGTGCGATATGCGTTTTACCCACTCCCGTCGGTCCCGCGAACAGGAACGCTCCCAGTGGACGACGTATATCACTCAAACCCGCCTTAATCGTACCAATCATCCGCACGACCGCATCCACAGCCTGATCCTGCCCCAGGACAGTCTCAGCAAAGTGTGCTCGTACCTGTTGCAGTTCGAGCTTGATTGCGGGATCAATCAGGGACAACGGAACCTTGTGTACCTGGTGAAATCGATCAATGACATCCCGTCCATTAACTTTACGAGCTTTTTTCCGCACTACCTTGACCTGATTCAACAGGTCCAGCACCTTACGAGGCATATTCAGTCGGGAGAGAAAACGGTGCGATAACAGCAACGCTTCTTCCTGCGCGGTCTCCGTAATCCGAACTCGATCCGTCTGCTGCTGATATTCGGACCAGTGGCTTACAATCTGTCGGGCCGTTGACAAGTCCGGCTCATCAACTTTCAGAGCGACAAAATGGCTTTCCAGATCCGGATAGTTTTCAAACATCGCCTCCACGCTGGTCCGATCTCCTTCGGCCAGCAGGGGACGCTGAGTCTGATAGGCGTAAGACTGTAACAACGGCTGCAGATAATAGTCGTTCAGGATCTCCATGTCAGAGAAAAACGGAACGATATTCTCATCTGTTTCCAGTAACAGATCGAGCAGTTTCTGAAATTCACCGCGCAGCTGATCTTCTTTTTTGAGACTGGCCAGGGCTCGTCGAAACGAGAGTTTGAGAATCCGCGTTCCCTGCAATGCTTCCGGTCCCTGTCCAGCTCCTGAAAGTGCTACCAGCTTGTGGATGACCGAGGATTTTCCCACACCACTCCCGCCATACAAAATAGGGAAGCGGTCTGCATTGATGATATCGGTCACATCACAAACCAGGTCATCCATCAGAAACACTGGAGAGAGTTTCCCCGTGTCTGCTTCTTTCGTCAGATCTCGCTCGAGCCATTTATTCAGCACTGCTTGCAGATTGTTTGTCTGTTTTGACATCAGAGTATTCCATCAGTCTGGTTTCCAGGAAGGTCAACAACGCGTTCTTCAGCCCGGAAACCAGTTTGCTGAAGAATCTCTAACAGGAAGACCATCAGGCCCCACAAGGGGTTCGCTGCCCCATGGATGTTTCTGCATGAAAGAGTGCTGCTGACCTGTTTTTATTCAGACAAAACCTGAAATATCTGTGATAACAGAGAATCAGACGCCCAAGACTGACAAAGCGTCTGAACGCTGATACAATAATAAGCATTATTAACGAACCCTGACTCCCTCCAATCCCGCCCTCAACCATCGACAGGATTAACCATGGCTCACACATCCTTCCGACGAACTTGGCTCGTTTTGACCCTGGCCGGACTCTTCCTGCAATCCACCATGACGCTGGCAGCAGACAAAGTACAGGACCGCCGCAAAGTGCTCGGTCCCTCCCAGGCAGATCAAAACCTGAGCGATTACTTCAAGCTTCATGCAGTGCGTCTCGCTGATCGCAGTCTGGCTGACATTAAAGACCTCAAGACCTGGGAACAGAAGCGAAAGCAATATCGAGAGCAGCTGTTCGAAATGCTGGGACTTTCGCCGCTTCCCCCCAAAACAGATCTGAAACCAGAAATCACAGGTAAGATCGAGAGCGACGGATTCATCGTTGAAAACATCACGTTTCAGTCGCGTCCTGGGTTGTACGTTACCGGCAATCTCTATCGACCTCTCAAACAGGAAGGTAAGGTTCCCGCGATTCTGTATGTATGTGGGCACGGGGGCGTCAAAAAGAATGGCATCAGCTACGGCAATAAAGTGCATTACCAGCACCACGGCGAATGGTTTGCTCGCAACGGCTATGTCTGCCTGACAATCGACACTCTACAACTGGGGGAAATCGAAGGTCTGCACCATGGTACCTACAGGGAAGGCATGTGGTGGTGGCTCTCCCGGGGATACACGCCCGCTGGAGTAGAAGCCTGGAACTGTATTCGCGCACTGGACTATCTGCAATCACGTCCCGAAGTTGATGGAGAGAAGCTCGGGGTCACCGGACGTTCTGGCGGGGGCGCTTACAGCTGGTGGATCGCAGCTCTGGACGAGCGCATCAAAGCAGCTGTTCCAGTGGCAGGTATTACGAATCTAAAGAATTATGTCATTGACGGGGCAGTCGAAGGACACTGCGACTGCATGTTCATGGTCAATACTTACCAGTGGGACTACGCCCAGGTCGCCGCCCTGGTGGCTCCCCGGCCCCTGTTGATTTCCAACACCGACAAAGACAGTATCTTCCCCCTGGATGGCGTGGTCGACGTCTATAACTCTACCATGAAGATTTATGAACTGTACGGTGTCCCGGAGCATCTGGGACTGCAGATCACAGAAGGCCCCCATAAGGATACCCAGGAACTGCGAATTCATGCGTTTCGCTGGTTCAACCATTATCTGAAAGGGGATGACTCCTTGATTGAGATGGCTGCCACGAAGTTTCACAGCCCTGAAGAATTACGTGTCTTCAAGAAACTGCCCGCAGATCAGAAAAATGCGAAAATCCAGGAATCGTTCGTCGCTACAGCCAAACCAGAAATTCCACAGGACTCGGCAGAATGGCATCAGATGACGGAAAAATGGAAAAACCTGTTGCTCAAAAAAACCTTCCGCGCCTGGCCTGAAAAGGTTAATCCGAACGTCAAGGTGGAAACCAGTCATCGTGATGGGCTTACTCTGAAAACAATTTCGTTTGAGAGTCAGAAACATGTCCCCCTGAAACTGTTTATCGTTCTGCCGGACCATTCGAAAACCGTCTCTGAAGTGACTCTGAATGTCTTAAATCAGGCAGAGTGGGATCAATTTCAGGCTGCACTGGCTCCCCTCTTTTCTACAAAAGAGGACGCACAGCAGTCACCCGAGAAAGCTTCTTCACTTTATAAAGAGATGCAGCAGCGTGTGCAGCAGGAACAGACGGCCCTGGTTTACTTCACTCCACGAGGCGTGGGACTGGATCAGTGGAATCAGGATCCACGTAAACAGGTTCAGATCCGCCGCCGTTTCTATCTGCTGGGGCAGTCACTCGAAGGGATGCAGATCTGGGATATCCGCCAGGCGATTCAGCAACTGAAGGCACAGCCGGAATTCAAAAAGGCAAATCTGTCACTAAAGGCCAGCGGAGAAGCCGCCGCCCTAAGTCTGTATGCGTCACTGTTCGAACAAGGAATCGGTCAGCTGGAACTGTCCGGTATGCCGGCATCGCACCAGCAGGGGCCTGCGCTCCTGAACATTCTGCGATTCCTGGACCTGCCACAGGCTCTGAGCATGGCCGCCAGTCGCACTCCGGTCAAACTCAACCAGGTTGATCCAGAGGACTGGAAATATGCAACCGAGGTCGGCAAACAGATGGGCTGGCAGGAAAAACAGCTGCAAATCGAAAAATAAAAGCCACGATTTCTGGATACAGGCAATCACCAGACGCGCTCAGCGTTTGCTCAGAGCGTGCGCGCCGTTATAATCGATTGAACCTGCCTGAGACGAAAAAGTAGGTTTCCGGCAGTCTACAATAATGAGACAGAAATAGAGTTTCCAAGCTTAAAGGTTTTTCGACGTGAATCGTCCTCCCCATACATCTGCTCCACTTCCTGATCCGACAGCAAACATGACGGAAGGCTGGCACTGCCTGCATCTGTATTACCGTGTCGATCAGGGAATCCTAAACCAGATTGATCAGTCCACTCGCGACAGCGGTCGTCGGGAACTGGCAGCCATCCTGGACCCCGATCAGGAAAACGCTCCTGTACGGATTCAAACGTCTGTCGTTACCGGCCATAAAGCCGATCTGCAGGTATTGATCATGGATCCGGATCCGATCAAGATCGATGGCATTAAACATGCCATTCGATCCTGTGGGGTGGGTCCCGCGCTCATTCCCACCTATTCTTTTGTGTCGCTCACGGAGATCTCCGAATACGTTCCCACACTGGAACAGTATGCGGACAAACTCAAGCAGGAGGGAACTGATCCTGACAGCCCGGCATTCCAGGCGAAGCTCAAGGCTTACGAAGGACGTCTGCCAGCGATGAATCAACAGCGGGTGTACCCCGAATTTCCTGACTTCCCCGTCTGCACTTTCTACCCGATGAATAAATCACGGGTTCCCGGTGCGAACTGGTACATGGAGCCCTTCAGCAGCCGTTATCACATGATGGCAGAACACGGTCTGAGCGGCATGAAGTTCGCGGGGCGGGTCGTTCAGGTGATTACAGCATCAACCGGCTTTGACGACTGGGAATGGGGTGTCACGCTGTGGGGCAGGGCACCAGAACCGATTAAAGAAATCGTATACACGATGCGGTTCGATAAAGCCTCTGCCAAGTACGCTGAGTTCGGGCCCTTCTATCTCAGCTATATCATGCCCCCGGAAGAAGCAATCGCCCATCTCAAGCTCTGACAAGAGCTCAAGACAGGCGATTATGCTCGACTCATCTATTAGAAACGTTCCGCTTAGCGGCGGAAACGATAATCAGAGTTGGATTCGCTGAAATCAGCTGTTGCCAGCTCTGATTTCAGATTGATATCAGTGAATGAATAGGATTCAATCAGAGTCTGTTCATCCAGTTCTTCGGGAGAGGCAGAAGCCATTTCTTCCCGTGGCCAGCCAAAGCCGCGTACGAACACCGGCAGACAGGATTCCTGATCAATATAAATCACTGATTTCCGATAGGTCGGTGATTCTTTTGCATTCGCAAAGTGAGCGATGAAGCAGTAGCAGTCTTTACCATCGAATTTCTGATTACTGAGCATCACACATTCGGTATTCAGATTCTCGGCGAGGTCTTTCTTACGAAAACCAATAATTTCTTCCGCCAATGCTCGAATACCGGCCTTGGTAATGGGGTAACGTGATTCCTGCAGAGCCAGTGATCCGTGGGGATCCAGCTTCAGCGTCGGCATCAGGCGACCTTTCAGACCGCCCATCTTGACCAGCATTTTCTGATCATTTTCACCATCAACGTAAAGCAGTTCCTGACCTTTATCTCCTACAACCCACTTCATATAAACGCTGAAGGGCTTGTGGCGACATTTCAGGTTAATAACCTGGTTCTCGGAGAGGGCACCACCAATGTATTCCTGTTTGGAGAAGGTGGTTGTGTAATTAGAGACGGAATCCAGCAGACGGCAGCCTTTTTCCAGCAGCAACTGATTCATCAGCAGAGCCATCCGTCCGGTTAAAGTACCGGGCTGCTGCTGAGTCTGAGCCTGACCATCCTGTTTGATATCCTGATTGGACTCTGAAAGTTCCGTTGGTTTGTAAGCAATCACCGGAACTGGAACCGGTCGAGCAGCGACCACTGCCATATCGTTGGGATCGGCGTCAGCCGGAGATGGATCGTAACTAAAATACAACACACCAATCGCAGCAGACAGAATGGCGGAAGCCACCATGTTCGGGAGTTGTTGTTTGGACCTGTGTTTAAGCATGCGCATCATGCGGTACCGTTCCTTTTCATTAAGAAACTGCAAGGCACCGTCTTGTCTGAACTGAATCCTTGATCCGGGATCCACTCATCCGTGAAAAGACGTCGCTCGGGCTTGCCCGTCGTGGTGATGTGATCTGGCCAGCACACGGTATTCCCTTTGTGCGTCTGACGGATGTTTGTTCCCATAAAAGTATGTGCTCTCATCCATTTGAAATCGGAGCGTTCATCGACAAAACGGCCCTGTTTCAAAACCGGAGAACATTACGCAATCTGCGTATTCCCGATCCTGATAGTCTCTGAATCTGCCACAACCTCACTGTTGTGGGTGGACATTGATCATTTCGGGGGTGGTTATAGAAGAAAAATCGACATCTTTCCCGGGAGATTATTAACAAAACTCGGCCCGCTCATTGAATCCTGCATGTTCTGACAGGCCTCAGGGTTCAGATCAGATCAAACTGACACTTTCAACCAGAAGCCCCCATATTAACAGGATGAATTAACGCCTGAAGTTGGCTGCCAACTCTGTCAGAGCACCAAAAAACATCAAACACATTTTATTTTTCTAAGATGCTCATTTAGAATGAGTTATATTCATACCTGTCACAAAATACTCCACAGGGATTCCCTGTCTTTGTCTTCGAAAGGGACAACACGATGCAATTTTCCCGGCGCTCATTCCTCCAGACAGCTACTGCCACTCTGTTCACAGGAACTTTTTCTCAACTTGCTTCAAGTGCACTTAGTACAAAATCTCAGCCCCGTTTAATGAAACTGGATCTCTCCTGCGGGCGGATTGGCGTGAAAGCAGATCAGAGACAGGCCATTGATTATGCTCACAAATATGGCTTTGAAGCCGTCGTTCCTGATGCCGGCTACCTGGGAAAACTCACCGACAGTCAACTGGACGAATTAAATTCAGAACTGAAGAGCAAAAAACTGGTTTTCAGTGCCGCGGGGATGCCCGTCGATTTTCGCAATGACGAGGCGAAATTCCAGCAGGGACTACAGGCGCTTCCCGCCTACGCCACCTCACTTCAACGGGCCGGTGTCACCCGCACAGGTACCTGGCTGATGCCCACGCATGCAGAGCTGACCTATAACGCCAACTTCAAACGTCACGCCAAACGTCTGAAAGCGGTCACACAGATTCTGGCAGACCATGGTCTCCGATTCGGACTGGAATATGTTGGTCCGAAAACTCTCTGGTCCAGTAAAAAATACCCGTTCATTCACTCCCTGCCCGAAACCCAGGAACTGATCGCTGCGATTGACGTCAAAGGGGCAGGACTGATTCTGGACAGCTGGCACTGGTACACGGCACATGAAACAAAGGATGATATACTGGCACTGACCAATGACCAGATCGTTGCCGTTGACCTGAACGACGCACCAAAAGGGCTCGAAATCGATGAGCAGATTGACCAGAAACGCGAACTGCCCATGGCGACCGGCGTGATCGATTTGGCTACATTCCTCAATTCACTGAACGAAATTCGCTATGATGGCCCTGTGAGAGCAGAACCTTTCAACGCAGCACTCCGCGCAATGCCCGGCGATCAGGCCGTCGCCGCTACAGCTAAGGCGATGAAGAAAGCTTTTGCTCTAATCAGCTGATTTCTCTTTAGCGGGCTTCTTCTCCTGGGCAATCGAAATTTCAATTGTCACAGGAGTCCCCCGCGGTGGGATCTTGGCCTTGTTCGCCTCAAACAACAGATTTCCTTCACCAGAGGCAGAGCTTTCAATACTGACATCAATGGTGGCCGTCGGAAAATTGGCAACACAGATCAGATCACCACTCTCGGCGTGATAGTATTTTTCACCGGTCATCTCATCGACGGAGAAACCGCTGCCAGCGAAAACCCAGTCAGCTTCCATTAGCCGGGGACGAGTTTTTTCGTAGAAATCTTTGATCGCTGCCTGATATGTCTTGTTATCTGATTTCGCCAGGAACTGGTCCCGTTCTTCTTTGGTCATCTCACCGAACCAGATCAATTCTTTGTATTTGTCGTCGTACCGTAGTTCGGTTTTTCTGTCGATGACCACACCGGGAGGTAATTGATCCAGTTTCGCCGTGAAGTAACGGGAGGTCGAAGTACGTACCCACTTCTGTGCCTCTTCGCGATGCGTTTTGCCTGCTTTGTCTTTCCATTCCAGAATCAGATTCAGTTTCTGCCCCGTGGGAGGTTTAAATTTGGGAGTGAACTGGACCGGAGTTCCCGCTTTCGCACCAATCGCCAGCAGGCCGGCGTGTATCGCTTTCGCTGGAGAATCGATCGATAAAATAGACTCGTGTTCTTTGGTCTGTTTCTTACAACAGAGCATCTCCAGTACGCCTTCGACCAGACAGACGTGCGTTTTCAAAAATAATTTCTTGTGTTCCAGGTCCAGCAACACCGTCTTCTGTGGGTTGAGGGGAACCAGTTTCTCCTCAGAATCCGTAGAATCCTGTTTCACGGGTTCGCTAGTCTTGGAATCAGTCACTGTTCTCTGAACCGGTTCCGCGGCGCGTGAAGAAATATTCCCGATGAAAATCGACAGCACCAATAACATAAAAGAGAGTTTTGTAAACGAATGCTTCATCAAATCATCCCACAAAGTGAAGACATAAACTGGCCCGTCGAAAATCTAGTGTTATTTTAGATACTCATTGTCAAAAGTCTGCCCCGATTCGGTGGGAAATCTCAGATCTCACCAGAAGAACAGATTTCAGCCAGCCAGTCAGCGTAATCTGCCACAATCTGCTCGCGCTGCGGCTCAAATTCGAGAGTATGACGTGCAGCAGGATATGAAATGCATCGCTTCTCCACCGATCTGACACGGTCCAGCCAGATTTCGGTAGCCCTGTTATCGATGATCTGATCCTGTCCCGCCAGTTGACAGAACACCGGACATTCAATCTGCTCCGCGGCCTGGTCTGCCAGTCGATCCAGTTCCCGGTTAGCCAGTAAAAACGAAACGGTGACCTCGTGCAGTGCCAGAGGATCATGACGAATAAAATTCTGCCAACCGGCGTCTCCCGTAAACAATGCCGGATCACTGAGAGGAATCGCGATCCGCTTCTGCCTCACTCCCAACTTGTCAGCCAGATTCAGCTGAAACTTCTGGAAGGGATTCGGGCGGACGCGTGCTTTAACCCCCGGATAAAGTAAAGCCAGTCCATCTATCAGGTCAGGTCGTCGAGTCGCCACGACCGCCGCCAGTTTTGCTCCCCAGCTCATCGCCTGCAAAATCACTGGCGCAGCTTTTTCTGACGAAGACTGCAGGAAACGAACCTGTGTTAAAATCTGTACCGTGTCCTGCACCAGCCGCTGCCAGTGAGGAGTATCGCCACGCTGTTCTCGATTCAGCCCCGATCCACGGCGATCAAAAAAATAGATCTGATATCCATTCTCACAGAGCTGTCGACAGGAGGCTTCATACCAGCCGGAATGACTCTGGATTCCGTGGAGCACGACTAAAACGCCTTTGATATCCTCCACCGCGGGGCTCCAGACACGCCCCTGCAGCCGATAATTATCAGAGGCAACAAATTCCTGAATAAAGGGTTCTATCATATGGCTCAGACAAGCATCGTTTCTAAAACCCGTGCATAGCCACCAAACGTCCCCTGATCAAAGAGAACAAATTTCACCAGCTCCAGTTGACTGGTCGCTTCCAGACGCGTTGCTACCGTCCGGAGCGCCGTTTCCGCTGCCAGATCAACAGGATAGCCATAAACTCCGGTACTGATAGAAGGAAACGCCAGGCTCTGACACCGCAGTTTTTCTCCCAGTGAAAGACAGGTCTGATAAGCGGACTCCAGCAGATCCTTCTCCTGATTTCCACCTCCCCGCCAGATGGGCCCTACCGCATGAAAAATGTATTTTGCCCGCAGGTTTCCTGCGGCCGTCTCAACGGCACTTCCCGTCGGGCATCCATCCGGGTAACGACGCTTCAGCTCATTCATTACTTCCGGCCCCGCAGCATCATGGATTGCTCCATACACGCCTCCGCCCCCCGCCAGCATCGCATTTGCAGCATTGACGATCGCATCCACGCGCTGTGTCGTAATATCTCCCAGAACCAGCTCAATCCGGGCAGATCCAAACTGTACGATCATCGACATTCATTCTATGATACGGACAACCTGCAGGTTATAGATCAGATATTGATCTCCGCCTGCAGTATAAAATACGATAGGCGTCTTTCAAAGCGCGAACCCGGAAACATTTCTCAGCAACGAATGCGAACCCTTTCACCGTGATAAAAGTCAGCCTTCTCATTCCGACTCTCGATCAGTCCGGTGCCGAAAAGCAGCTCACTCTGCTGGCGACGTCGTTACCCCGTGATGAGTTTGATGTGCAGGTCATTGCGCTGACCCGGGGAGGCCCTTATACAGAGGTACTCCAGCAGCATGATATTCCGGTGACGATCCTCAAGAAGCGATTCAAATTCGACCCGCTGGCATACCGAGCGTTAAAGAAAACTCTGCAACAGCAACAACCCGACATTCTGCATACCTGGCTATTTGCAGCCAACTCTTATGGGAGGATGGCTGTCAAACGGCTGTCGGCTTCACAAAAAACTCCCAAGGTCATCGTCTCTGAGCGTTGTGTGGATTCATGGAAAAGTAACTGGCAGCACAATGTCGATCGGCGCCTGTTACCACAAACGTCACTGCTGGTCGGTAACTCTCAGGGGGTTGTCGACTTTTACAGGGATAAAGGTGTACCGGATTCACTACTGCGAGTCGTTCCTAACGGCATTGTTCTGCCAGATTCGTCGGTCAATGAAGCAGTTCGTTCACAACTTTACCAGGAACATGACATTCACCCGAATGCGCGCCTGATTGCCTTCGTGGGACGTCTGGCCCGTCAGAAACGCGTCGAAGATCTGCTCTGGGCACTGCAGCTGATTCGCCAGATGAATGAGGATATCGTACTGCTCGTAATTGGCGATGGCCCCGAACGAGCAAAGCTGGAGCAGTTGGCTCACAAATATACGGTCACTCCCAACGTACGGTTCCTGGGCCACCGCACCGATGTTGACCAGCTTTTTCCACTCTTTGAAGTCTTTCAACTGGCCAGCGACTTTGAAGGACAATCGAACAGCATTATGGAAGCCATGTCATACGGCATTCCCGTCGTCGCCAGTGATATTCCCCCCAACAGGGAACTGGTCGTGCATGGTGAAACCGGCTTCCTGACTTCAGTCGGTGACAGTACAGGTTTCGCACAATTTGCAGAACGCATCCTGGCAGACCCGCAACTCGCAAAAGATTTAGGAAACGCCGCTCGAAAAAGGATGCAAGAGGATTTCAGTGTCGATAAGATGGTAGAAGGTTATGCCAGACTCTATCGTGAAGTCCTCCAGTAACCGATGTTGCTGACCAGAGCACGTCTCCTGTCCCCCAGCTTTTAGAATTCAGATCATGTGCGGAATCACCGGAACCTCATGGACCACACGGGACAAGAATATCTCCCCACAGGTGCTCCGCAGTATGACCAGTGTCATCGCTCACCGGGGCCCCGATGATGCGGGAGGCTATCATTCCGACCTCGAATCCAGGTCAATTCTGTTCGCTGATGAAAAGCAATGGTCCGACTTCACTCCGAACTCTGAAACCGGTGCCGCCCTGGGACACCGCCGCCTGTCGATCATCGACCTGGGAACCGGGCACCAGCCACTCTGCAATGAAGACGGCACTGTCTGGATCGTCTTTAATGGTGAAATCTACAACTACCAGGAGCTCAGAACAGAACTGGTTAGACAGGGACACCAGTTCAAAACCGAATCCGATACTGAAGTCATTGTCCACCTTTATGAAGAGCAGGGGGCAGCCTGCGTGGAACATCTGAGGGGGATGTTTGCGTTTGCCATCTGGGACGAACGTCGCCAGCGACTCTTTCTGGCACGCGACCGCATGGGACAGAAGCCCCTGTTTTATCGGGAAGAACCAGGTCGGTTAAGCTTTGCCAGTGAACTCAAATCGCTCCTGCAGCTGCCTGGTGCCAGCCGGGAAGTTGATCCCCACGCCATCGATCTTTTTCTCGCTTATCAATATGTGCCACACCCCTGGTCAATTCTGAAAGGCTACCAGAAGTTGCCCCCGGCACACCGCGCAATCTACGAGCAGGGACAACTCACCGTTGAGCGCTACTGGACGCCCCCTTATCAACATCCTGAATTACGAACAGACCTGAAGTTCCAGTCACCTCAGGAATGGTCAAAGGCGCTTCGCCAGACATTGACGGAATCCGTTCGAATCCGCATGCGCAGTGATGTCCCTCTGGGAGCATTTCTCTCCGGGGGAATCGATTCGACAATCATCGCCGGATTGATGCAGAGTATGTCCGAACGACCGGTTCATACCTTTTCGATCGGCTTTCCGGTGAAACAGTTTGACGAGACCAGCTATGCCCGCGAGGCAGCAGCCATGCTGGGAACCGAACATCACGAGTATGTGGTCGCCCCCGAAGCCCTCGAAATGCTGCCCCGTCTGGCCTGGCACTACGATGAACCCTTTGCCGACAGTAGCGCTATCCCGACGATGTACCTTTCACAAGTCACCCGGCAAGAAGTCACTGTTTCTCTTTCCGGAGACGGGGGAGACGAATTGTTTGCAGGCTACGACCGCTATCGAGCCGTGGCACTTTCACAATGGTTTGACCGACTGCCGGGGTTCATCAAAAAAATGATGACCGCTTCCATCTGGCAGAAACTCCCCGCATCAGTGGAACAGAAATCATTTCGCCGCCGCGTCAAGCGATTCCTGGCAGGACTTGCGGTTCCTCCGGAACGTCGCTACCTCAAATGGGTCGGCATCTTTGATACAGAACGCCGACTGGAGATGTATACTCCCGAATTCAGAGAGCAGATCCAGAACTTCGATGCCGACCAGTTCCTGCTTGACGCTTACCAGCTCTGTCCCGACCGCGACTTTGTGACCCGCACCACCGCGACCGATGTGTTGTCTTATCTCCCCTGTGACATTCTGACCAAAGTCGACATTGCCAGCATGGCGCACAGCCTGGAGTGTCGCAGCCCGTTCCTGGATCATCATGTTGCGGAACTGGCAGCAGTTATGCCCCTGGATCTAAAAATGCACAAAGGCCGCGGCAAACAGATTCTCGTCGACACCTTTGCTGATCTCCTTCCCGAATCGATCCAGACACGCAAGAAAATGGGATTCGGAGTGCCGCTCAATCACTGGTTCCGTCATGAATTGAAACCATTACTCTACGATGTTCTGCTTGACCAGCGGGCCATTGATCGTCAGATCTTTGACCGAACGGCTGTAGAACAGCTGATCAACGAACACCAGAATCTGCAATGGGATCACAGCGCCCGTCTCTGGTCACTGCTGGTCCTGGAAATGTGGTTTCGAACCTTTATGGATCCGGCAAGTATTCCCGATCACTTTCCGGAAACTGCTCTGGTCTGACCGTTTTCGGCTCCGCCCCTTGAGCTTTATCTGCGAATCAGAGAAAATATTTAGAGCCGTTGATACTTCAACCTGCCTTACTGATTCCCGCCCAAAACGAGACGACCATGCGTGTTTTCACCTTAAAATCACTGTTCATGCTGTTCTGCCTGATCTTTCTGAAACCTGCTGTTGCAGAGACTCCCAATTCAACCCGAGCAAACCCACAAGCGACCTGGGAAGAATGGCCCCAGTGGCGAGGACCGCGCGGTGATGGCACCTGGAATGGTCCTCTACTCAAAACAACCTGGCCTGAATCGGGGCTGAAAAAACTCTGGTCCCACGACCTGGGAGGAGGCTACGGGGGGATTTCTGTAGCGGATCGAAGACTCTATGTCATGGATCGGCCTGTAGCCTCGTCTGAAGATCAGCAAAAAGCAGCTGGCATCCACAGTCATCGAGTCGCGCGGCAGAATGTTGAGCGGGTGCTCTGCTTTGATGCCCAGACGGGTCAACAGATCTGGGCGCACAACTATCCCTGCGATTACCGTGACCTCGATTATGGCAATGGCCCACGCGCGGCCCCCACGATCGTGGATGATCTGGTCTACACGCTGGGAACGATGGGCGATGTTTACTGTCTGTCTGCGAAAACCGGGAAGGTGATCTGGAAAAAACAACTCGTTGAAGACTTTGGGGGGAAAGTACCACAGTGGGGGTATGCCGCTGCTCCTTATGTACTGGGAGACATGGTCATCCTGCTACCCGGAGGCAAAGAGCAGGGGACCGCGGTCGTCGCCCTGGACCGTAAGACAGGCGTCGAACGGTGGCGATCACTCTCCGATACTGCCGGCTATGCGACACCGCTTTTGATCAAACACCTGGGCCAGTCACAATTAATCATCTGGTCACCCAATCACATTCACAGTGTCGATCCACAGTCAGGGAATCATTTCTGGTCGGTCCCTTACAAAATCACTTACGGTGTCGCGATCGCCAATCCGATTGCACATGAGGGGCTGGTTTTTGTGGCAGGTTACTGGGACGGATCAAAAGCCATCCAGCTGGGCACTCAGCCAGAAGAAGCAGAGCTGAAATGGGAGGACCGACGCACGCTGAGAGGTCTGATGTCACAACCGCTTTACCGGGACGGCTACGCGTATCTACTCGACAAAAAATTCGGTCTGACCTGTTTTGAATTCGCCACGGGGAAAAAAATCTGGGACGACAAAAACCAGATGACACCCGGCAATACTCGTAATCCGCAGGCAACGCTGATCTGGCTCAAGCAGCAAGAGCCCCGAGCCCTGGTCCTCAACTCAGACGGGGATCTGATCCTGGCTGAACTGGATCCTTCCGGGTACAGGGAACTGGCCCGGACCAATCTGATTGGAGAGACCTGGGCCCATCCCGCTTATGCGGAAAATCGGATTTTTGTACGCAGCAATACCCGGATTATTGCCTACGAACTGCCCGTCCTGGAATCGATTGACGAATCCCCATAAAAGCCACAGAGCTGCACTGTAAACTTCTCTGTCCAGTCGATAGAATGCCTGTGAGCAGTCCCGGGGAGTGCTCTGTGCTGTTGTGCGCTGATAATTGACACATTGTTTATTCAAAGATCCTGAAGCCAATATGAATTCGACTTCGGAACCTCAATCCGAGAATACCGGGCCAGGTACGGAGCTGCTGGGGCCTGAAATCTGGAACCTGCCCAACCTGATCACCGTCAGTCGACTGGTGCTCTCATTGATCCTGTTCGTGATCATCTATCTCGAAGGCTGGTGGAAGACCTCTGCCTGTCTGTTCATTGTCGCAGCGGCTACAGATTTTCTGGACGGTTATTTCGCTCGCAAATACAATCAGGTCACAACGCTGGGCCGGATCATGGACCCCTTTGTGGATAAATTCATCATCTGTGGTGCTTTTATCTTCCTCCTGGAACGGGGTTCTGCTTCCGGGATCAATGCCTGGTTCGTCCTGATCATCATCGGGCGGGAAATGTTTATCACCAGTCTCCGTGGATTCCTCGAAAAAAGAGGACGCGACTTTTCCGCCAGCTGGAGTGGGAAAATTAAAATGGGCGTACAGTGTGTTGCCGTTGTGGTCAGCCTGCTCTCATTGAGCCCTGAAGCCCCGTTTAATACCCCCGGTTTCCTGATATTTCGCGATGTCACCATCTGGGCAACAGCTCTGATTACACTGTACAGTGGCATTGATTACGTGCTCCGTGCCTCCCGGATGCTGAAACGTAACCCACTGTAATCTGAGATATTCCAGACATATCTTCGCAATATTCCATCAGACGTATCGAATAACAAATTCGAGAATTCAGCAAAATCACAGCTCATCTAGATGCTGTCAGCGGTATAAAATGGATTGAACTACTAATCTTATCAGCTCTTGAATTTGAATAGATGCATGAATGACGTAAACCAGCCACGGCCTCCTTCTGATCAGATCATTGAGGTTAAGCCCGGTGACTATCAGACCGAGGTCAAGGACTATTCACCCCGGCAACCTGTCTACAACAGGCCACCCGCTCCCACGCGGAGCAAGGTCCCGTTGATCCTCTTCATTCTGACCTGCCTGAGCACGTTGATCGTCGGCGGTACACATAGCCCTTTTATCCCGACTCCCGGGCAGTTCCAGTTGTTGTTCTCGAAAATCCAGGCCATGGGCTGGACGACGTTTTTCAGTAACGGCTTTTCATATGCCGGCCCAGTGATGTTGATTCTGCTCTCCCATGAAATGGGACACTATCTCCAATCGCGACGTTACCATATCCCGGCAACCCGTCCGATTTTTATCCCCATGCCGATGAGCCCCTTTGGTACCATGGGAGCAGTCATTCTCCAGAGAGGGGGAGTTGCCGATCGCAAGCAGATGTTTGATATCGCGGTCTCCGGTCCTCTGGCAGGGCTGGTGTTTGCAATTCCCTTCGTTTACTGGGGGCTGCTCAATTCAACCGTGGAAACAATCGTTCCCGGCTCTGGAGTCGTCAGTTTCGGCGAACCACTGATTCTGAAATGGATGATTACACTGGTACACGGTCCCCTGGCTGAAAACCAGGAAATCGCCATGAACTCCATGCTGTTTGCAGGCTGGGTAGGAATCTTCATCACTGCCCTGAACCTGATCCCCATTGGACAGCTGGATGGAGGACACATCCTGTATACCCTGATCGGCAAACGAGCCAATGTTGTCGCTCAGCTGGTTCTGCTCGGCGCGATTGGATATATGGCGTATTCGAACGAATTTTCCTATTCGCTGCTGATTCTGCTGCTCATCTTCTTCGGAGTCACACATCCTCCTACTGCCGACGATACCGTTGAGCTGGGCCCCATGCGAACATTTATCGGCTGGGCAACTCTCGCGTTTTTCATCATCGGCTTTACCCTGACACCGATCACGATTCATTAATCGCCAGGTAGCGAGAGCTGAAGCAGCAGATTATTTGATCTTCTCCAACAGTTGTTCTGATCGAAAGACGATCTCCAGATCTTTATTTTTCGTGGCCTGCTGCAACTGTTTTTGGGCTGCCCGACCATATTCCGCCAGTTCCTGCTGAGCCTCTTCCCGCTTCGCCCAGACCGGATCACCAAGCTGCGCGATTAACAGATCAATGTGCTTCTGCAATGCAGGATCCACGTCAACCAGAATCACCAGTGCAATCCGACGAAGCACATCTGGATGGGGTGTCAGTTCCAGCGGGACACTTTTGTCGAGAACTCCTTCATCCATGCAATAAATGACCGTTGCCTGATCTTCTCGAAAACCATAGTCATTCAGAATGCGCTGCACATACTCAATCTCAGGTTTTCCCAGCCCTCGCTCACTCAGATAGTCTCCCCAGAAACTCAGGATCTGTTCACGCGAAACCGGCTGCTTTTCTACATAGGGTACTTTGACGGGATCCACTTTAGTTTCCGTCTTCGCGGGTGTTGCCGGTTTCTTTGAATCAGCAGCTTTACCAGATAACAACTGTGGTAGCGCACCTACGTTCCGCAGTTGATCCCCCAGAACTTTCAACTTCGCTGCTTCTTCTGCTGCCGCCTTGGCTTTGAGTTTTTTTTCAGAAAGCGGATCGACCTTGGATGCTTTCGTTTTATCGTCTGTCCCGGACTGCGATTTCGACTTCTGTTTTGACATTCCAGGAATCTGATCAACGGCTGCCAGTTTCCATTGCTTTGGATTGTCTGTCGGTTGAATAACCGTCAGATGTTGTAGCATTCCCGGCTCTCGATTCTGAACTTGGAACCCGTCTGCTGAGTGGGTCATGGATATCTGGGGCGTATGATTAACCTCAACATCATACAGAATGAAGCGTTCACTTTTGTTGTTCGCATTTACAAACAGGCGATCAGCCTGCTGCAGGGGGCTCAGCCAGTGAGAACCCGGAATCTGAAAACTGGCCGAACCTGATTTCGTGAGTTGGCAGGCGCGCCAGTAAATCCGCCGAGACTGGATCCGCGCTGTGGGCCAGTGAGAAAGGAATCGTCCTGAGGGGAATTCCACCAGAACATCGATATCTTTAACTTCTGGTCCAGCAAATGTAATCAGCCCCAGAGGAGTCGGTTTATCGCTTCCCTCACTATCAGCACTCAACCGCCGCGACTGCATAAAGCCTGGCAGTGTGGACCGGAACAAACCAGAATCATTCATTTTTTTTCCGTGGGCAGAGACCAGGTAAACTCCCACATCACGGACAATCAGCTTCGAGCCGCCCTGAGTTGGAATACCTTCTGCCAGGCAGTCAGTTCCCAGTATCAGCGCGCAGAGGACTGCCATGAGCAAACCAGTACAAAGCAATTTTCTAAGAGAATGAGGTTGAAACTCCAGTTCTCTGCTCTTAGAAATACATTTATCTTCTGTATTCATGATGATATCTACCATTACTTCATCCAAATCTGATCTATTTCTTGCTGACAGCCAGGCCCTGGGGAGATGCCCGGATCAACTGAGGTGCTCCCCAGACAAATCGGTCTCCCACATTCTGCTGTTGACCAAAATCAACTGTCAGAGTCAGTTGTTGACAACCGCTCACGTCTAAGTTGAGCGGTCCCTGCTGCGTCTGACTGGTAAATGCCTGGTTCTCAAACAGGGTCTTCCCATCTCCCGAGACAGTCACAGAGACATTGCCGGAATCGCCGGTCCCATGCTGCAGTCCCGGGGTCACAGTGAATTTCTCGAACTGCCGGTCGAGGCGATAAACCAGGATCGTTTTCGCATGCACACACAAGCCTTTTGAAAATAACTGCTTGCCGATCTGCAGCTCTTTTCCGTTAAATGAACGGTTGATTTGGTAAGGAAAGACCTGATTAAAAAACGGCACTTCTGTCACAGTTTCTGGAATGATTTCCGTCAATGAGACAGAGCGGGCATTGATCGTTTTTACTGATTCCAGATCTTCATTGGAAACAGATAGTTTTGTCCCGCCAGGCAGGTCAATTGTCAGTTGAGTGGGATCAGTAGATGAGACCACCCCTGGCAGTTGAGAACCGCCGACCAGTCGAATCAGACTGATTAGCTTAAGGCTGTTTTTTTTCTCAGTTCGTTTTTTATGCAGCACGAGCCCTACAACGCGATCCTGTTTGACTTCACGTTCCTCTCCCTGGTAGAGGAACCGCAGGCTCTGACTATCCATACTCACAACTTCGCCTGTCACCCGGTGAACCTTCCCATCACTGGTTCGAATGTAAGCAGTATCTTCAGTCTTCGATTCGCCTTTCCGTTCAGAACTTCCTGGTTGACTGATTCCTTCTGCCTGATGCCAGACTTCCCAAATCACATCAGGCTGCAATGTAACATCAACATCCTGAGATGCGAGTGGCAGGGTCATGACAACTCCGTTAGCATCCCACTGTTTTAGTTTACCCGTCAGCTTTCCGTCCTGATCAAAGGCCAGTTTCCAGTTGGATTCTTTTTTACTCTGCGATTTGCGATACAGTTCACGAGGAAACGCTCCGAGATAAAACTGTGCCTTACTGTTTTTGTCTGTATCAATCGAAAATGTGTATTCACCATCCTGCGGAATCTTGATGAGTCCCTCATAAATAATTCCAAAATGAATCGCACTGCGTTTGGTCAACAGTGCCAGTCGCGGACTGGCACCATATTTCTTCACCGACAGATACCGCAGATCCAGAATCGATTTAACTGCCGCCGGATCAGTCCATTCCATCAGTCGGTAGGCGACATACCGTTCCGGCTGTTTCACTTCTACTGGCAAACGAAAACCAGCCTGATCCACCTGATACTCACGCGTGGCTATTTTTCTTACCTGATCCGTGACCCGTGAAAGCATCTCCCGGGGTACTTCTGCATTTTTGATCCCGGGCCCCGACATTTTGATCTCCAGCTTCGCCACCCCCAGCGTATGATAATAGGGCAGAGTAAATCGGTGATACCCTTTCCGCAGCTTGATTTTTGCGGTGCGTGGTCCACTGGTATAGCTGGGTTTCTCACCATCAATTAATAACTGACTGACGTTTTGTGGCAGGGCTGGTTCGACAAATTTGTATGATGTTACATCAAACAGGTTCACCTTCTGCTGTTGTTTCCCAACGTCCACAGTCAATGAGTCAGCGGTAATGTTCCGGATTTGTCCGCTGATTTTTTTCCCGTCATAAAGCATTACCTCATCAGCCTGAACATGCTCTTCCAGGCCAACCAACAGCGCAGACAGCCAGACAAGACTCCATCCGGTTGATACCAGCATTCGATTCATGATTTTACTCTGGTTTATCAGTCGTCTCATTTTTCTTCAGATCCTTGTTCCGCGCCAGTCGCCGAAAGTAATCTGCGAGTATGTCTTCATAGCCGGGAGGGAAGCCCTCCGTTCGCGACTGCAGAATTTTCTCGCGCTGTTTGGGTGTCAGATCGGCCCAGTTGCGTCCTTTTTTGTCGGGTGCTCTGAGGTCTCCCTGTCCGCCAGGACCTTTTCCCAGTGTCGAAGCATTTGCCGGGCGTGATGGATTCGCACCTGCGCCACCGCCCCCTTTCTTGCATGATTTCTCAAGCATCTCAATCAGGGTGTCCAAACGGGAAATAATGCGTGGCTGAGTTGTACTGGCTGGTTTCTTCGTCTGGCCCTGATCGAAATCATTAATCACCGATTTGACATCGGTCTGGATATTCTTAAACGGATCCTTTAACCAAGCATCATCGCGCATCAGGGACATGACATCCTGCTGTCCAGGGAGAGCACCTGGTGAGATTTTTCCCGGAACAGGAACTGGTTTAGCGGCCTCGACTGCCTTATCAGTTCTCTCCGGACGATCTATGTCAGCAGCCTGTGCCATCTCCAGCCAGAGCGTTACACAACAGACAGTCACTGCCAGATATACATAGCTGTGTTTAATGCATCGCATCATTCACCTCCCAGACAATGAGGACAGGTCATACTGTGTAAGCGACCGGTAACCGTATCGATCTCTTTCTGACGCACCGTCAGCAACTCGATGCGGTCTTTCAGCGAATCGCCCGTGATCTTTTTATCTGCAATCTGTCGATCGAGGCTTTCTGTCCGCTGGTGCACGGACTGCTGCATCCATCGGAGCATTTTGACTTCAGCCAGCAACTTATTCCGATTCCCCTGGCACCCCTTACATTGACCACCACCATTCTTACTGACCGGACGCGAAGCTTCCTGCATCGCATCGAGCAGCGCCTGGAGATCTTTCTCGATCTGCTGCTGATCTGCGATAATTTCCTGATCGGCCTGTCCCTGTTCCAGACCTTCGCTGACGAATTCCATCTGTTCGCGAATCGCGCCCAGCGCAACAGGCAGGACCAGGCTGAAACGGGTCAATTCGCAGAGCTCAATCGATTCTGAGCAGAGACCGATAATCTTCTCTTCAGAATTCGACAGGCGCCTGACTGCCGCCAGGGCCTGTTTCTGCTTCTGCGCCACTCGGTCCTGCAGCTTGGTTGTAACTTCGCGGATCTGTTTCTGTTGCACAATCATATCCTGCAACTGATCCATTACACGTTGACGAACCAGCGACTCGACTTCTTTGCGCAGTTGTTCTTCCAGTTTCTGTGTTTCCTGATCCGCACGGCTCAACTGCGCTATTGCTTTTTTCTGCTCTTGTGAAGCCGGTTTAGGCTTAGATTCTCCCAGTTTTTTGCAGGCGCCTCCCATGCATTTGCCGGCTCCTGACAGTGAATTACAGATTCCCTTCGATGCAGCTCCATATTCACGCAGTTGTTGCTGCAGATTTTCTGCGGACTTCTGATTGCGACGTTCACTGGTTTCCAGGGCCTTGAATTTCTCAGAATCGGTCTTTTGTGTTTTTTGCTGCTCCAGTGTGTGAGAAAGCTGCAACTCCTCTTTTTTGATGAGTTTGTTCAAGGTTTCTCGAGAGTCAATCAATTTACGCAACTGTTCCAGTTTCAGCTCCAGCCCGATATCCGCTGTCAGCAGCAGTTTTTTGAGTTCTTCCAGCAGTACCAGAATTTCCTTCTGCTCCTGGCTGGCTTGATTCAACTTCAGGTCATCCAGCATTCGGGAAGCTTCTCCCATCCGATCCAGAATCAGCTGTTCGCGGGCTTTACGTAGTCCCAGCAGTAGTCTGGCGGCATCTTCGGGCTGCGACTCCTGAATCAGGCGGGAGAGTCGATACATCCGCTCCTCCAACTCCTGCATGTGTGCCTTGGCTTTGTCCTGCTCGAACTGGATCCGTTTCTGAGGCGTTACTTTCTCATTTGAGCTGACTGCAGTATTGGATACGGTCTCTGTTTTGTCTTTCGCCTGTAGCGCTCCCAGTTGAATCGTCAGTACGATCAGCCAGATCATCCCGTATTTTCTTGCCTTGTGTTTGTTTCGCATGTCCCACACCTCCATCACAGGGGGAATCAGAGTGACGCGATCGTCACGACCTTTACTTATCAAAAATGGAATCTGTCTGCTTCTTTTTGAGTTCTTCTGTTTTATCTCTCACAACCTGTTCCAGTTTAATTACGGCGTTCAACTGATTGACTACGTCGATGAAACTGTCCCATTGGGCCATATTGTTCAATATCTGGTCCATCGTCTTTAGAATCTGATCCTGCTGATCGGTCAGTTGCGACAGCGGCTCCGGAGTCTGACTCCGAAGTGACTCCAACGACTGCCGTTGCTGCTCCATCTCACGATCGTGTAGACCTTGCAATGGTTTGAGCACCGTCTGCTCGATTAACTGCCAGGTCTCCGCGCCTCCCAGTTGATTCAGTTTCATCTCTTCCACAGAACTATTTAAAGCATGACTGACCTGTCCGACTTCCCGTCGAATCAACTGATGCTCTCGAATCCAGGCTGCTGCTTCTTTTGAATTCTGAGCCAATTTCAATTTATCACGTAACTGTTCTGCCTGATCACGAGACTTTCGGAGCCGTGCCCTTAATTGCTGCTGTCGCAACAGAATTTCGCGGAACAGTTCCTCTGGCTTAACCACTCGAAACACTAACTGTCGTGAGTTGGTTTTCTGACGCCCCGTGAAACAGTTGTCTTCTGCAAAACTTTGAAAAGTAATCACCGCTCCCGGATTCAGTTTCATCTCGGCAATGGAAACTCGTTGTTCATGCTCAACAACGGTCTCACTCGCAGGATCCTCCGGACCATAAACAGGGTAATTCTGCTCATGCTTCATATTTTTCGGAGTCGATGAATCCGATACTTCTTCGGGTTCAATTGCTGATTTATTTGAAGTTGCTATCCCGGCCAAAGGAACCTCTGATGTCATCCCCACCTGCCGTATTCCAAAATCATCCCGAGCTAAGATCGAAAAGGGGATCGTTGCCTGCGGAGTAATTCGCTGCCGCAGCCCTGAATAACGAAAACTAAGCCGCGGGCTACGATCTGGTTGCACACCAATGGATACCGGACGGGGATGGGAACTGATTTCGTGCTCTGCAGAATGTAATGTCAGCCTGAAATTAACAGGCTTCTCATGCGTCCATTCTGTCTGGAAATGCTTTCCATCCGTACTGTTCCATTGTAACGAGATCTCCTCAGAATCAACGTCAATCTTGCGGACCTTCACATTTGTGGTCAGCTCTAATGTCACTTTTGACTGAGGCAGTAATCGGACATTTCCTTCCGAAGCGGAAAAATGAGATACAAAAGGTTCCGAAAGACGGGGATGCGATGCACGAATGGATAAATCGGTAATCCGGGGCCGATCGATGGGAACAATTTCAAAAGGTTCTGTCTGGCCATCACCTCCCCAGGCCTGTGCCTGAATTGGAAGTTGTACAGGAGGCAGTTCATAGCGAAAATCTCCTGCCTGAAAGCGATTCATGGTAATTGTTTCACTCTCACCATTTTCATCCTCCAGAGAGAGCCAGACACTCTCCGTCGGCTTGTCTGCATCTTCCACCTGAATCTGTAAGGTCGCCGCTTCCCCCCGTGGAAGCACCCACTGTCCTTCTTGCAGACCAACGACAATTAATCGGGTATCACGAGGCCAGGGCTGACTGGAACCGAGTAACCAGCGTGCTCCCCATAATTGTGCCGTTGCTGGCAGAACAATCAGAAAACAGACGGGGATCAGAACAGCTGCGAAAAGTCCCAGCAGACAGGCCTGGGTGTGCTTCTGGTTGATCGTTTTCTCGTAAGGATAATTGCTGAGACGCTGATAATTTTCCTGAACCGCCTGTGCGATCATCTCATCAGACTGCTCTTTTTCATACTGATGACCAGGCAACTGTAACAGGCTTGCCACCTGAGGCGCCAGAGCCTGCTGATCATTGACCCGCCGCGCACGGTCGATCAAATTAGCCACTTCAATTGGCGAAAGAGAGACCTGGAACGGAATGTAGATATACCGCCACACCAGGTAACCGATGATCGCAAATCCCGCCGACAGGCATCCAACACGGGTAACCAGACTCAATTCCAGCCACCAGTCAAACAGGAGTGAAAACGCAGCCAGAAACAGCAAAGCCAGACCGATTCGTGCCGCCGCTTCCAGCAGAATATGCCGGCGCAGCGCACGTCCTACACGATCCAGTTTTCTGGAAATCGTGTTTTGCAGCTCTGCATATTTATGCGACTTTAGTTCGGACATCTACCGCTGACTCCTGTTGCGATATACCATCTTTTAAATCAGACGGCACCACTTTCGCAAAATCCATTCTGTAACCAGTAAACCAAAGATTAAAATATAGAAAATTGGTGCATCCCAGATTTCCTGTCGTTCTTCCAGAAAACGGGAGACCTCTTTAATTTTGAAAGCACCTACAATGTCGTTCATTTCTGACAACTGATATACCCGACCTCCCGTCGAACTCGACATGGTCTCCAGGTACGCTTCGTTCAGAGTCGGATTTTGCAGTTCCTGATTTGGAAATTCGACTTTTATTGGCATGGTAGCCGCTTTCACACTCGCCCCGGCTGCTTCATCTCCCATCCAGACACGGACAAAATACGTCCCAGGTGACGGTACCGGAAAGTTCGTAGAGAATTCACCTCTTTGATTGCCTTCAGTCAACGTCAGTGGAATCGGCTGTTCATCACCGCGCTCCACTTCACCGTATAAACGCTGTAGACCAGGCTCGATCTGGCTCTCATCCAGAAATCGGGCAATCACCTTAGCCTGTTCTCCGGGCTGGTACTGTGCCTTTGGCGTCGAAAGCCGGAAAGGGTAATTTCCTCCCAGTTGTTTGCTCCTGCCGGCCCGATCCACTACTCGTGCCCAGAATCCGTCAAACAACTGCTCATTCAGATATCGCCAGCGATAGGTGCTGTCAAAACCAATAAAAATTGACCAGCCGGGTCCCACGCGTTGCGAGGCGATCAGGACCTCCTGACCGTATTCATTTCGCATGCGGGGATCCGCGTGAACTGCGAGCACCGTCGCCCCCGGTTTCGCCTTGGTCACAGGAAAGTGCCAGAACATGCCGGGTAAATTTTTCAGAAGCTGCTCATTTGCCTGACGATCACTGGCAAAGTTAAAAATGGGATCCTGAACTCCCTGAGTAGTCACATCCAGTTTCCAGGGAGAGCGAGCACTCAACCGAATCTGAACCTGAGAGCGAAAGAGGCCCGGCTCTCGAATAACGGGCAATAAGTTTAACCAGTCCAGGGTAGGATCAGACTGATGATCGAACATATTCGCGGTCTGCATTTCACCGGCAATATAGACCAGTCCACCTCCTGCTTTGGTCACAAAATTCGTAAGCAACTCCGGGAAATTAACAGGCCAGCCGTTGGGATCAGGATCGTACAATATCACACAGTCATAATCATTGAGCTCTTCCTGAGTGACCGGCAGACGACGAATTGGCAGATCGCCCGGATGTTCATAGGTTTTATCAGCCGCCATGAGCCAGGTCGAAAGATTAATCTGGCGATCCCGTAAAAACGTATTTCGCAGAAACTGAACTTCAGGAAAAGTCGATCCTGCAATAAACAGGACATTCAACCGCTGTCGGATCACGCGTACTTCGGCGGAGGCCAGATTATCATCCTGCGAGATTTCCGGCCCCGCATCGATAATACTTGCTCGAAATTCGACCTTACCGGTTTTTGTTTCAGAAAACTGATACGTCCGCGGTTGTAACTGCCCCTCGAGGTTAAGCACGACATCCTCGCGAATGAATTCCTGCCAGGGCCCACCATTACGTCGCTGCTCAATCAGCAGGGTCGCAGATTGAGTCTGCATTCCCCGTGATTCAATATGCACCGTCAGTTGGTTCGCATCCTGCACAAACACCACCGGGCTGACTTCGAGTTCTGTAATCGCGACATTCCGCGGCCCATCAGTTGTCCCCATACCAACCGCAACCAGAGGGATTCCTTCATCAGACAGCATCTGCAAGACTTCTTCCGGGGGTTCTCCAGACGTCGATTGTCCATCGCTGATCAGTAAAACCCCCGAGAGAGGCATCCCGGAATAAGAAAGCAGTGCCTGGCGAAGAGAACTGGCGATAGCAGTCGCATTTCCACCGGCGTGCCATTCCTCAGAGTCTGATAATGCCTCTGGATTGAACTTATCATTGAACCCATGCAGGTGGACCGTGCGTTTTCCGTCAGCAGACAGGTCTTTCAGAAACGATGGTGTCACCATTTTCTGTGCAAGTTGCAGGCGGTTCATTCTGCGGAGAGCATCCACGTCTGACGACATCCCCAGACTGCGTGCCACTTCCATAGCCCGTTCTTCATCCTGCCAGGCATCCTTCAGCGACATGGACTGTGATGTATCCAAAAGGACCAGCAGATGCGAAGGAATTTTTTCCTCTTTGCTCAATACCAGAATTGGTTCGAGCAGCATGGCAATCACCAACAGCACCAAAGCGATTCGGATTGAGTACAACAGACAGCGGCGGAGCAGGGGTATCTGCCTTGCATCCCGTTGATACAACCACCATCCGCCAGCTACCAGTACGACGACTCCCAGAATCAGAAAGAGCATTCGATCTCCTGAAGGCAAGCCAACCCACTGCGCGGACCATTGGCCACCTTCGGCCCAGGTCGAGGATTGAATACCAAACAGTTTTTCCAGAAATCGGTTCAAGTTCACAACTCTTTCTTTAGCGACGACGACCAATCCAGGCCGCCAGCATACTCTCGGAAATCAGACAACCCAGTAAGACGACTGCCAGATATCGCCATAATTCAGTCCCGGCTGTCGATAAGTCCATTTCTTTTCCCTGATAACGAATCAGCTTTAAAGGCATGCGCCCCAGATACTGCTGCAATTCCTGCTCATTCAGTCTTTCCTGCAATGAATCTTCCACATTCGCATTGATGGCAAATTTCTGTGTCTGCCCGCCAGATTGTGTGTCTTGCCACGTTGCTTCCACGACGCCTGAATAACGAATCGGATCGGAGCTGAGAATTGTTTTCGATTCACCTTCCGTACCAAAACGGACTTCCTGGGGTTTCAGATCACGATCCAGCCAGACCAGTTCGCCAGCCTGAGGCGCGGTGATCGTCTCCAGTTCCAGGTGGATCGGTTCACCGGCAATCAGATTCTCGCCCCGTTGAATTTCTGCCGCGATTTCCTGTGCCGCGACCCGCATTGCCAGAACAAAACTCGCCTCTGCTGGCCAGTCGCTCCAGCTTTTATCTGCTGAAATGGTCCAGAACAGGACGCGACCTTCACCAAAACGCTTTTCCAGAACTGCAGGAGACTGCTGGGGATCATTCCAGCGTGCCAACACGTTAACCTGACGCTGTCCGTCACCTTGCTCCAGAACAACATCCGCAAATCGATGGGGACGCACGCGACTCAACAGTTCCGGAGTCAGGTTCTTCAGTAACTCAATCGGAGAATCAGCGATTGGTTCGATAACCAGCCCTTGCGCCTGCAGATCTCGAATCTGATTGATTTTTGCCGGAAGGAGTCCATTTCCCCCTTTGAACAGTCGTTCGTTATAGAGTTGCAAGTCACATTGATCACCGGCAAAAATCATTAAACCGGTTCCCAGAGAGACCAGTTCTTCCAGTTCCGCGACGCGCTCCTTTGACAGCTGATCCACATTGGCCAGGACGATCAGATCCGGGGCTGTCAATAACTGTGACTTCCAGGTTGAACTTTCCGTTTGTGTTACCTGCCAGTTTGAATTTCCGGCTGACAGAGCCAGCGCCAGAAAATCAGTTTCACTCTCGAAGGGATTCAGCCCCGGCTCGCCGTCCACGAGAACGACATCAACCATCTGACGAACATTGATCAGTTTGCTGCGAACGTTGTCTTCCATCAAGGAATCCGCAGGAATAGATAGAGTTACGACATGCTGACCCGGTTCATCAAAACGCACACTGACGGGAACGTTCACCGTTTTTTCTGCTGGAATTTCGGGAAGGGTCACCGGAGTAACATTACCGTCCACATCTAACAACGCCTGTCCTGATTTCAGAGGTTCTGTACTGTAATTCTCGATGACGGCAGTCAATTTAACTTCCTGATCGACCAGTGCAATCCGGCTGTCCTGCTCAAGCGAACGTAGTACGCGGTTTCCCGTCGGCTCATTTCCGATATCGACAAATCGCAACGTCACTTGTTCGCCCGACCAGCGGTCACAAAGATCGCGCACTTCAGAAGTCCAACCCGCCGACCAGAGATCGGTAACAATAATCACTTCTTTAATCGGGAATGTGGCTTCTTTCAGTTGGCGATCTATTTCCTCTAAGGTAGAAATCCAGTGACTGGCCATCTGGCTGGAATTAATCTCATTGATGCGCGCAATTAACTGGTCCCGCTCTTTCTCTGTCAGATGTGCCATCCGCACGAGTGGTTGCTCCGGTTGAGAAGCCAGTACCACTGATACCGAATCCTGCGGTCCCAACTGGTTCAAAACCTGCCGAACTGCATTTTGTGCCCGGCTGAAGGCAGACTGTTCGCCGGTCTGATAAGACATACTCAGAGAATCATCCAGAATGATCACGCGGCTTGCCCGACCTTCCACCGCCAGAAACCCCGCCAGATTCGTACCCGAACTGATGGGACGCGCCACCGCCAGAAACAGAGCCAGAACCGCCAGCGTTCGAATCGCGAGCAACAGCCACTGTTCCAGCCGTAAGCGCCGACGATTCGTCTTCAGAGTCAATTTCAGATATTCCATGGGCGCCCAGTCCACGCGGATAAACCGTCTGCGGTTTAGCAGGTGAATGATGATCGGTGCGGTTGCCAGAACCGTTCCCGTCAAAAGTAAGGGAGCCAGAAAATGCATTGAAACTGTTTACTCACTTTCTGATGGTTGACCTGCTCTGGAATCGAGAGCAGGGGAGTCTGATATCTGATTATCTGAACCGGCAGATCCACCGAGAGACGCCATTCGTCCCCGATGTGTTTTCGCTCCTGCAAACTGCCGATTATGTAAATAGCTGCTCAAAACCCTGCTCAAATTGGCGTCGGTAAATATCTGCAGATAGTCGATACCACAAAACTGACAGCGCTGGCGCGTCTCCTGAATAAACTCTTCCATGGCTGCCTGATACGCTTTATGAAAAGCCCATGGTTCGGCAAAGATCTCTTCTTCGCCCTCGATATCCTTGAAGATCACAGAATCTTTGAAGGGAAGCTCAACCTCATCACGGTGCAGTACGTGCATCACAATCACCTCATGCCCTGCGTACTGCAGCTTGCCCAGCGACTCGTAAAATCGATCCAGTGGTGTCAGCAGGTCAGACAGGACCACAACAATGCCACGACGGTGAATCTGATCCGCGACCTGGGCGACAGCAGGGCCAATGTCGGTTTCTCCCTGGAGTTCGGTCCGCTGCAGTACTTCCATGAATTTGGCCAGATGGGAGGCAGTGCTTCCTGTCCGCAGATCTTCCTGAACACGATCATTAAGTATCGCCAGTCCGACCGCATCACGCTGTTTCAATAAAACAGATGACAGCGATACGGCGATTGTGGCTGCACAATCATACTTGGAAAAGTCAGGTCCGCCGTACTTCATCGAGGCCGAAGAATCGACAATAAACACCGCGCGTAAATTCGACTCTTCTTCGAAACGTTTAATATAAAACCGGTCCGAACGGGCATACGCTTTCCAGTCCAGGTTCTTCAAATCATCACCGGGTGTGTAGCTGCGGTAGTCGGCAAATTCCGGAGACAGACCGTGCAGGGGACTGCGATGCAGGCCAGCAATTGAACCCTCAACCGGTTGGCGGGCCTTGAACCCAATCCCGGCCAGACTGCCTGCGATCTCAGGATTTAAGTATGTGTTCAAACTGACCATCCTTTCCGGCAGTGCTCTGGTGTAATGGAGTTTCCGCGATCAGTTTTTCAATTACGGTATCCGGTGTCTGGCCTTCCGACTCGGCGTTGTAAGACAGAACAATCCGATGGCGCAAAACGGCCTTGGCAACCGCCTGCAGATCTTCCACAGAGACTTCAGGTCGACCATACAGAGCAGCCCGGGCCTTGGCTGCCAGAATCAGAGACTGCCCACCACGTGGCCCCGCTCCCCAGAGCACCCAGCGATTAATGAACTCCGGGGCATCTTCGCTGTCGCGGCGTGTCGCCCGGATCAGGTCCATGGTGTAATCCACCAGAAAATCGCTGATGGGAACCCGGCGTACCAGATGCTGGAGCTCCAGCACTTCTTCTCCTGTCAAGGTGGCTGCCGGCTCCGACTGTTCTTCTCCAGTCACTGTTTTATAAATCTGTCTTTCTTCGTCGCGCGTGGGATACTGGACGATAATCTTCATCAGAAACCGATCCAGCTGAGCCTCGGGAAGGGGGTAGGTCCCTTCCTGTTCAATCGGGTTCTGGGTTGCAAGCACAAAAAACGGGCGGGGGAGTTGATAATGTTTCGTCCCTGCAGAAATGTTCTTTTCCTGCATCCCCTGCAGGAGAGCCGCCTGTGTTTTGGGAGGTGTCCGGTTAATTTCATCTGCCAGCAACAGATTGGTGAAAATCGGCCCTTCAATAAATCGGAACTCTCGCGTTCCAGTCTGTCGATCTTCGTAAATCACATCGGTCCCGGTAATATCGGCGGGCATCAGGTCGGGAGTGAACTGGATCCGACCAAAGTCCAGTGACAGACTTTTAGCCAGCGTAGAGACCAGCAACGTCTTCGCCAGGCCCGGGACTCCTTCCAGAATACAGTGTCCCCCTGCAAGAATACTGACCAGCAACTGCTCGACGACATCATCCTGACCAACGACGACCGTGCGAATCTGTTCGCGAATCCGTTCCTGGGCGGCTTTAAGCTTCTCCAAAGCTGCCATATCTGGTGCTGTTTTCATTTCAGACAAGATTCACTCCCTGTTCTACCAGCCAGTCTGCTGGTCACAATACATGTCATTTAACGTTGATAAATAGGCAAAAACTTATAAGGCAGTTGTAAAACGATTAAGGCGACGCTGGTTCCAAAAATGGGACCGACGCCATCGCCATTCCAGCTGCCGTTGGATGCCTGTGATTTGATGAGACTGTCGCGCTGCCCCGGGAAGTAAGCATCCCAATAATCATCGCCTGCCTGGTAAAACGCCTGCGAGGCATACAGGTTCAAATAAAAATAATGTCCCGACTGAAATCCACTTTTTCGGTTTTTGAACTGTCCGTAAACATATTCCATACATTCTTCGGCTAGCGGTGATTCATATTCCCCGGCGGAATAGAGACAGGTAATTGCAGCAGCGGATATCGGCAGGCGGGTATCATTGCCGGAATGATATGAGTAGCGAATCCCTCCCTCAGGTGTCTGACAGAGTTCCAGATACCGGACCGCATTCTGAATTGTCCCCTTGGGTACGGTAAAGCCGGCATTGTGCGCAGCCCGGAGTCCCTGCATCTGGGTCACGGTCACACTGCCTTCATCTCCTCCCCCCGGGGTATAAATCCAGCCTCCTAAAGGGCTCTGTCCCGAAGAGGTCAACTGGATTCCATCCTTGACCACTTTGGCAATCCGGGCGCGGACTTTTGCGTCTGTCTCCATCCCATATACGCTGGAGAGAAACAGCAACGAGAATCCATGCCCGTACATGGGGCGTCCATTTTCCGCGCCGGCTGCGATCAGACCGTTTTGCTGAGCCTGGCCCAGTACATACTCGGTCGCTTTCCGCACCTGATCGGCGTAAGGCCCTCGAGTCGACGTATTTCCATTGGCCAGAAAGGCGATTCCCGCCAGCGAAGTCATTGAAACGGGATAGGTACTGCCATCCTGGGTTGTCTGAAAACTGCCACTGGTTGTCTGCTGTTTCGCCAGATAGTCAAGCCCCCGTTGAATTGACTTGACGGTTGCAGGAGTAACGTGCCGGGGCAGAATTTCCTGCGCCTGGATCTGCGTAAAGCTACACAGCAGAAACAGCCCACCGGCAACAATCCTGATGATTACAGAAATACTCATTTGACGCCCGTTTGATTGAGAATTCATTCGAGAGCATAAGTTACGCGAACGACGGCAGAGACAGGGATCTCTTTTAACAGTGCGGAGGACTGCTCCTCAGACTGACCGACCCTCATCCCCAGCACAGCCAGATATTGTGCCAGCATCCGGCTGGAACTGTCGCTGCTCTTTTGGTTTGGATCCACCGTGTTAATGGACACAACCTTCCCGAGCTTACCGCCTGCCAGTTTTGCCAGTGCCTCCGCTTGAGATCGTGCATCTTCCAGGGCCTTGGCATAAGCTTTGTTTTTCAAGTCTTCCACGTTTTGAATTTTAAAGGCAACCATTGTATTGCGTGCTTTTGAAGCATTATATGTTCCCGGAACCATGGGAGTCGTATCATTGCCAATCACCACTCCCGCATCTTTGCCGGCATCAACAATCCGAACGATGATTTCCAGCAGTTCGTCGGGGCTCAGCTTATCAACTCCTGTTAGACGTAACTTGAGTGTTTCTGAGACCGATAACTCCTGAGACTGCGTATTATTCACAGCCATGCCCCGCATCATGGCCTGCATCTGACTGGCATTTAAGGACGAGTAGAGAGACATCCCATCCCCCTGAATGACCAATCCTGGTATCTTCAGATTTTTAAATGCATCTTCGGCCCGACGTCGGTTTCCGTGATACTTGGTAACAGCGTCTCCCGCCAGTTGGCCCTGACCGATGACCAGTCCGGTCATTTCGACGACCGTTGGTTTCTGTTCAACAATACCAGTCCCTACAACGGTAATCCCGTTTTCACCTTCAGCAGCGACTGTTGAGAGTTGTGTAAAGCAGGATAGAGCCAGCGCCAGTAAAAACAAGCTTCGACTTTGAGACCGGAGTAACTTACCACACATATTACATTCCATCTGATTAAGGTTCTGATGTTGGTGTTTCTTTTGACTTCTGTTTTCCAGCGGGAGTGGAGGGGTATGCGGTCACAGCCTGATTGGAAATACAAAGCATCAACCCCTGATTCAGGCTGATGGCACCTCCCAGCGAACTCAGATCATGCCCGCGATAGATATCAAGAATATCCCCATTTGATTTCGAAATCTCGAAGACTCCCCGGCTGGTAAATATCCATGCGTGCTGCGGATCAATGACGGCACTCAAGCCTCCTGCCGCGATGGGCAGAGAAACCGCCCAGTTCAGACGACTCGTTTCGCGACTCAATGCCTCCAGTTCCCCGGAGAGCAGGTAGACATTTTGATCATCAATTCCCACCAGTTGAGCAGCCACTTTGATGGGGCGTTTCCAGACCACTTTCTTGGCAGCCAGATCCAGGGCATAAACCTCGCTGGCTCCCTCTTCTTTGAAATAAAGCAGATTGTGGTCGCAGTACATCTGCCCTCTGGAATGCAGTTGTACTTCCTCATTAGCTGCAGCATAGTAATTATTGGATGTAGACTGATTGACGGGATAGGGATACCGAAATACCCAGTTGACAGACCTGCCAGCCAGGGAAATATCAAACAGTGCCCCGTTATTGGTAAGAACCAGCAGTGACTCTCCATTCAACTTGAGCACGGGAGAGGGCATGTCTTCCATCCCGTTTGTAGAACTGCCTGCCACGACAGATCCCAGAGGCATCCCCCACTCCTTCTTTCCCGTCTTCAACGACAGGCAACTCAAATTGAGTTGTTTACTGTTTTGCTGGTGAGAGATTGTGTAAATCTGCTCTCCAACCACCAGAGGCTCACAGATATAGCTTTCGTTATTCGCACTGGTTTGCCAGACCTGTTTGCCCGTCTTTTTCTGATAGGCAACCAGCCGATAACAGGCCCGGTAACGGTTCATTTCCTTCTGAGGGATCAGAGTAGCGAGTACATAATCTCCACTCACGGCAATATGATACTGATTCAGATGGCTGGACTGATGAAAACTATAGTTGTTGAAATGATTTCCCAGATCCTTGAACTTAGCGTTCCTCCAGAGCAGTTTCCCGGTTTTCATATCGAGACCAAAACAGACACCATAGTAGTTTATATAGGCATGCTGCTGATCAACGGCTATGGGAGGAACGTAGGTTGCATACGATTTGCTGCGGCCGTAATAATCTGATTGAGAATTCTGCAGCGCCTGTTCCACACTCTGATCCAGAAAATGCAACTGCCAGTGCGGTTGAGAATCAGATTCGGGTAACTGGAATGACTGTGAGACCGACTTTGGGTTATTGGATTTCGAAGACGCAACAGAAGATACGTTCTGCTGAGGCAGTAAGGACCTCAAATAAGGTACCGGATCAAAGGCATTGCCTCCCAGAGTCACTTTCTGGCCGGGAAACTGTTGCGCGATCACCTCGATCGCTGCAGCAGCCCGTTCTGTTCGAGCACCCCGGATCAAAGCCAGCGCATGCTTTACATTCAAATCCAGTTCCGGCAGGCTGGTATCAGGATGATGCTCGAGAATCGATCGCCAGTATTCGGCCGCCTGAAGAAATTCTCCCCGTTCAAAAGCCTGATTTCCCAGCAGGTCAGCGACTTCATCACCGATGGAAGTCAGAAAATACTGGTAATAAATCTCGGTTGCCCGTTTTTCGGCATCGGCGGAATACAGCGGATGTTTTTCCGAGAGCTCAGCAAACTCCTTGCGGGCCTTACCGTCATAGAAGAGACGATATGCTTCTCGCCCTTCGGGTGGTAGTGAAGTCAGGGCTCGAAAGATCCGCTGATTGGCATCGATCAGAAAACCATCCTGAGTCGGGAGCAGGGCGGAACTGGATTGAGAAGCAGACAGATCCTTGATCGTCGTCAGTGCTTTTTCCCACATTTGATGACGCACATAGCGTTCAAAGTCATCCAGCAGATTCAGTTTCTTTTCATCGACAGAAATACTGAAACCCGGAATCTTGTGAGGGGACGTCTCGGGGGCCTGCACTGCAGCCTCGGCCACGCCAACTTCGACAGCGACTTGCCCGGGAAGCTCTCTGGGAATCAGCAGCAGAGATGGCAGCATCAGCCAGCCGATGATGAGCGTGAATCGATCATTTCTGAACTGTAAACAGATAATGGGCGCACCTTTATCCAACATAATCCATCCTGCAAATGAGAATGGGCCTGACGGTCTGGTTAGTCAATCAGTTTTTAATTGGCGCGATCTGTCAGAACATCAAATAGGATCGATGTGGGGTGGAATGAGTTCCCGGTTTATGAATCAATTTCACGGCTTTTCAAAAACCTGCAACTCTGTCCAAGTCAGCCCTGACGTTATTAAATCATTGTACACCAGATTGAGTTCATTAATTCAAGCATAATTTGTCCCGTTTTTCTCTTTTTAAAATCTTTCTCAGATAGTGACCTGGCCTACAGACGATTTTGAGTTCGGGTCAGCAGCAGAAATGCCGCGTAGAATTGCGTTCTACTAACGAAAACAGGCCCGCCTCTGAAATACAGAGACAGGCCTGATTTTAGATAAAATTATGTTAGCCGCTTATCCCATCAGTTTGGTAACGGCTTGTGCTTTCACCAGTTCGCGTGGCTGATTCAGGTGATTATAGACGATGGTTTCGGGGTTGATTCCGAACGAATGATAAATCGTTGCCAGCAGTTCCCGTGGATGAACGGGATCTTTACGCGGACTGGAACCGGTCTTATCGGATTCGCCGTGAACATATCCCCGTTTCATCCCGGCCCCTGCCATCAGAGATGTGTAACAGTAGGGCCAGTGATCTCGACCGTCGTCACTGTTTGAGTTCCCTGAAGTACTGACGCCGCGTTGAGGACTGCGGCCAAATTCACCCACTGCCACAACCAGTGTTTCGTCCAGAGTGCCTCGATCATACAGGTCAGAAATCAGACTGGCGAGTCCCTGGTCAAACATGGGAGCAGACTGGTTCTTCAATCGATTTGTCAATCCAGTATGGACGTCCCAGGAATGATTGTTCGAATTCGCGACTTTTGGCCAGACAACTTCAACCACCCGAGTCCCGGCTTCTACCAGACGACGGGCTAATAGGAGACTCTGACCAAAGGTGTTCCGACCGTACTTGTCACGAACTGCATCGGACTCCTGATCCAGGGCAAAGGCATCGCGAGCCCGGCCTGAAATGACCAGATCCAGTGCTCGTGAATAGTACTTATCCAGCTTGTAATCTTCGACAGCCTTGTTCAGTTGAGGCATACCCTGGTTGATGGTATCCCGCAGACTGGCACGACGCTGCAGCCGGGATGTGTAGACATCCGGACGCAACTTCAGATCATCGACGCTGATCCGGTCCATCTTGTTCATATCCATATCGTCTCCCGGCGGATAGAGATAGTACGGATCGTAGGCACGTCCCAGGAAACCGGCTGTCCCGGCTTTCCCGACCACGTTACTCTCCTGCAGCGGTCGTGGAAGCATCACGAACGGCAGCATGGGTACCTGTGGTGGCTGGATACGAATAATGTTTGACCCGAAGTTCGGGAAGTCTTTAGGACTTGGTGGTTCCAGCTGTCCGGAAGGACTAACCTTATCTGTGGTATAGCCGGTCAGCATCTGATAGATGGCGGCAGTATGATTGAACAGCCCCTTGGGAGTATAACTCATGGAGCGGATCATGGTGAACTTGTCGTTCTGCTGCGCCAGATTCGGCAAGAGTTCGGTGAACTGCACACCAGGCAGCTTTGTCGAAATTGGCTGGAAAACACTCCGCACGTTATCGGGAACGTTTTCCTTGGGATCCCACAGGTCCAGATGACTGGGGCCGCCCTGCAGGAAGATCAGAATGACACTTTTGGCTTTCGCCCAGCCGGGGCCGCCTCCGCCTTCATTACTGTTGGCCGCAGCTTCCTGTAACTGGAGCATGGTTCCCAGCCCCATGCCCATCATACTGGAACCGCCGACCCGCAGCAGATCACGACGGGAAATTTGACTTCGAGACTCGCACGGCTCCTTGCCTGATTGACCTGGAATGATCAGCATTTCTGTGTCTCCTCAGTTTTTGTTAGAGAACTGTTTTTGAATTGTATCCATCCGCATGTATTCGTTACTGCCGTCCTGATAAATCTTAATGATTAAACAGGAAGGCGGGGCTGTTGATTAACGCCCATGTGAGGTCCTGAGCAGCGATCAGCCGATTCTGTTTGACCTGCTCTGCACTCAACTGCACATCATCACGCAAACGGGTCAATTTGCGATCGACGGGACGCACATTCTGCATCGCTGTCAGATGCTGCTGTAATTCGACAAGTTTGGGATCGGTTGGCCGTGGCTGTTTACTGTCCGCAACTGCTTTGATCATCGACTGCAGCCTGCTGTCTGATTTACTGTAATAGTCAAGCAGTTTCTTTTTCTCTGCAGCGTTACGCTTATCAGCCTGTTTCGCCAGAATGTTACGGATATCCTGGGGATGCTGATCGAGCGTAGTTGGTCCTTTACCATTGGTGATAGCGAGCCGGAAACGACCGATAGAATGCGTATTACTGCTAAAGTGCTGTTTCATGACAAAGGTCAAAATGACTCCCTGATCATCAGACGGTAGCGGAGACTGAATGTCGAAGCTGGCTTTATGAGGCTTCCCGATCTGTGGTGAGACAGCCCAGCCTTCGCCAGATGGCTTAACCTGGCCATCAATGGCGGTCGCAACCAGATACGTATTCTGGCTGAAATCAGCCTGGGCGTTAAACAGTTTCAGCTTCTGTTTCTGGTCTGGTTTTGATTTTGGAGCCGCATAAACCTCGAACTCATTGAGAACGAAGTTTCCGTCTCCAGAACGTCCCGGTCCCTTTTGAGGAAGGGAATCATCGGTGAGTACTTCCAGGCGAACCGCAGAGAGCGCTTTCAGATTTGTTTGAGCAACAATCTGATAGTCGCCTTTTCCATTTTTACCTTTGGCCAGGATCGACTGATCCTGCTGTACTTGCAGGGTCGATTCGTTGGTCGCCGACAATGATTCCGGCTTGATGACGACCCAATTGGAACCTTTGGTTTCTTCTTTCTCCCAGGCAGCGATCCGGGATTGCAAGGATTTCTGATACTCCGTTAACTCCTGTTGCAACCGTGCTGTCCTGGCCTGTTGCTCTTTGTTCAACCAGGCTTCGCGGGGGGCGATGGCCTGCTGGAACGAAGCAATTTTCTCTTGTGCGTCTTTGATATTCTGAACCCGTTGATTTTCCTGCTGAACAATCTCGGGAGACAGGCTCTTTTCATATTCCGCCAGACGCTGCTTCAGTGACTGGTGTTCATTCTGAATCTGCTGTTGAATCAGTTTAACGCCAGCCTGCTTTTCCTCAGCAGTCGCCGGGCGATTTAATACCCGCAGAAAGATTGAATCGACCAGGGAAGAGTCATTATTTTCCTGCTGAACCAGCTTACTTAAGGCATTATTGGGGTCACTGATCGCATTACCGACTGTAGGACCACTGATCAGAGCCATTACCGGTCCCAGTTCAACACTCGAAGATCGTTCGCATTCACAGGGACTTTCTCGCTGAGCACGACCGAACTTGGCCAGGAAGTCGCTTTTCAATTTGAAGCCCACATCGGGAAGTTCTGCTGCCCGGGTCCCCGCAGGAACACCCGGAATATTGGATTCAGAACCGGTCACTCGACAGAGAGCATCGTAAAGCACCTCTGCAGGCAAACGACGTGCTTTGGCATGCGAATAATTAATCTTATCGTCTTCGTTCCATTCGTTGGATTCGATAGACAACTGATAGGTCCGCGACTGACAGATCACGCGCATCAGATGCCGTACGTCAAAATCGTGAGACAGGAAATCTTCGGTCAGCTTCTGCAGCAGTTCTGGATTGGAAGCTGGATTTCCGGCACGAATGTCATCAATCGGTTCGATCAGCCCGGTTCCGGTCAGGTATCCCCAGACCCGGTTGGCATATGCTTTGGCGAAGTACTGGTTATCCCGCGAGGTGATCCAGCGGGCCAGTTTTTCACGACGTGAAAGATCCGCTTTCGGATCGGCTTTGAACTCAGCAGGGTAGGGGAACTTCGGCGGCGTTTTCAAGCCGGTTCGTTCATGAATCATTTCCCCTTCGTTCTTGTCATACACGACCTCAAACAGGGGTTTCCCACTTTCAACGGCCGTACCACCAATATTCCGGCCCTTACTTTCCGGGGCTGCTTTCAGACCAAATTGAGCGAAGAATGCCGAGGTTTCATAGTACTGATCCTGGGTCCAACGTTCGAAGGGATGGTCATGACATTTGTTGCAGTTGAAGCGGATTGCCAGGAACAAATGCGTCGTATTTTCCATCGTATCTTCAGGTGTCCGATGGATTTTAAAGTAAGATGCAGCAGGATTCGCTTTATTGGAACCACTGGCTGAAAGAATTTCGTAAGCGAACTTATCGTAAGGCATATTCTCGGAAACTGATTTTTCAATCCAGTCACGGAAATTCTTTGCCCCTTCAACGCCCAGATATTTCCGGTTAACCTGCAATAGGTCAGCCCACTTGTTAGTCCAGTGCTCTACAAATTCCGGGGAACCGAGCAGACGATCAATCAGTTCATTGCGTTTGAGGCGGGAATCGCGTTTGTCTGCCAGGAACGTTTTCACATCCTCAATCGTGGGTGGCAGACCAGTCAGATCGATGTAAACCCGCCGGATAAATTCTGCGTCGGTACACAATTGAGAGGGCAGGGTTTTTGTCTTTTTCAGTTTCTGATCGACGAGCTGATCAATGTAGTTAAAAACCGGTTGCTGCTTCCAGGCAAATTCAGAGCGATCGCCCATGACAGTAACGGTCGTGGCTGCATACTTCCCTTCGTAACGGGCCAGCAGTGGCGCTTCGCCTCGACGCAGGACTTCAGCAATTCCGCCGTGATGCATTTTGGCAATTTCGATGTTACTGCAGTCAATGAAGGCATCACTGGTAACATCCCGTTCTTCCCCATTGGAATAAGTGGCCAGGACACGGAACTGCTGCAGCAGTCCGGCACGTGGTACAACCGGGTTCTCAGGCACGACCTTGATCCGTTCTACCCGGGCCGCTTCCCGGTTCAGTGGTGTTCCCTTATTGATCCAGGAAGAAACGATCTGGTAGTGCGCATCCCCGGGTAAGGCCAGCTGGCCACCCTTGTGAGGCACTTCAGCGATGGCTTTTAAGAGAATCAGACTTTGCTCTGGGGCGGCCAGATTGACACGACGCGATTTCAGGTCGTCCGTGAAGGCACGCAGGTCAAACAGATCATCAGTTCCACGGAGAGAAAGTTTGAAGCCGTCTTTCCCTTTGTTGGCTCCGTGACAGAGCCCGGAGTTACATCCCATTTTCGTAAACGCAGGTGCCACATCCCGCCAGTAATCCGGACTGTAATCTGCGGGGAAGGGGGGTACGTGAATTTTCGAAGTAACCTGCTGGCCCTGCAGGCTGAAATTGACTTCTACGGTCCCAGGCTGCAACGCACGCACCAGTCCGGTTTCGGAGATATGCAGAATGGGCTCGCCTTTCTGGCTGACTTTCACCAGACGGGTCAAATCGGCTTTGGTGCCGGATTTCAGATGACCGGTTACGAGAAACTGGATTGTATCGAACTTCTGAGCGATGGTGGCCTGAGCAGGCTGCACTTCCAGTTTTACAATTGGGTCGGCCCCCGAGAATGTCTCCTTCGGTAGTTTCGCCTGATTGAGGTCGATCACAACGAGTTCGTTCTGTTGCGACTCTTGATTCTCAGTCTTGCCTGATCCGGGTTTCGCGGCGATTTGAGGCTGCGTCTGCTTTAATGGAACCGGAACAAATGACTTTTTCAGTTTTCCAGTCGCGGACTCATATAACCGTATCTGGCCATCCTGTCCAGCGGTTGCAATCACGGCCCCCTGAGGATGATAGCAGACGGTATAAAGTCCTGATTCAGGCACCTGGGCTTCACTGACCAGTTTCACATTCTGGGTGCGACTCTCTTCAATCTGCTTCTTTTCGGCAGCACTGCGCGAAGCGACGCGTTTGTTTAAGATTGCAACCAGATTGTCGGGAATTTTCTCAGCAATATCGAAGGAAAAGACTTTCAATTCCCCGGTATGATTCAGACTGCTGACAGCGACCAGCTGTTTGCCGTTGGGATGAATGTCCACACCAAAGATCCGGCCTTTGAGGGCAGGGAAGGTCCGCACCAGATTCGCATCATCGCCAATCACGCGTTTGGACTGACGGAAGACCTGATACAACTTGGGAACCCCGTCGGCACCACCCACCAGCACGGTATCCTGTGTGGGATGGCGGTCGATGGCTGCCAATCCTCCCGTGAGTGCTTTAGGAGTAATCGATGTAATATTATCGATGAACCGCTGTGTTTTGACTTCGGTCAGTTTGGTAGTCCGGTCCCGGCTGACAGAAATCACATGACTTCCATCTTTAGAAAATACGGTATCCAGTACCCAGTCGTAGTGCGCTCCCTGGTAGAGGATTTCTTTACCGGTCGCAACTTCAACTGCACGGAGTGTGTTATCGCTGCAACCAAAGGCCAGCAGCTTTCCATCGGGAGACCAGCTGGCGCCATAGATTGTGTCGTAGGTGAGGGGAATCGACTTGACGAGCGACTGCTGCGCCACATCCCAGATTTGAATTTCGCCCCGCTCTGCAGGGGTTCCCCCCGTCACTGCCAGGTATTTCCCATCGGGAGAGAAGGTGACCGATTCGATCCGCTGTGATTTACCAATCAGTCGACCGACAATCTGGTCTCCTTCTGATTTGTGCAAAAGGACCTCATGAAAGCCGGCGACAGCCAGGAGTTTCCCATCGGGAGAAAAGTCCAGCGAAGTAATGACAGGCGGTGCTGAATAGGTCGGTGGATTTTCTTTGTTGAAGCGATATTCCACTTTCGCAGGCGAGTCATTCACTGCTCCCTGCTGGATCCAGGTACGGATCAGGGTGATCTGCTCCTGAGCCAGAGGCGTTTTCGCCTTGGGCATTTCGGCTTCGTTACCCTCAGGTGTAATCAATTTTACCAGGTAACTTTCATCTGGCTTGCCGGGAACGATGGCAGCCGATTCACTTTCGCCCCCTTTCAGCAGGTCGACGAATTCAGTGACAACATAATCACCCTCCGGATTTCGTGGATGGTGACAGCCGGCACATTGGGCCTGTAGAATGGGTCGGACCTGCTGGTAAAAGCTGACCTTTTGATCCGCATGAGAAGGAGTCGCATTGATGAGCGTCGTAAAGAAAACCGAGCAGAGCGCAATGCCGGAAAAAGAATAAGCGCGGAACTTGTCGAAGGACATGAACCAGAACCCCCTTTTATCAAACCTAAGTTAAAATAACTCTGGTGGTGAAAAGAGGTAAATCTCTTCTCATTGCCCCTGAATGGTTTTGAAAGGGCTCTCTGAAATAGAGCGTGTTATCAAACAGGGTGAGAGTAGTGGAAGGATAAGTTACACCGACAGAAAACTACCGGAAACTTAAATCTCGCATGCAATGATATACATGTTCTATTATGAATAGATCCTAATTCTTCGTCGATAAGAATTTCTGCTTTTTCAATAAATTTTTGGAGATTTCTACACTTCCTGTCAGTCAATAAAACGACGCTAAATCCAGCGTCTGAAGGAACTCCAGGCTACTGATTACTTTTCAATATTACGGCTTCACAGTCCATCGAAACGAGAAAAGAGGTGGCCGACTTTCGACCACCTCTTTCTCACTCAGGTAGAAATCAACCCAAGCAGGTATGCTTCGACATTCGTTGAGACTTAGAAATCACTTTCCGGATCAGCCAGCAATTTCGCTGGCGGAACATTAGCTGCAATCTTACCAAAGGCGATTAACAGCTGTGATCGCATCTCGTCGATCGTCGCACCACCGGGAGCATCGATGCTGATCCCGTTGCAGGCCTTGGCAATGGCCCGCATCAGGTCTCGGTCTGCACCTGCCCCTACGGTCATGGTATGCACAGTATACCCCAGGTTGGCCGCTTCCACAGCCTGCCAGAGAGCATATTGCTTATGACGATCGCCGGTCTGATAGTCAGCCTGTCCATCGCCATCAAAATCAGTCACATCATCCCAGTCCCAGTTTCCCGGGAGAGACCAGTTTGAGGGTGAACGATTCGCGTTACCATCGGTCATCACCAGAATCGTCGGACGTGCACCAGCACGACCGTGTGAACTCAGCAATTCTCTGGCATCACGAATCCCGTAACCCATACCGGTGTAGGGGGCATAGTGCGAAGCCTGCTTGTGTCTTTGAATCGTATTGATATCTGTGTAGTTGTTAGTGATGAGTTCATCACCCAGGTTGACCGTTTCCGAAACGCCATCGTCATTCAGAACCGATTCGACTCGGGATGAATCATCATAGGTCACCAGCCCGATGTGGTCACCAAACTCCAGGCCACCCAGGAACTGGGTAAACAGTGTCACCCCGTTTTTCATCGCGTGGAATGGATAAATCGGAGCTCGCCACAGATCTTCAGACTGGTCGTTTTTCTTACGTTGGCTGATGAGATAGGCCATCAGAGTGCGATAACCATATTTCTTGCGGTAGCCATAATTACTCACGGTACCATTCGATCGCACCCAGCGAATATAGTTCTTCCACAGGTTTTTGTTCGTGTAGCCTGTGGGCTGGCCGTTCAGACTTCCGTAATAATTTTTACCTTCCTGTGGGAAGGGGTATTTCAAATTACCATTGGCGTCCACCTCATCGAGGTCCAGTGCCCAGAAGATGTAATCGTCGTCGCTGGAACTAATATACTGTCCCTCGGCGGAGTTAATCTTTCCGTAGCCTTCAGGAGGAAACTTGAGTTGAGCCGAATTGGAATAAGTCGCGCCGGAATCAACCAGTGTATTCCAGATATCATCCAGGTTGTCTTCCACTGCCGTTTTTCCCAGACGATAAGAGGACATGGCATCAAATTCACTGTCGTAGCTCATCGAGCCGGAGTAGTCGAGCACGAGCACAATATCGCGTGCCTCGATGAAGGCGATCGCAGATGTAGTGACTGAGGCCGTCTTTTCTCCCATGATGCCGGCGAAGAACAGTTGCAACTGCGAGTCTGGCTTACCTTCTTCTGAATTATCACGACGGGCGATGACTTTCACCACGTTATATGGTTTGGCAGTTTCCCCCCAGATCATATGGAAAGTACCAGAGGCGTCCTGATACCGTTTACCGAATTTGACATCGGTCTCCGGATCCACATACACGCCATTCAGCCCGGCGACTTTCTCGGCCATCGCTTTGGCAGCTTCGACAGCAATCGAGTTCGCGTCCTGCACGCTGCTCGATACGTCACCGCCTTCTGTGATGCCGTCTGCCGTTGTCTGAACGGCATCGGTAATCTGTTGCGCTGCAGCCAGGGCGGCTGCCTCGACTGCATTGCGCATTTTCGTTTTGGTCATGGTGATCACAGCGATATCAATCCCGAACGCCATGAAGCCCATGGTCGCAACGAGGAATGGTACCGCCATCACCATGAACGCACCACGACGACTTTGGTCGCCGGGTAGATTTACGTTCGCTTTTCTGGCTCGTTGAAACATTTTCATTTTACCCCCTCTGACTCCCCGAAAATAAAGTTGTTTTCTCAAAATGCTGCTGATCACAAATGCGTTTTGTCACTAGTTGACAATCTTTGTCGTGCCGTTATTTAAAATCAGATCCCACACTGCATCCCCTGTCATGGGTTTCGCCATGGAACCTTCCAGATTCATTATTTCCGTCAGTTTAGAATTCATTGCTCCTTCCGGAATCTCAATCCCAATCCGGAACAGGCGATTGCGGTTATCTGGATCACTCAAATCGAAAGTGTCTCCAGAACTGGGAGGATTAGGCATGGGATCCAGAGCATTGCCATCTGCGTCATCAGCGCGGGTGATAGTGATCGTCAGATTGCTCTCATCATTTTCAATACCGGAAGCACGCAGAAAGTTGCGCACATCCAGGATAATTTTATCGTTCAGCGATGTACCCGAGGGTAAATCGAGATCAGCATCCATGGATGCCAGCCGTCCTGCCTGCGACAGGGCGGCTTCCATGACAGTCGTGGTGTGCACGGCGCGCCGGACAGCTACCATTCCCAGCACCAGAGCCAGGAACACAGGTGCGATAACGGCAAATTCGACCGCAGCAACACCTCTGCGGTCGGAATCCAGTCGGTTTGTTTTGTTTTTTCTGTGATAGTTGATTCTCATGTTTTCTCTTCCCCCTGCAGTGACTTACTACAGGCTGACATGTTTTCCCGGATGATCACTCGTGTCGCCTGACACTATGTCCGGAAAGGACCAGGTTTTTCTCCTTATCAGCTGCCTCAGCTGCTTTTACCGGGTCCACAAAAAATGAATTGAGCAATCGCACATCTTTGTAAGGCACTTCCACACGAACGATGAACAGCTGTGCTTTCTCTGCATTCGCCAGTTCGAGATCGGGTAATTCGGAAAAATTGATCTGTTCTACATCCGCGCCTGGAGTGTCGAACTGGCTGGCGTTTTTGACCATGATTGTGGCCAGATTTGAGTCGAACACGGTGTCAAGCAGATCTCGGACACGTGTTTCGACCTGGGCTGTGGTGACATCTTCGCAGCGTCCCAGCTTGGCCCCTTCCTGCGTTGCCTCCTGAATGATATTCGAAATCATGTAGGCGTAGCCAAACTCGAAGATCGCGTAGACGAACACCAGAAAAACAGGCGCCACGAACGCCAGTTCCACCAGAGTGGTTCCAGAACGCTCTGGCTTCGATTTCTGATTCAATGCCCAACGGCAGTGCCGCTTCAACATCGCTTGCCTCATCAACTGTGAAATTTAGTGTTACTCCCAGGTCAGAACTTCAGATTCTGACAGGCTGGACAAAGCCGGGAGAATAGACCAGAGGAGGGGAGGGATTGATCCACTACAAACATAGGTCACGGTTGACAGGAATGCAGATATTTTTCCTGTTTTTTCCATTTATCAGCGTGCTAAGCCGTGTTGTAAAATGGCAACATTCACATCAGAAATGACCTTTATGTTTTCCGATTCTGTTGCTTAAAAAACACGTTATTCAGCTGGAATTCCCGTTTTTTGTTAAATTCTCGATTCAACGCGACGGTTCTGGATCGACTTCAATTGAAATTCATGCTGCTTTAGCGATACACTGTTGCCAGTCGTGCCGACAGGTTTCCTGCAAAAAAATATCTCAAAAATGTTTTGGTAGAAATAAATTATGGGTAAAAAGGCGTCGTCAGCTATCAAAGCAGGCTCAATGATTCAGGTTAAAGAGGGAGTCTGTCTGCCTGAGTTTCCAGAAATCAGCTGCGCAGGCTGGACGGGAATGGTCGTCGAAGTTCGTGGTAAGAAAGTTTCCGAACGAACCTACATTCTGGAGTGGGATGAAGCCACGGAAAAGAAAATTCCTGAAGCCTACAAGACGCAGTGTGAAGCCCAGCAGTTGTTGTATACGATGGCCTGTCTCCCCGGTGATGACCTGACCCTGGCAGACGCTTAGAGCTGGATCTCATCCCGGAGCAGTAGCTGATTTTGAGAGAGCTGCTGTAAGTCACGTGCAATTACGGACAACGTGGTGTTGAGTCCCGGGACTTCGTAATCCGGGGCGATCTCCGCCAGAGGCACTGCCAGAAACACTCGTGATCCGATCTCGGGGTCCGGGATGATACGGTGTGCAATCCGCAGGGTATCTCGATTAAAGAGAACCAGATCCAGGTCAATGGTACGCGGGCCATTTTTATTCTGAGGGTCGCGAACTCGATTTAATCTGCTTTCAATTTCGGGAACGACCCTTTCGCAGATTGTATCAGCATTCTGTTCTGTCTCCAGCAGAACTGCAGCATTGAGAAAATCCGGCTGGTCCGGATCCCCCACCGGAGCACTCTGCCAGACTGACGATTTTCCTGTAACGGTCCCAAAATCAGCCAGCAGCTGGACTGCCTGAGGCAGATTCTTTTCCGGCTCAATATTACTGCCCAGTGCCAGAAATACCTGATTGGGCTGGCTCACTGCTGATAATCCTCGCGTCTGCGTACCACACTGACTCCCACAGAGCGGGCAAAACGCAGAGCTCCCGGTTTTTCAATCCGTACCTCTGCGTATTCAACACGCGCATCTTCCAGACAGATCCGTGCGACCTCATGTGCCATCGCCTCAACCAGCTGGAACTGGGAATTCTCTACCAGGTCAATGATCTCCTTGGTAATCGTACGATAATTGACGGCATCCGCTATCTGATCCGAATGACCGGCTGCTTTCAGATCGACGCCCATCGTGATGTTAATCAGAACATCCTGTTTTTTTTCGCGTTCTTCCTCGTTAATACCGATGATGGTTCGTAGTAACAGGTCGGCGATATGAATCTGGTCGGGCATAATTTTTAGCGATGTTAAAAAAGGGGCAGACTTCAATTAAATCTCAGCTACAATGCATTTACAGCTTACTATAGTCACGCAGAACAGGATTGGACAGGTAGGAAACAGTTCCTTCCCGCGGGAATCCCTGATTCTTACTACCGAATCGACACACCTTCAACAGATTACAGAGAACTGATGCAACCGACTCCAGATAATTACACACGACGCAACTGGCTCAAACAGACGCTCACACAATCCCTGGCTCTTGCAGGAGCCTCTCAACTGGGATTTTCCCTGCCGTCAGCCCGGGCTGAAGATAAGAAACCGGCAGAAAATGCCCCGACACTGCTGCTCCGGTCTGGATGGCAGACTGTCAATATCGGCGACATTGGACATTCTCCCGGCATTCTGAAACTGCTCGAAGTTTATGCACCTGATTTTCGGATCATCCTCTGGCCTAACAGTGTTGACCGGGGTGTCGAACCGATGCTGCAAAAGCGATTTCCTCATCTGAAGATCGTCAAAGGTCGCCTCACCCGAGATGGGAAACTGGATTCTCCAGAATTGGAAGAGGCTTTTGAACAGGCTGATTTTTTCCTGCATGGCTCGGGACCGAGTGTGGTTTCCCGCAGGGAACTGGCCCACTGGGACAAAGTCACAGGCAAGCCCTACGGAATTTATGGTGTGACGGTCTCCGAAGTCACCCCCGAACTCCATCGTCTGCTCTCAGGGGCTGACTTCATTTATACCAGAGAGACCAGCTCGCTGAAAAACCTGAAAGAGGCCAGGGTGACATCGCCCGAGCAGGACTTCGCCCCGGATGCCACCTTTGCCATCGACCTCACCGACGATCCCAAAGCTAAAGCATTCCAGCAACAGCACCAGTTGGAGCCAGGGCAGTATCTCTGTGCGGTTCCCCGACTGCGGTACACCCCGTATCACAAAATCCACAAGGGGTCCCGCTGGTCCAAAGAGAAAATCGCAAAGGTTGAATCGGTAAATAAAGAGTATCAGGAAATTGATCATGCGAAACTACGCGCGGCGATAATCAAGTGGGTCCGCACCAGCGGTCAGAAAGCGGTCGTCTGTCCCGAAATGACTTACCAGACAGAAATCATTCAGCCACTGGTGATCGATCCACTGCCTGAGGATGTAAAAGCAAAAGTGGTCGCCCACGATCAATACTGGCTTCCTGACGAAGCAGGCTCACTCTATCGGGATGCATCAGCGGTGGTCAGCATGGAATGCCACTCGCCCATCATCGCCTGTGCACACGGGACGCCAGGACTCTATGTCCGACAACCCACAGATACCATCAAAGGTCAGATGTGGTACGATATCGGATTAGCGGACTGGACGTTTGAAATTGACGAAGTCAATCAACAACAGATTGCTGATCGTGCGATTGCCGTCTATGAGAACTACGATCAATCTCTGGAGAAACTCAATACCGTCATGGAGTCCATCAGCGCCCGTCAAAAGCGAACGATGCAGGTTGTCAGGCAGGCTGTCCTCAAAGCGCACTCTTCCTGAAGACGGAGCGGCGGGACAGGAACAGTTCGATCAGGCTCCACCTGTCAGCTGTTCGCCGCCGGCCACGGAGATGACTTCACCAGTTACAAATTCGGAATTCAGCAGATAGAGCACCGTCCGACAGATCTCCTCTGGATTTCCCACCCGCTTCAGCGGAATTCCGCCTGAGCGTTGCTCCAGATAGGAACGATCTTCGCCCGGAGGAGGGAGTATCGCGCCCGGGGCGATCGCATTGACCTGAATTCCGGGAGCCAGTTCCAGGGCCAGACACTCCGTTAACGTCACCAGTCCCGCTTTGGAAATCCGGTAGGGCAGGTGACCAATCCCGGCCCGATTGGCTCGCCAGTCGACGATATTAATGATGTGTCCTGACCGATCAGAGGGCAGGTGTTCCGCAAATTTCTGACTCAGAAAGAAGGGGGCTTTCAGATTAATATCCAGCTGGGAGTCCCAGTCAGCCTCGGTCGCTTCCTTCAGTTGCTTATTCTCAAAGACGGAGGCACTGTTAATAAGCACATCTGCCCGCCCCAGTTCTGTCATCACCTCTGAAAAAACCGTTTCCGCTGCCGAGACAGGATTAGAGAGATCAGCGGAAACCTGCATCGCCAACCGTCCCCTCTGTTCTATCTCGTGACAGGTATCCCGCGCGGCTTGATCCGACGAGTTATAATGAATACAGATATCAGCGCCTGCGTCAGCCAATGTCAGTGCGATTGCCCGTCCGATGCGAACGGCTGAGCCGGTGATGACGGCGACTTTTCCTTCCAGATTCATGATATTCCGCTCACTGTCAATTAAGGTCAGACAATAAAAAAACCCGGCGATCAAACCGGGGAATGAAAGAAGTTCCACTTTGGGAGATCTTTATTTTGTAGTCGCCATGACCTCTTTGACAACCGGTGTTCTTCCCAGAGCGCGTTCTATTTTGCCAATCAGAATCTGCTTTGTGAAGTCCGTCTTCAGAATATAATCGGCGGCACCATGGTTAAATGCCTGAATAATGGCAGTTGTGGAACGATTGGAGGTAACCACCAGAATCTCTACATTTTCCATGAGTGGAGACTCTTTGATCTGGCGAACAGCCTCCGCCTGGTGACCATGGTCCGCATCAATTTCAAGGAGAATCAGATCCGGTTCATTCAAAGCAGCATCCATAAATGCTTCTTCTACTGTCGAAGCCGTCTGAACCTGGTAACGCTCATGCAACAGCCCTTTGAACAGGGCACAGCTCAGCTCATCGGGATCGACAACCAGCAGCCGTTTCTTTTCCACTTCCGGACCTTCCTGATCCAGAATTTCCCCCAGCTGTCCCACGAAACCAAAATAGACGGCAATCTCACCGATTCCGGTTTGAAATATACCGCACTTGGAACCGGCTTCCGGGGGATAAAGAGTATCGATCTGCTCCGTTTCGATCAGAGTCGGATGTCCCAGTTGGAAGCCCATATGATCGACTGCTTTCTTAGCCTGACCGGCAATCATATTCGATAATTCGCAGGCAAAGTCGGTGAGAACATGCTCATCCTCAGCCAGGGTTTCATCGATTAACAACGCGACAGCGCGAGAAACGAGATCCCTTGGGACGTTGACGACAACGATGCCTTTTCCTGGACCATTCACCTCAATCGCAGAGCTCAACAGGTGGCGGGGGGCATCGCTGACATCGATAATCGTTTCCAACTCGGCAGTGGTACCGACAAAATATTTAAAGACATCAATGACCGAATTAATGACTGGATCAGAAAACCGCTTGGTCAAGGTCTCTGTTGTATGGGTGGCAGGAATGAAAGACATAGCAGGAACCCGTCTTGTTATGAACTATCGCTAGATATAATGAAAGGCATTCAAAAAGTGTGGAGAACTCCATCCGCTCCAGACCATCACCCGACGACCGGGTCTTGTTTATAATTTCCATTTCCACATGGATTGACTAAACTATATGTCAGAAAAATCTTCGGGTGGCGACAGTTTGTCATCAGCGCCTCTGGCAGCGCCCCAACTCGGCACAAAGTCATTAGAACTGATACGACCGGTATCCATGTTGATGAAGAATTGCTGAATCGCCGGAAACCTTATGTAACGCTAACATCCTGATTTTGCTTGAGATAACCATTTTAAATTTCTACCTCCCTGAGCAGAGAGCGAGCGCCAGCCTATGATTCCCTCCATTTCAATTTTTCGCACTTTTTTCGCCTTGCTGTTCGTGGCCTGTTTTCTGCCTGCTGGATTTGCAGGAGAAGCCTCCTCAAAAACGCCTCAAAACTGGTCAGGCAAACAGGATACGTGGCATGGGTTCCAGCGGGTTCATTTCCCGACCGAAGGGCGAAAATCTTACGTCGTCATTCCGGAGAAGGCCGCCCCCGGCAACCCCTGGGTCTGGCGCGCCCGCTTCCCTGACTTCCATTATGAAATGGATGTGGAACTCCTGAAACAGGGTTTCCATATCGCATACCTGGATGTGTCGGATCTATTTGGTTCCCCCCAGGCCATCGAATACGGAAATAAATTTTACAAGCGACTGACACAGCAGCACGGACTGCAGTCCAAAGTCGCTTTAGAAGGAGTGAGCCGCGGGGGACTCTTCATTTACAACTGGGCCCTGGCCAATCCAGACAAAGTGAGCTGTATCTATGCTGACACTCCTGTCTGCGATTTTAAAAGCTGGCCCGGTGGAAAAGGGAAGAGCGAAGGCTCGCTGGCCCGCTGGAACGCCTGCCTCAAGTCCTATGGTCTGACAGAACAGGAAGCACTGGACTGGCCCAATAACCCGGTAGACCGCATCACAACGATTGCTGAAGCAGAGATCCCGGTGCTACACATCATTTCGGAAAATGATCAGGTTGTTCCACCCGATGAGAACACACTGCTCATGTTCAGCCGGGTTCCGGAAAAATACCGTAAAAATAACTTTCAGATCATCTCCGTCAAAGAGGGGACGGAAAAATCAAAGGGGCACCACTTCACGCATCCCGAGCCGGATCGGGTCGTCAAATTCATTCGTCAGCACACGCTCCAATCTGGTAACAGGGTCAACTCTTCCTCCACCAACGAGTAAAGAACTCAAGCATTTGGAGCTGGAGGCCGGAAAAATCTGCGGATCAGTAAAAAAATGGTGTTTATTCACTTTTTTTACCCCCAGTAGTTCTGAACAATGGTAATAGCAGGGATGCTTACCATCGAACAGAAACCTCAAGTTCTGATTCAAAGAGTACTTACCGTGACTTCCCACCGCAGCACCTGCCATACTGAATTGTTTGCCTCTTTCTCTCTGAGAAGAGTACTGCGCGGTGTTTGTGTCACCTTGTTCTGCCTGGGGTACCTGATCACGAATACCGCCGTGGTTCCCAGCCTGTCTGTAAGATCTGGCTGTCGGTGTGCCGAGGACCAGAAATCGAACTCCCGCTGCTGCTGTGTAAACAAAAGCCGGTCGGTTTCCGAGCTGGGACAGGGCACCTGTTGTACGAACTCCATGGCCTCCAACCGAAGCTGCTGTTCCGCCGGTGCAGACAAAGAGTCCCCCGGCGAGAAGTCGAATTCCTCAATATGCCAGGTTTCACGTCTTTGTGGCTGTGGCGATTCTCAACTCAAAGGCTGGTATGTCTCTGATCCCCGCCAGTTAAATCTGGCTCCTCGAATCATTTCGGACAATACTCGGCTCGACTCTCTGCTTGTGGCTGATGACACGACGACTTCGCTGTCTCAGCAACCGGAAATCCCTCCCCCCAGGGCTTAGCCCCTCCTTGCTAAGCAAGTTTGACAGCAGGCACTCAGAGATTGGAAATGCCCGATCCGCTGCGCTGGCAACTCTTTTCCACCCAACATCCGGTTTACGCTTGCGCGACATGCAACGTAACATAAAAGGTAAACCTACCATGAATTTTTCACAGAATCCTCGCCATCATCGACGTGGCTTCACCCTCATTGAACTGCTGGTGGTCATCGCCATCATCGCGATCCTGATCGCCTTACTCCTGCCTGCTGTCCAGCAGGCCCGGGAAGCGGCTCGTCGCTCCACCTGTAAAAACAGCCTCAAGCAGATCGGCCTGGCGCTCTACAATTACCACGACACGCACGGCACGTATCCTCCCGGCTACATCGCGCGAGGTGTCGTCAACAGTGATCCCTCTTCTTCCGAAACAGGATCCGGTTTTGCCTGGGGCGTCATGTTACTCCCGTTCCTGGACCAGGCTCCGCTGTATAACCAGCTCAACCTGAATCTGAATGCTACCGTTTCTCCCAATATCGATCTGGCTGACCAGGTTGTGCCCATCTTCCGCTGCCCCAGTGACACCAACCAGGGCGTCTTCTCGGTCACCGATGGCTCGAACTCCTACCAGCTGTCCTCTGCGAACTATGTGGGTGTTTTCGGGTATGGCAGCCTGACAATGACTCCAGGCAACCCCGCCCAGAAAGGGATTCTCTACCGCAACAGTAATGTCAGAGTTCGCGATGTCATCGACGGAACTTCGAATACGATTGTCGCCGGGGAACGCTCTCATCAGCATCAGTTTGTGGGTGCGGCCTCAATCATCGAGGCCGATTCCACCTGGTACGCCGCCATCCCGAACGCCACCCGACCGGCAGGGATGATGAGTATGCCATCCATGACCGAAGGCCCGGCATCCCTGATTCTGGGGCATGTCGGTCAACCGGCCATGATGAGTATGATGGCCATGCACCATCCCCCCAACACCACAAACCACATTGCCAACTTCTCCAGTAAGCATGAAGGGGGAGCCCACTTCCTGCTGGGGGACGGTGCGGTCCGTTTCCTGAGTGAGAACATGAGCTACGAGATCTTCCAGCGACTCGGAATGATCGCCGACGGCAACCCCATCGGCGAGTTTTAAGCTCCGGTTTCTCAAACCAAAAGTGTCTATACCAGGGCTGAAGTTCCATGCGAGCTTCAGCCCTGTTTCTTAAACTGGCCTGTAATCATCACTTAAAGCTACCCGGACTTTCGGTTTTCTTGCCCGGCAATCTCCCGGCCGATGGGGAGCTAACATGGTGTAGAACTTGCGCATCTCCGGTTACCCTGGCAGGCCGTTTCCGGGGGCGACTGACGCATTTTTAGACAGGCTGGAACCCCCAGCCCTGCCAAGGGTTGGGCTCAGGAATCTGCCCGTCTCCAGACGTGGGAAATACTTGTTTCAATTTTTGTAAATTCCACGCAAAATGATCGATTTATTTCTTGTATTTTCTCTCGCTTTGACATAATAATCTCGAACTTTTAAAAAAGCGTACCGATATAGGCATTACGATTCGAAATCGTCTCGAACAGTTTCATTAAAAATCGGATGCCTGTTTTTTTCTGGCACCTCAGTGGAGGGTTTATGAGTTGCATAAAGGAAGACATCTTCTCATTGATTGTCGTAATGTCTCGCGGGACATTTGTCTAAACGACCAACTGATTCTGGAAGCCATGGCACGTGGAGCTACCCGTGCTGGTGCTACTGTGATCTCACAGGTACGATATCACTTTGGTCATAATTCAGCACCGGGCTTCACCGCGATGTGCCTTCTTGATGAAAGCCACTGCTCAGCCCACTGTTACGCCGACCTGGGCTTAATCGCTCTCGACGTCTTCACCTGCGGCAATACTGATCCGAATGACGTTCTCCGTTACATTCGGGAAGAAGTCGATCTGGGTGACGTCAGCATTCTCGAAATGCCCCGGTTCCCCATTCCAAATGGGCAACCTGCGCTTCAGGAACCAGCCGGTTCCCACTGCGAAGCGGATCAGGTTGTTGCTCTGTAAATTCCCACCTGAAAGTTCCTGACGGGAACCACTCCTGTATCTATTGATTACAGCTGATAAACCGTTCCCACTCTGGAAATCTGAAAGGCGTTGAATTACGGTATAAACATCGCATCATGCCAGGTGCGCTTTGAAGTCTGTATTCAGACAAGGAGCGCACCTGACTGAGCGTTGTTTTCTTTTTTTGCGCCCCGCATCAACTCACGAAGGAAGAGTGAATCATGAGTGGAGATCGAGAGTTCCACGACGGTCGAGGAGACGGCTTAAAACCACTGAAAAGCCTGGACTTGTCGAGTGTCAATTCGTTTGGCGAACTGTTGCAGGCCATGTCTGCAACCGCGTTCTCAGGCAGACGCCTGGGAGATGCCTACGACATTCTGCTGGATATGGCACAAGACTCTGAATGCAAAGTTGTCCTCACTCTCTCCGGCGCCATGACCGTCGCCAAACAGGGCAGCATCATCTGTGACATGATTGACCGTGGCCTCGTGCATGCCGTCGTCGCTACTGGTGCCCTGATTGCCCACGGTCTCACCGAATCGATTGGCCTGGTCCACTACCAGTACAATCCTACTGATTCCGACGAAACACTCTACAAAAAAGGCTACAACCGGATTTACGACACCCTCGAAATGGAGTCGAATCTGAACAACGTCGAAAAGCTGGTCCGCTCGGTCCTGCGGGAATCCCAGCCCGAAGATGGCGTCTGGTCTTCGGCCCGTCTCTGCCGGGCACTCGGTCAGCGACTCTCCGAAATCAACGATGGACGCGGCATCCTCCGCAGTGCTTATGAGCAAAATGTGCCCGTCTTCATCCCCGCTTTCACTGACAGTGAAATCGGCCTCGACGTCTCCACCTGGGCCATGTCCGAACTGATTGCCAAATCAGGCAAGCCTCTGGAAGAGCTCGAACAGGAAGAAATTCTAACCGCGCTCCCCAGCTTCAACCCGTTTCTTGACCTGCAGGAATATGCCCGCCTGATGCGGGATGCGGTCACCTTCGGCATCTTCACCATCGGTGGGGGAGTTCCCCGTAACTGGGCACAGCAGGTTGCCCCGTATTACGAAATTGCCAACTACCGCCTGGGCACAGAGTGGAAAGAGCCCCGCTTCCGCTATGGCATTCGTATCTGCCCCGAACCGGTTCACTGGGGAGGTCTCTCTGGATGCACTTATTCTGAAGGAGTCAGCTGGGGCAAATTCCTTTCACCCCAGGATGGCGGTCGGTTCGCGGAAGTCTATTCTGATGCCACCGTCGTACTCCCACTGCTGATGAAAGCCGTATTCGAAAAACTGGACTCCGCTTCATAAACTGTGGATTGAAGCTTCCACAGACAGGATCAGACTAAGAGCTAGACAACCTGCTCTGGCTCAATCCAGAGCAGGAGACTGGCGGGGATCCTGTTTCAGGTACCGGGCGATACCCCGACCCAGTTGTTGTCCCACAGTCATGTAACCCTGCGGGTGACTGTGGGGCGTATTCCAGCAGGTCTCGAGCGTAATTCCCACGACATGCTCTCGGGTGGCACTTCGTACCCAGTTACTGGAGATCTCTTTCCAGCGTTTGTCGTACTTTGGTCCCGTCGAGGGTGTACTTCGATCGAGCTTCAGAGGCTCTTGCATCTCCTCGCGACAGACTGCAATAAAAGCGTCTTGCAGTGCTTTTCTTCGCTGAGTATTCAATTCGGGAGGCGCAATATAAAAAAACGGCTGCTTCGAACTGGCACCAGGGTTATGTAGATCGACAAACATCACCAGTCGGTTCTGCTTGTCGAACTGTCTCAGAGCCTTCATGGCTGCCTGCACTGCGTTCCAGCGGGGCATCTCAGACCAGTCCCGGTTATGATCGTGGGGGACCTGATTCTTGCCGCCATTCCCGGTCGCCACATTGTCGATATCTATGATTGGAACGTAATAGATATCAACCTTTTCCCGCAAAGCCACCGCCAGAGGATCATCGCTCACAGCCCATTCAATGAAGCCACACCCAACCCAGCTGCCCCCTGATTCCCAGGCATGCTGACGAGCCTGAACCCAGATCACCATGCGATCGTCGGAATGTTTCCCATCGGGGCTCACCACCAGTGCAGGTACACTGCGCCCAGCGCGGGTTTTGCATAATTCAAATGCCGTCACGTCTTCATGTTTCCGGCTCAGGCGATCAACCAGTGCCTGGGCATCCGAGGGCACAAATGGAGGCCCCCAGGCAAACCAGGCTTGTTCGGCATCCACCTGTTGTGTCCAGCGACAGTGGTCCTTCTCCCTGGTTCCAGAACCAGTCTGTTTCCAGGCCTTTCCATCGAGACTAAATGCAGCCCGCTCAGGCAGGGCCCAGTTGGCAGACAGCTTCGAGCCGTTTGCCTGTTTGAGAGAACTCGCGTCGACCGAAACAGTCAGCGTTTCTCCCGGTTTAATGCCGGAGACTTTGAAATACCACCAGCAGGGCCAGCCAAACTGTGGATCTCCGGCAGGACGCACCGTAATCGAACGCGTACGCTGATCGACTTTCAGAACCTCAGCCGAGCCTCCCGGGAAGTCAGCTGAAACAACCAGCTCACCAGCCTCTACTGGGACAGCCAGTAATAACAGTGACAGAATCAGACTATTTAGACGATAACCAGCTGTTTGCATCGACGCTCCCTGTTGCGCAAGGGGATTACTTGAGGATGCCAGACGCCACCTTTCCCTGACCGGGTTCGACCAGTGCAACTGACTGGGCGTTATGTTCGAAATTCAGGCCTTCATAGTTCAGACCGAACTGATGCAGCAGCGTCGCATGGAAGTCATGCTGGGTCACCACATCTTGAACCGCCCGGTGACCGAAGTCATCTGTCGCTCCATGAATGTGCCCCTCTTTGATGCCACCACCGGCCATCCAGATACTGAAGCCTTCCGTGTTATGGTCACGCCCCGGTTTCTTGCCTTTACCGCGATCCTGAATCACAGGCAGACGTCCCATTTCACCGCCCCACTGGACCATCGTGGAATCCAGCAGTCCCCGATTCTTCAAATCGGTTACCAGGGCTGCACACGGTTTATCACAGGTTTTACAACGCGATTCAAGTGCAGCGAAGATATTCTCGTGCATGTCCCAGGCGTAATTCCAGATCTGCACGAAACGGACGCCACGTTCCACAAATCGACGAGCCAGCATACAGGCATCCGCGAATTCTTTGGTCACTGGATCATCGGCTCCGTACATCTGATGGGTGGCTTCGGTCTCTTTAGTCAGATCGAGTGCCTCGGTCGCTGCGGTCTGCATCCGGGCCGCCAGTTCATAGCTGGCAATGCGTGCTGCCAGATCGTCTTCGCCGGGATGACGCTGGTGATGGATCTGGTTCAACTCTTTCAGCAGGTCCAGCTGATTCGACTGGGGCTTGCCACGCAGTTCCCGGATCGGATTCAGATTCGCAATTCGCGGCTCTGACTTGCTGACAACCGTCCCCTGGTAAATCGAAGGCAAATGGCGGCTGTCCCAGTATGGTGATCCGACCGGGTTACGGGGAATCGTAATCGCTACAAATGCCGGCAGATTCTGTGTCTCGGCTCCCAGACCATAAGTGATCCAGCTCCCCAGGGAAGGCCAGCCTTCTCGCCCTCGACCGGTGGTCATGGCCCGCATGCCAGCCACGTGATTGCGGATATTGGGCAGCTGCATTGAGCGTATCAGCGTAATATCGTCAACAATCTCACCCAGGTGGGGCAGCAGGGCGGTGTTGATCTCCATCCCCGATTCACCACACTTCTCGAATGTGTTGGGAGAGGGCATGATGATCGAAGTCGCCTGGCCGGCGTTATCGTATTTGATCCCGTCGCCGGGAAAACGCTTGCCCGCATACTTGTCGAGTGTTGGCTTACGGTCGAACAGATCCAGGTGACTCGGTCCACCACCGCAGAAAATTGAGATCATCGATTTGGCGCGGGCCGGATGGCTGGTCTGCTTTGGCAGCAGATCGTACGTTTTCTCTTCCAGAGCCGGCTTTTCCGGGGCGGCCAGCAGCTGTTCGTCGTTTAACAGCGAGGCCAGAGCCAGTGAGGAGACGCCAAAGGCACTCTGGGCCAGAAAGTGACGGCGAGAACTGGCGGAGTTTTGATTGATAAATTGAGACACGAGAGACTCCCTCTGGAGATCAATATTTATATTCTGTCAGGAAACAGGCGTCTTTAACCGCTTATTCCACATACAGAAACTGGTTGGTTCCAAACAGCACATGACAGACGGCAGCCAGTGCTTCCTCCCGAGGCTGTTTGGCTTTCTTTGTCTGATATTCTTTCAACTGCAGCGCGAAGTTTTTCTCCAGCGCCTGCAGTTCAGCCGGGGAAGGCTCACTACTTAAAGCCAGCTTCCAGGCCGTCTTGATTAGCTTAGTATCGTCGGCGTCTTTCCCTGCCGTGGTGAGTACCCGCTTAGCAAAGGCTTCAGATTGATTCCGCATGAATTCACTATTGAGCAGCGCCAGTGACTGTGTTGCCACGGTCGAAAAGACCCGCCGCTCGCAGTTGGGCTCCATGCTGGGGGCATCAAAGGCATTCAACATCGTCACCGGCTGAGTCCGCCGGACCTGCACGTAAATGGAACGTTTCAGTTCCCGGCGATCTTTTGACACTTTACCAGCGCCGACTGTAATAATGCCGCTGTCCGCCAGTGCAACCGGTACTGGCTCACCAAACTGCTCCCGGTTCAATTCACCGCTGACCGCCAGGATAGCATCGCGGATCGATTCCGCCTCCAGGCGTTGCATTGTCATGCGCCAGTAGAGACGGTTATCAGAGTCAATCGCGGCTGCTTGTTCGGAGTGGGTCGCTGAGGTCTGCTTATAAGTCCGTGAGGTCATGATCAGGCGATGGATGCGTTTGAGCTGCCAGCCCTGTTCCATAAAGTCAGCCGCCAGCCAGTCCAGCAGTTCGGGATGTGTGGGGACGGAAGACCGGGAACCGAAGTCACCCGTGGAATCGACAATCGCCTGGCCAAAGTGGTGCATCCAGAACCGGTTCATCAGCACGCGTGCCACAAGAGGATGCTTCCCACTGGTCAGGTACCGGGCATACGCCAGTCGGCGTCCCGTCGTCGGCAGTTGGGGATCATTCAGCTCAAATGTGTTGTCTTCTTTAGAAGAAATCACTGTCAGACCACCGGGAGCGATCAGATCTTTTTCTGGTGAAGAGATATCCCCCCGATAAAATACAAACGTCTGAGGCAGGTGCTGTGTGTCCTCTGTTGCCACGCGAATGTATTCCGGTTTGGGAATCTGCGCCCGCAGCTTGTCTGCTTCCGCCTTGATATCCTCATACTGTTTCTTCAAATCGTTTCCGTCTTTGAAGCGGGCCAGGAACAGGTGCAGGCGTCCCGGCACCAGCAGGTCCAGCATCGGGTATTTCTGTTTCAGAAAATCCGCCTGCTCTTTCGAACGTTCTTTAACCGCGGTTTCATAAGCGGTGCGTGCCTGTTCGCGGTCTGCATCGGGGACTTCCTTCAGCACCCGCTCGGCAATCAGCTGGGTCACTTCCGCTTTGACCTTGTTGTGCTCGGCATCCAGTTCCTTGACCTGCGCTGACAGCTTTGCAGCTTTGGCTTTATCTTCTGGTGACATCAGGGCCGCCCGTCGACTGGCCGGCATCCGCCATTTTTGATCGTCATACACCGGAGCAATCACCGCCCGCAGGCGATAAAAGTCTTCCTGGGGAATCGGGTCGAAGCGGTGATGATGGCACTCGGCACATCCCACGGTCATGCCCAGCAGTGAAGAAGACATAATCTTCACCGTTTCAGTAATCACCTGGTTGCGTGCGATCGCAGGATCCATGGGACTTGAGCCGGTTCCATCGGGAGCCAGCCGCAGGTAACCAGTCGCCGTCAGCTTTTCACAGACCGCAGGGTCCTGGTCTACCAGTTTTTGCGCCGTTGCATGCGTGGCTTTGACCATTTCATCGCCGGCGAGCTGCTCGGTGATAAACTGATCCCAGGGCTTATCTGCATTCAGCGAACGGATCACATAATCCCGGTAATGCCAGGCATCGGGACGGATAATGTCTTTGTCGTTATAGCCTTCTGAGTCGGCATAGCCGGCAACATCCAGCCAGTGCCGCGCCCAGCGTTCCCCGTAATGCGGTGATTCCAGCAGCCGATCGATCATCTTTTCATAGGCGTCAGGCGACTTGTCTGCCAGGTAGGTATCGACGTCTTCCGGAGCAGGGGGGAGCCCTGTCAGGTCAAAGGCAGCCCGTCTGATCAGTGTTAGCCGATCTGCTTCTTCAGAAAACCAGAGACCGCTCTGTTTCAGCTTTCGTGCGATGAAGGCATCGACCGGATTGAGCGGTTGTTTTCCATTCTCTTTTTTTAACTGAGGCAGTTCAGGCAGAGCAGCTTTCTGAATGAGACGAAACGCCCAGTGGGAGCGTTCATCGCCGGTGATCAGGAAGTCGCCCGGCTTGATGTCCCCTTCAGGTTCCGGCCCCTCCGTTTTTGCTCCCTGATCGATCCATTTCGCAATCAGCGCTACTTCTTCCGGTTTGAGTCGCAGCTTCTCATCGGGGGGCATGTCTCCCGATTCAATATACTGAAACAGCAGGCTCTCTGCGTGTTTCCCGGGAACGACAGCCTCTCCGGAATCGCCGCCCTTCATAATCAGGCGGCGTAATCGCACATCCAGCGCACCGGAAAGCTCTTTCTCCTCGCCATGACAGTGAAAGCAGTACGCCTTGAAAATGGGCCGAATGTCTTTTTCAAAAGTCACTCGCGAATCAGCGGCGGAGCTCGATCCACTCCCAAAGAGACAGGCAGAAAGAGCCGTCAGCAGGAAAGCGATGACGCGGATATACAAGGCAGGGTTCCTTTTTCAGAGGAAACTCATTCAGGGCGGGAGTTAAGTCACTTAAAAGCTGTGAAATTAACTGTTTTGGTGAGGTTCTATAGTACCCTATATCGGCAGCCGCGTCAAATTATTTAAGTTTACTTAGAAGAACAACCGTCAACCATGAAGTCATCAATAAAAGGAGTTTTATTCCCCTACCAGCGACTCCTGCATTGGTTCATCGGCAATCAGTTCCTCTTCCTCCATCGCAGGTACCTGCGAACGTTTGGCATATCGGGCCAGCAGTGCTGGCAGGAAGATGAGATCGCCAAACAGGGCCGAGCCAATCGTCAGGCCACTCATGATGGCGAAGATTCGCTGATCCCGCATGTCGCTGAAGATCACCGTCGAGAAGCCGGCAACCAGGATGACCGTCGTCATGATCAACGCGGTTCCCACCCCTGTAAACGCCTTGCGGATCGCTTCGTCGTCACTCTCAACCTGGAGTTGTTCTTCGCGGAAGCGGGTCAGGAAGTGAATCGTATCGTCGACGGCAATCCCCAGGCAGACCGTAAACGCACAGACGCTGACGATCTCGAGTGCCTGCCCCGTAAAGACCAGAAAGGTCCCGGTCACGGCGAGGGGAAACATGTTGGGAATGATTGAGATCAGCCCCAGTCGCAATGAACGAAACGCGATCGCCAGCACAATCAGGATGATAATCGCAGCACTCCCCAGACTAGACGCCAGATCGACGACGATCTGATACAGGTTCCGCCACCGCCAGACTGCTGAGCCCGTCAACTGAAACTGGAACTCCGGATGCTGACTTCCGATCTTGGCCAGTCCCTCTTCAATGCGGGTGAAGGTCGGCCCGTATTTGGCAATTCCCAAGTCTTGGACGTGAAAACTGACCGTCGCCTGGTTCCGCTCCGGCGTATAAAACGCCCGTTTCAACGGTGGCGGCAGCAGGTCGATCATTGACATCCGCTCTTCAGGAGGTCCCTCACCAGGTAGCGCTGAGAGAATATTTGCAATCGAAATCGGATGACCAATCAACGCTTCCTGGTTCAGCAGTTGATCCACTTCGCTGATGGCAACCAGAACTTCGGGCGAATCCGAATCGACCTCATCTGACCATTTCACCTCAACCCGCGAATGCTCGAGCCCTCCCATCGCCTGGTCCATATGATTCAAGGCGGTCGCCGCTTCCGAACCATCGGGCAGCATATTGGCCCGGCGTTCATCGGGACGCAATGTCAGCGAAATCAGAATCAGTACCGCCGTCAGGCCAATACCTACCTTACTGATCCAACCCGCACGTTTCAGCACCATTTCGATAATCACGCTGATCCGGTTCAGGTTCTTATCGATGACGCCCTTACCATAGCCCACATGAATGGAACGCCCCAGCCAGGTACGACAGGCCAGGGGAATCACCGTCACTACAGCAATGAAAGTCAAAAGCACGCCGACCACACAGCTGTAACCAAATTCGCGGACCGTTTCATGATGGGCCAGCGAAAGCGAACCGAAGCCGATGGCCGTCGTGACCGAAGTCAGAAAGCAGGCAAGTCCCACTTCCTGAATACCACGCCGGGCAGCATCCCGTCCCGACAGACCGGAAGCCCGATGGCGGCGGATCTGTACCATCAGATGCACGCCGTCGGTTAACCCTACCAGACTCAACAAAACCGGCAACACGACATCGTTAAACGGGTTGTCCTGAAAATCGAAGAACTGGATGATCCCCATGGTCAAAAACACGCCGAACATCGGTGCCAGAGCCACGATGATCACCGCCGTGATTCCCCGGAACAGAATGATGGCCATCAGCAGAATCATCCCGTAGCCGATCACCTGGTATTTGACCTTGTTCGCATTATGCGTGCGCACTGCGGTCAGATAGATGGGTACACGGCCGGTGGTCGTGAAGGAAAACTTCACATCCGGATATGTCGCGGCGACTTTTTTCGCGACTTCTTTCAATCCGGTGGTACAGGCATCGTCGTCCGTCACATACATCCATTTGAATTTGACCATCAGCAGAATGGTCTGCGCATCGACTGATAACAGCTGGCCGCCTACCAGCGGATGTTTGATCGCTTTCTCCTTAGCGTCATCAAGTCGTTTCTGGGAGGCCCGCTCATTCGGGAGGATTGGTTCCCGCAGGCCGAAGATATTCAGGTTGGGAATATCCTCCAGCCAGAAAACACTTTCCACGTAATCCAGCGATTCGATTTCGGCAACGATCTCCCGCAGGGCCTTGATGCCGTCAGCGGTGAAGAACTGATTGGAATCAATCACCAGGATCGTATCAGCGTCGGTCAGACTGATCGGGTCGACATCAGGCGGCGCCTCCCGAACTTTCCGCGGCTTGTCCGCTTTCTGCTGGTCTACCAGGGGAACCGGTTCGGGCTTTGCCGTGAACCAGTCGCGAACTTCCTCGGGCATGGTGTACCCCAGCAGTGCGATTCCACTCAGCAGCAGAATGAACAGAGTTACCAGCAGGGGATGGTCAACCATCCAGACCGAACAGCGATTGAACGTACGAGACACGCGCGATTCACTTTCTCTCAGCGGTAGAATGTTAAAGGGATCAGGTTGAAGATTACCAGACGCTGAATCTCAACCAGCTTCAGAAATTAACGAACCTGCAATCTGAGTTCCTCTCTCTGAATCACACCGTCACCATTATCATCCCGGATACGCCCGTAGCGTTGTGTCGCCAGTGGGACTTCTTCCACATCAACGCGTCCATCGCCATTCTTGTCAAACCGTTTGAAAAATGCAGCGGCACGCTTATCGAGCTCTTTTTTCAACTCCGCCTCCCGCTGTTGCTTCGCTTCCGCTTTGGTCAGTTTTTTCTCTGGCTTCGGTTTCGTTTCCTGAGACTTCTGTTTCCGGGGTTCAGCCACTTCGAAGAAAGCAATCGCCATCTCTTCCCAGGTCTGATCGCCCCAGGTCACGTATTCATTGGGATCCGGGTTGAACGGATTGTCTTTCGAATTATCGAATTTGACCGTGAACTCGAGCCCGTCGACCGTATCCAGCGACATCGGCTTGCTCAGTTCATAGATATGTTGCCAGTTGAAATCATAATTGGGTACATCGAGCAGAATCTCTTTCTTCTTGTCCTGTTTCGTAAACAGGCGGAACGATTTCCCCCGCAGATGCATGTGCGGGGCAATCGCCAGCAGTTCGGCGTGCGGTGGTATGCGACGAACCTTCGCCGATACCGGAAAATCACTGGCGTGCGGCGGAATTTCGAATTCTTGATCGATGCCGATCAGCGTAAAGACTTCGTGAGTGATCTCCTCATCCTTACCAAAGATCAACCCGACTTTCGAAATGTCTTCTGCCACCGATCCCGTCGGCGTGTAATGCATCTGAAACACCAGTTTCGAGCCGGCAGGAACCTTTCGTGCCCGCCCGGGAGGTAACATATTGATCCGCTGTCCCGGAACATAAGCCGTCAACCAGCCAATCCCACGGAAGTCAGCGCCATCAGGAGGACGAATAAAAACAATCGCATGATGCACGACCGACCGATTCCCCGGCAGGACCTGTGCTCCAGTGATCCACTTATCCTCTTTGAAACCGGGATCGACGACGAAATACTGATATTCCACGACGCCCTCTTTGGGAACGACAAAAGGTCGCTTCCGCATTTCATAAACGACATCCGGCACTCGGGGCAGGTGCCAACCTTCGCGGAATTTGGGGAGTTCCGGCAGATCCTTGATATCACCATAAGGCATGCCTCCGGCTACCCATTCCCGCAAGATCTCCTTATCTTTTTCGGGCATGAACCGGGCATTCGCATAATGACCATATTTCGGGCTGGCATGCCAGGGGGGCATCCGGCCATCTTCAATGGTCTCCAGCATCGTATCCGCCCAGCCCCGAACTTCATCGTAGTCCGTCAGACTGAATGGTGCGATTTCCCCTGTGCGGTGACATTCCACACAATGACGATGCAAAACCCCGGCGACTTCTTTGCAGAAAGTCAGTTGGGTGGTCACTTCATTCTGCTTCACCCGGCCGATGAAACAGCCATTCGGTTTGGTCTCACTCACTTCAACCGGCTTGCCTGCCAGCAATTGATCCAGTGCATTCTTCAGATCATGCGTGGTCGTCTCAGCCCGTGAGATGCCCGGCAGGTACTGGTTATCGATCCGCCCACGATACCGGACGGTCAGCTGCTGATCCAGTACGAAAACTTCAGGTGTGCGCACTGCATGAAATCGGTCGGCGACTTCGTTGTTATAGTCCTTCGCCATCGGAAACGAGATCTCGTACCGCTTGACGTACTGCTTCACATCTTCCAGAGAGTCCTGCTGATTGCTGTTCACGCCGATGAACTGGACGCCTTGCGCCGCGTAAGCGGCCTGCATCTCATTCAGCTTGGGACCATACAGCCGGGCCAGCGGACATTCCGCCCCCAGAAAACAGACCACAGTTGCTTTCGACTCTGGCTCAGCCGATAACTCGACCACTTTCCCCTGGGCGGTTGGCAGCCGAAACGTGTGGGAGGCATCCTGCGACGATTTGGTTTTCGTTTCAGCCAGCAGGGAACTGGTGCCCAGCAATGCGAGCGCACACAGGAATGTGATACTACGACGAAACATAAGCGATCCTTCCTCCAGAACTGGTAACGACGGGTGCGTTCATTCTATCAACCGCCCGGAAACCCCCGCAACCCCCACTGTACAGAATAGAGCCCGGCCAGATTGATTGCTCTCTTTCCTTTGGATATACTCGACGTAACTTACAATGGTTTCAGATTTTGGTAAAAGATTCCCGTTTACCTTCATCCGAAATTCATCTGGTTGGCTGCAGTGTGCTCCTGAGGAACAACATAGGAAGGCATCAAAGTGAAAGCTCCACGAAGCGGCGGCGGTTGGAAGGCGATCAAATACAGTCTGACACTGGCAAACAAGGTCGGCTGGTGGAAGCTCTGGAAATCCATGCGGACCCGCAATGCCTGTAAGACCTGCGCGGTTGGCATGGGGGGACAGAAAGGGGGCATGGTCAACGAAGCCGGTCTGTTCCCCGAAGTCTGCAAAAAATCCTTCCAGGCGATGGCTGCCGATATGCAGCCCGCTGTCGCTAACGACTTCTTTGCGAAAAACAATATCGACCAGCTCCGCGCGATGTCCTCTCGCAAGCTCGAATACAGTGGCCGTCTCACCCAGCCACTGCTGCTCTCGCCCGGTGAAAAACATTACAAGCCGATTTCCTGGGACGAAGCCTTCGACCTGGTCGTCGAGCGTCTCAAAGCCGCCGGCCCCGAGCGCACTTTCTATTATGCCAGCGGCCGCTCCTCCAACGAAGCCGGCTTTCTCTTCCAGTTGATGTCCCGCCTGATGGGCACCAACTTCGTGAATAACTGCTCCTTTTACTGTCACCAGGCCAGTGGCGTCGGCCTGGGTTCGAGTATTGGCACCGGAGCCGGCACACTCCGTCTGGAAGATCTGGATCACACCGACCTCTACATCCTGATCGGCGCAAACCCGTCTTCGAATCATCCTCGCCTGATGAAGGCCTTCATGGAAATCCGCAGACGGGGTGGCAAAGTCATCGTCGTCAATCCGGTCAAGGAACTGGGGCTCGTCAATTTCAAGGTTCCCAGTGACGTCCGCAGTCTGCTCTTCGGCTCCAGCATCGCTTCCACTTACGTACAACCGCACGTCGGCGGTGACATGGCACTGCTGATCGGTCTCTCGAAAGAAGTTTTGGAACGTAACGCACATGACCAGACTTTTATCGACGCACACACCGAAAACTTCGACGCCTTCAAACAACAGGTCACAGAGACCAGTTGGGACGACATCATCGCCCAGAGCGGCGTTGACAGAGAAACCATTCGCAACATCACCGACCAGTATCTCTCCGCGAAAAACGTCGTCATCGGCTGGTGCATGGGAATCACGCATCATCTGCACGGGACCAACAGTGTGCAGTCGATCGTCAACTTCTCGTTGCTCCGTGGCATGGTTGGCCGCCGTAAAGCGGGACTGATGCCCATTCGCGGGCATAGTAACGTGCAGGGGCTCGGTTCGGTCGGCGTGGTCCCCGGCATGAAACAGGCGATGCTCGAACGCTTCGAAAAACAGCTCGGCATCAAGGTTCCCACCACGCCCGGTTACGACACGATGGCCTGCATGGAAGCCTCCCATCGCGGCGAGATCGACTTCGCGTTCTGCCTCGGAGGCAACCTCTTCGGCAGTAATCCCGATACGAAATACGCACTCGAAGCCATGAGTCGCATCAAAACCGTGCTCTACCTTTCGACCACGCTGAATACCGGTCATGTCTGGGGAACCGGCGAAGAAACCCTGATCCTGCCGGTACTCCCTCGTGACGAAGAACCCGAGCCGACCACCCAGGAATCCATGTTCAGCTATGTCCGCATGAGTGACGGCGGCAAATCCCGGTTCACCGGTCCCCGCAGCGAAGTTTCGATCCTGGCGGCCATCGGCCAGAAACTGTTCGCCGGCGATGATCGCATCGACTGGAAAAAACTGGAGAGTCACAGTGCCATTCAGGAACTGATCGCCGACCTGATCCCCGGCTACGAAAACATGAAAGAAACTCTCCAGTCCCATAAGGAATTCCACGTCACCGGCCGCGCCGTCGAAGAATACAATTTCCCCACCGAGAGCGGCAAAGCCAAGTTCCACGCCCTCCCGCTGCCCGATCTCTCCGTTGCAGAAAATGAACTGCGGCTGATCACCATCCGTTCCGAAGGTCAGTTCAACAGTGTCGTCTACGACGAGGAAGACATCTACCGCGGACAGGAACGCCGCGATGTCATCCTGATGAACCGAGCCGACATCGATCGCCTCGGCCTCAAACCCGACCAACGCGTGAAAGTCAAAAGCGAGGCAGGGGAGATGCCATATATCCTGGTCCGCGAATTCGACATCCGCGCCGGCAGCGCCCTGATGTATTATCCCGAAGCCAACGTCCTGGTTCCACACACCGTCGATCCCCTGTCAAAAACCCCGGGGTTCAAATCGACACGGGTGACTCTGGAAGTGGAAGCAACAGTTTAAACAGGAACATCCTGACACATTGTTTGCTGCGCGTTCAGGAAACAACAGTTCCATCAAATAGAGTCACTCGAAAGTAATTTCACTCAAACTCTTGATTTGCGCAGGATCTTTCCACCAAGGTCCCGCATAGACATGGAGTTCATTGCTGATCGAAATATCATTGACCGCTGCATTGATCCCATTCGGAATCACAGGAAATCGTCTCTGGCATTTTTGCTCGTCTAACTTGATGTTAGCAAGGATTTCAATCTGCATTCTTTGAAAATGAGTTCTGCTACATGTCCCAGCCGGGGCAAAGCGCCATCCCACTGAATTCTGCAACCGATCTAAATCAGGCTTGCTGTTCTCTTCGAGGCATCTCATCTGGACGATGAAACAATAATATGCGAGATACTCGAATACATGCCCACAATCCATAATCACGGCGGCCCCCCAGTTCGACTGGTTCCAGTTAACTTCCTGGAACTCAGTCTCAGTAAAGTAGGGATTGATCGAATCCCCCTCTGCTGACACCGGAAATACAATCAGGTCCCCCTTCGCCATGATCAGGGGCTGTGGTTTTTTCAGAGTGTTTCGTTTTTTCTCAACGACAGTCTGACACAGTTTACTTTTCAGTTTCTGCAGATTCTTTTCCCGTTTCTTCAACTCCTTCGCATCCATTCCCAGCGATTCCTGCAACTGCAAATCTGAGCTGGAATCGATAATATCGAGTGAACGTTGAATTAAATCTGGACAGTCTATCCCCCGCTTATGAAACTGATCGGCTAATACCAGCCAGAAAGTTGTGTAATCCTCATTGGTTTCCTGACGTGCCTCCTCGGGAAACGCTTCCATCGCCATATTGATTAATTGCTCTGTGTCAAAAGGAAGCTTCACAATTGCAGCAACGGTGCTTTTGAGATCAAGTGCCGTATCATTCGAGTAGAGCCCGGCTCCCCAGCTTCCCATAACTGTTGCTTTCTGAGATTAAACAGATTCAGAACTTCGATCAGCCAGCTCTGTGATTTTTCGATTTGCAGTTCGTCTTCCACACCTTTTTCCCTGATCTGACATCAACGGCCCATCGTACACATATGCTCCTGCACATAAAATCAACTTCAGATAAATAGCTCAAGGATTAAATCGTAATTCAGCGTCTGCACTGGGAAATAGACAAATCCGAAACTTCTAAGTCCAGGCCAGTCCCTCCGTCAACACAGCAGCACAATAAACCACATGCAGCACCCGACGCCGCTGTGGTAACTGTGAGCTGCGGGAGCGATGCACCAGCAGGGGGTTCATCAACAGTACTTCGCCCGCGTCAACCGGGCAGAGGTGAAATTCCTGCTCTCCAATCAAAGCGACTTCCTCTTCCGATAATCGCCTGTGATGACTCCGCGGAACCACCTCCAGCGCCCCATTCTCGCCAGGGCATTCATCCAGATGCACGCGCACCGCCAGCATTTGCTGTAAGACCTCCGGCGGCGGCTCCACGTATTGCTGCTCTGCTTTGACAGACCAGTTCTTCCAGTCCTCATCCTCAATGCGCCCCTGAATCGGAACCTGCAGATCCTGATGCGGAGGCACGAACCAGTTCGCACCGGGACGCTTATCAAACAGTGTCGCACTCACCAGACTGACTGGCTGCTGCAACACGTCACTCGCCAGTTCCTTGAGCACTCCCTCTTCAAGCAACGATCGCAGTCCAGGTAAAACCAGGTGGGCATTGCGAATCGCATAACGCGTACCGCTGCGTCGTCGTCGATAACTGTATTCACCAGCGGAATCAATTACAGCTTCGAACTGTGTCAGCGTGTCCCGGGAGAGAGGTTCTCGCCAGATCTGGAATCCATCCCGTTTAATTTCTGCACTGAAGATCAAAGACATTTCCTTAAGTTCCAGCAGGAGTCTGATACATTCCGTATCTGAAGTGGATCACTCGAACAGGAATGTTATCAATCGGGGCGGCTTGTTCAAGTCCAGTCCGTGCCAGTGCTCTTGTAATTGTTTCAGTTTAAACTGCTGTGCCTCTGCAGCAGCCAGGAATTCTGAGACGTGATGCATAAACGCCTCAATCAGAATAGTCTGTCCCCGCTCATCAAATTGTGCCTGCTTCCCCTGGTACTGACGGAAGGGATGCAACTCACTGATTCGAAACAGTCCAGTCGGTAGTAAAACCCGACGCGCCTCAGCAAACACGAACTCCAGATCCTCAATGTGTTCCAGTACCAGATTACACATTACCAGATCTGCAGAATCATCTTCCACAGGCCAGGGATCAGACAGATCTGCCTGTTGAAATTTCACATGCGGTGCCGATACCTTCTCCTGCGCACGAGCCAGCATCTCAACAGAAATATCGAGTGACAAAACGCGTTCTGCCCGTTCCGCCAGAAAGATCGTATTTTTACCGGTACCACAGCCTGCTTCTAATACCGAGTGAAATCGACGCGCTCTCAGAAACAACTGCGTGAGTTCCCCATCCAGGTCGCGGGTAAGATTCCGGTCGGTGTCGTAGGACTCCGCCCAGCGATTATAACTCTCTTGCACGTTCATCAAATCGTCGATTTTCCGCAGGCAGGTACAGAACCGTGATCAAGGAAAGAGGAATCAGAAACAGGCTGACGACCAGGGCTACCAGCAGATAGCTCAGCAGTATCACCGTCGAGAAATGGCCTGAATTATACAGCCCGAAATTGTAGAACAGGCCCACCAGGTAACTCAGTCCGAAACAACCGAACACAATTGCCGTCAGACAACAGGAGCCGGTTTTCAACCCCAGTCTCGACAGACACCGGCTGCCCGTAGCCCACAGGCAGAGCAGCCCCAGCAACACACAATACGACATCACACTCACCACACCAGTCCCCAGAGAGAAATTAAAAAACATTCAGCCAGTGAAATACCCTGTTTAACGATACGCCACCATGAAGAACCTGCGAAACGGAAATAAGACGTTCCCGTTCTGTTGCAGGGGATACGCAATCGCAAAACGCTTCAGCAGTTCCGCCTCGAACCGGTCGCGGGTGGCAGCATCGGGTAACGCTTCCAAGTAGGGTCGCAGTCCCGTTCCTCGGAACCACTCCAGGATGGCCTCGACACTCTCCATCACATGGATATATTCAGTCTCCCAGAGTTCCAACTGGGAACTCAACGGAGCCAGCAGATCGTAATAGAATGACCGCGATTCACAGCCCAGCGCCTGTCGGGCAGCAGCGGTCGCATCGTGCCAGTCCGGTAGCTGGGAAAGCTCAACCACACAGCGGTGCAGGGGAGACGCATAATGCGCGGGCAGTTGCACAGCCAGTGCCCCACCGGGTTTGAGAAAACTCATCAGCCGGGGAAAGATCGTTTCATGGTCAGGCACCCACTGCAGAACGGCATTCGAAAACAACAGATCGTATGCCTCATCCGGTTCCCACGTCGTAATATCAGTCTGGAACCAGTGTACGTCAGGCAGAGTCTCCTGCGCGGTCTCCAGCATTTCTGCTGAGCTGTCCAGGCCACTCAGCTCCGCCCCCGGAAAACGTTGAGCCAGAACCACGGTACTGTTCCCGGGACCACAGCCCACATCCACAATCCGCTCAGGTGATGCCAGCTCTACCCGCGCTGCCAGATCAATGGCAGGCTGCGTCCGTTCACGCTGATATTTTAAATACTGATCCGCATCCCAGACAGGCATCAAGCTGTATCCCTCTAATCACCGAAACTCTGAATATTCGCTATCGACCAGACAATCCATCTTCCGCACAGGTTCGCGTTCATACCGGCATCTTTCCGGCTGTTACAGACTGATTCAGACCTTCTGGTTTGCCACCTCATCCAGAACCTGTCGGATGACGACCGAAAGTTCTCCCAGGTTCGCTGGCTTCTGAATGACCAGACTGCCACCAGTCAGCGCGGAAGCCGGGATCTTCTCTGCAATCCCGGATAAATAGACCACCTTCAAGCCGGGACGCATCTCCATTAATCGCTGCGCCAGTTCCACTCCATTGATCTGGGGCATATTAAAGTCAGTACATAACAGCGATATCGCTTCTGTATGCGTTTCGACGGTTTTCAGAGCCTCCACCGGCCCCAGTGCCCGGAGCACCTTATACCCCAGTCGGCTCAAGAGTGCTGATATCGTCGACAGCACAATCGGTTCGTCATCACAAACCAGGATCGTTTCTGTTCCACCGGCCATCTGTTTTTTGTTCGTGGGAACTTCAGTCTGCCTGGTTTCTCTCGCCTTGATACGCTGCTCCCGCGGCAAATAGACTCGAAATTGAGTTCCTTTATCCAGTCTGCTTTCCACCGAAATAAATCCGCCATTATCAGACAGATTCCGCTGGACGGTGGACAATCCCAGTCCGGTCCCTTCTGCTGCCGGCTTGGTCGTAAAAAACGGTTCGAAAATTCGCTCCAGAACTTCAGGCGTCATGCCACAACCAGTATCCGACACTGTCAAAAGCGCATAACTTCCAGGCAGGCATCCACTCTGATCAGCTATCTGAGCTGCGGTGAGATTCACATTCTGAGTTCGCAGTATAAGATCGCCACCTGAGGCCATCGCGTCTCGCGCATTGACGACTAGATTCATCAACGCCTGCTCGATCTCAGCTTCATCCGCCCAGACCATCCCAGCCATGGGTGACAGATCCAGGATCAGCTTGACGGAACCTCCCAGGATGCGTTGGATCATGGCACGATGATTCATGATCAGTGCATTTACATCAAACCAGGAAGTATTCGGGGCTTTCTTTCGTCCGAAAGCCAGCAACTGTTTAACGAGCTCTGCAGCACGTTCGCCTGACTTTTGAATCTCCCGCAAGGGTTCCCGAAAGTCTTCTGGAATCTGTTCCTCAGGCGTCAGCAACATGAGTTCAGCATTCAAATTGATGCCAACCAGAATGTTATTAAACTCGTGCGCCACTCCCGCTGCCAGCTGGCCGATCGCTTTGATTTTCTGGCTGTGTTGCAGCTGAATCTGCATCTGCCGATTTTGTTCTTCGGTCTGTCGCTGTTCCGTCAGATCCTTAATCATCAACAGCAACAGCGGTTCATCGTCACTTTCAATAATCCAGGCGGAACAGTCCATGACTCTTTTTTCACCACCATTGATGATTACTACTATTTCCTGCTCATAGACGTGCCCGTTTTCGCACACACTATGAATGATCTCTTCCCAGTAGCTGTCATCCGGAAAGAACTGCAGTTCATGGATCGTTTTTCCAACCACCTCTTCGCGTTGATAACGCGTGGTTGCCAGGAATGATTCGTTGACATCGATCACAGAGCCTGTCGACAGACTCAGAATTCCCTTGGATATCGGGTTGAGTCGAAAGATTTTGGAAAAACGTTCTTCCGAGATCTGCAGTGCCCGTTCGTTCTCCTGTCGCCTGACTTCATTCCGATAATCGGTGAGCAGCGTCCCCGCAGCAGCCAGCAGTGGTTTGATAAACTCAATCAGAGCCGTGTCATAGCCAGACGGACAGTTCGCGATCCCCGCCACCCCTGAGAGTTCACCCTGGGAGAAGACGGGAAGCACCAGAAACGATTTGATCTCACCGACATCAGATCCACCCGCTGCCGTAGTTTCATCCTCGAAATCCCTCTGAATATCGTTAACAATCAGCGACTCTTTGTCTGCTATGATCCGTTCAAACAGTCCCTGTTGTTCAAAGAATTCCCGGGTCCGATTCTTCTCGACTTCAGCACATTCCCAGTCAGCAGTCAGTGATGCACGGTAACAGCTTGCCCGGGGGATCAGCTCAAACAACCCCGCTTTTGATTGACGGACCTCTCCAAAAAAACCGGACTCACTTTCTGTGATATTTAAAAACGTCTGCAACAGATCGTCAAACACCTTATCCGGATTCGTATCAGAGATGTATTGTGACAACAGCCTGCGGATAGTCTCGATCAGGTGAATCGATTTCCGCAGTTTCTCTTCATACAGCACCTGCTGGGTAATATCAGTCCGAACTCCGGAGATGCCTCCTTCTGCCGTCTTCTGTTCGGAAATCATCAGCCAGCGTCCGTTGCACAACTTCTGGCGAAAACTACCTGCAGGATTCTGGTGCTGACGGACCCGTTCCTCCACCCATTCTTCTTCCCGGCCAACCGCATCAGCGACCTGTCCCCGGTAGGCAGAAATCCGAATATGATCCTCGAAACGCTGCCCAGGCACCAGGAGATCCCGACTCTCGCTGTAGATCTCCAGGTACTTCGAATTACACATCACCAGCCGATCGTCTGAATCATAAATCACAAATCCTTCGGTCAACGATTCGATCGCCTCCTGCAGATGCTGACGCAATCGATGCGACTCCTGTTCGCTTTTCTGCAAGTCGGCTTCAATCCGGACATGCTCGATTGCAATTGCTGCCAGATAAACCGCCTGTTCGATCAGATGTCGGTGATACTCAGTCGGCTCCCCCGGTTTGTGATAGTAAATCGCAAACGTCCCCAGCACTTCTCCTGTCGAAGAACGAATCGGGGTCGACCAGCAGGCGCGCAGATCATGCTTCAAAGCCAGATCTTTAAAGTCTTTCCAGAGCGGGTCCGTCTCAATATCCTTAACCACAACCTGCCTGTTGTGATAGGCAGCTGCACCACACGAACCCACCTCTGGACCTATGAGTGTCCCATCCGTGAGTCGGATGTACTCTTCCGGCAGGTGCAGCGCAGCCCCGTTGCGTAGTCGATTCTCTTCGTCCAGCAGCAGAATCGAGCAGACCATATCCTCGCTCTTCGATTCCAGATATTTAATCAGCGTCGTCAGAGTATCAGTGAGGGAGTTCCCTTTGCTGATCAGCTCCAGGATCAACCTGATCTCAGGTAAGGTTTCTGATGACCGCTGCACAAGCACCTCACTCCCAACATGATCGGAATCAAAATAAACTGGGAACTCTTTGAATGAGAATCGACATCATCTCATCAGCACGCAACCTCACTCATACACACGACCGGGAATCTCGCGACAATGTTTACTATGGGACATTTTAATCCGAATTAATAACAGGCCAATACCATTTTGGCTTTCAACGGAATAATCTGATCAGATCGCATTCACTGCTGTGTCTGCAGCAAGTCCCTGGATAACGGACAACAACGCTCACCTGAGCTCAGGCTGCCGAAACCGCGTCAACAGACCGCTCAATCCACGCGAACCAAACACCAGTAAGAAACCCAGCAGCAGCCGGCAGGCGACCGCCACACACTGGGCCTGCAGTGTCGGGGGGATCACGGCATAGTTGCTGGCTTTTTTCAGCTGAAACAGTTGATACAGCACGCTCCCCAAATCGGTGATCCCCCAGGTCAACACCAGCAGCCCCACCGCGGAAAACAGCACCGCTTGAATCTGCTCGACAGTTGGTTTGGATGAGGAAGCTTTAGCATCAATCTCCGGCAGCAGATATTTGACAATCGTCCCGGCTCCAAACCAGAGCATACAGGCCACAATCGTATAAAACGTGAACGGCATCAGTTGCATATAAAACATCGCCGCCTTCGATGCCGGAAACTCAGCCCCCGCTCTGAAGGCCACAATCATCATCACGAACGATGCCACCGTCTCCAGCGCCTTGATCGCATAGAACAGCCCCACCAGTCGACAACCAATATAAGCCACATCTTCTTTTTGCATAAAACTCTCTCCCGCCGAATCGAGCCGGCTACTCTGCCTGCAGTTTTTCAATCTGTATCTTATCAGAATATCATCACCATAGTGAGGGGTAGTGCCTCAACAGGAACGGAAACCGGATCATTTTCTGACTTACCACTAACACCAACGCAGTCAGCCAACCTTCGGATCACATTATCTCGGCAATTACAAATCGCCTGTTCTACTTCGTCAGTCATTTTTATCACTGAACCTGCCTCACCGGTACATGCACAGATTGCACTTGATCGTCACTCTCCGAATCATAAAGTGTTGCAATTGTGCTTCGCGCGCGAGGCGGACGATGCGTGCACCGGAACACCACGCTTAAGTGACCCGGGTTCACCTGAATCACCGTCGATTTTTCCAGTTTTTCACCGGAACAACCCGCATCGGTTCTCTTTGTCTCGTATGATTTCAAATCATTTCGGAGCACATTCAAACCGTTTCGCAGACAACTCACAAAATACTCACTGCATTTCCCGAAGTACTCAAAGCACAATTCCATCTTGACCCCCAGCCGCCGTTCCACAATATCAGAACCATCGATCAGCATCACCGTCGTCCTCTGTAAGAAATCTGCACTAGCGAATTACTCGGCCCGGCCAGGACCAGCTAGCCAGAATCAGATGGTATGACAGGTTACCGACTGCGCATAGCTGAACAGCAGGCGTCCCTGCAGTGCAGAAGTGAAAACCAGGAGTCGTTACAGAGAGATGTTTGCGTTACCCGGATCTGCAGGAGCTGAGCCGTAGAGTGTTAGCCCCGGTTAGACCAGTGTTCGCAGAAGCCAGCACATTATTTTCTAACCAGGAGGCACTGTTGGATCACCCGACAATATTTAGGGAATAACCTCCCCACCAGTCTGCTCAGGTCGTCACTACCACCGGCGCCTCGGTCGCAATCAACTCCGCCAGATCGCGAAACGTCTGAAGCTTTCCAAATTGTAACCGTCGTCCTCCTAGATGATGCAATTGCCAGCGAAACAGCAGGAACAACAGTAGAAAGAAACCGGGAACGAGCATCAGCCATAGGCTGTGACTCCCCAGAGAAAACATCAATGCGAAGGGCAGCGTCCCCGTCATCCAGAGCAGACTAAGATCGGCCCCCCGGTACAAATCCCAGTTAATGACCTCAGCCCCCGGCAGGGCTCCCAGGGCCAGGTTCGCAATGTTCCAACGGAAAGTACCAGCGAACTGATTTGTATAAGGAAACAGTGAACTTGAAGGGGCGATCTCTGACACATCCGCGCCTGCTTCCTTCAGTAACGCGCGGATCGTCAGAAACGCCGAGGCAGGGCGACACGGCTTCCCGAAAAACGTCTCTTCACGAATCACAGGGGCAGAAGCATGCCGGGCGATCAACTCACACACACCACCCAGAGTTTTCTTGCGTTTTGGGGTAAGCACCTCGCGCCACTCTTCATCGGTCAGGTCAATACCCCAGGATTCATTCCAGGCTCGTCCCAGGGGCCGCCATTCCAGATAATCGCATTGCCACTGCCATTCTTCGACCGGTGTCTCAAAAGTCAGTTCTTCACGAGGAAGCATATCATGCTCCAGCAGGAAGATCTGTCGATGCTGGTCCTGAAACACCGACAGCACATATTCCGCCGTTACCGGCTGTCTCAAAACAGGCTCTGCTGACTCCATCATGTCATCTCCATGAAATGAGAAATACCGTGCTCCCACCTTCACACTTGAAACGCAGCACGCTGGGCTATCAGTTCCGACAGATCTCTGAACGTACGCAGGTTCCCGAATCGTACCCGGACCGGATCACGTTCCTTAGTGCCATAGGCAGCAATCACCAGGCATGCCAACACAAACAGACTCAACAGATAAGCTGCAGTACCATATCCAACACTCAGCGGACAAAGGAGAAGATAGAATATGATAGCCGCTGTTCCAATCCAGTTCGTATCCCACACCGGTCGTTTCACCTGCACAGTAGGCAATCCCCCCGGGGCCAGTTTGGCGATCGGTCCCAGAAACTGATCCAGGTGTTGCCGTGTCAGTTTCGATAACGAAGTCGATGGAGCAACGTCCGCGACATCAACACCAGCCTCCTGCAACAGCGAACGAATCGCCAGAAAAGCAGACGCAGGTCGACACGTTCGACCGATAAAAGTCTCCAGTGAAATCACCGGCATTGTCATTCGCGCGGCGATCCGTTCACAAAAATCGCGCACTGTGTGTATCTGAGGCCCCGATACCACCTGCGTCCAGTCTGACTCGCTCAACCCCAGCCAGATATTCGTATAAAAACTTATCACCGCTGAGTCATAGAGCTGACAGGCCTCAAACAGCGTGTCCAATGGAGAATCGAGCGTCACCGGGATTTCTTCTTCCTCGGAAATATTTAAGCTTTTGCTCCACTCCTGTCGCGCCTGATCCAGCAGCACCTCCAGCACATACTCCGGTGTCGTCGGCTGTCGCAAAACAGGCTCTGCTGACTCCATCATGTCATCTCCATGAAAAAAGAAACACCGTGCTCCCACCACTCACGCTTGAAACACAGCACGCTGGGCAATCAGCTCCGACAGATCCCGAAACGTACGCAACTCTCCAAAATCGACTCGTGCATTCGGGGCTGTTTCATCTCCCCAGGAGTCTAAAATCAATTTCAGGTAAACCAGAAGTACGATAACAAAATAGAGGGGAGCCCAGCTTTTGATCAAAAACCCAATCAGCACGGGTATGCTCCAGAGGCCTTTTATCATTTCTCTGCGAAACTTACCCCCGTCATCCAGATCCACATCCGGTAGAGAACCGGGGGCTAGCTTTGCAATCGGCCCCAGGAACGTTTCAGTGTAACAGCGGGTGAATTCCTTCAACGAAGTCGAAGGTGCGATGTCTTTCACATCGGCTCCCGCTTCCTGCAACAGAGCTCGAATCGAAAGAAAAACGGATGCCGGCTGACAGGTTTTGCCGCAAAAAGATCTCAGCGGAATCTGTGGCATGGTAATCAAAGAAGCAATGATCTCGCAGTAATCACGACTTGATTCCAATACGCTGCCAGACAGTACAGCATCCCATTCATTATACTTGAGATCAAACCAGGTAATGGGGCAGAAATAGATATCCTCAGAATCCTCGAAGTCGCACGCCTCACAGAGTTCTTCAAACGGAGAATCAAGTGTCACCAGAATCGGATCTGGGGGTGTGCAGGACAGCTTGCTCCACTCCTGACGCGCCTGATCCAGCAGCACCTCCAGCACATACTCCGGTGTCGCCGGTACTTCGATGAGAGAGGATGATGTTTGTTGCATCGTTTCGTCTTTCTTACGGTCCCTGATCTGTCACCAGCCTGCGTCGCCGATTACGGGAAATTCTGAGAACGATCAATAATACCACCGCACCAGCCAGCATGACATAGAGCAGAGCCCTCTGGACCAGTTGGGCAATCGTAAGCCCCGTTTTCGCTTTGAAGCCTGATTGTGCGACTTCCGGATCCGGGGCATAAGGTAACGCTGGATTCTTATAATATTTCAAATTGAATTCATGATCCAGATTTTTCCCGTTTTCAGACCAGTGATGTTCATCCGCTTCAATCCGGGAGTAGTATTCTTCTGCCGTTTTAATATCCTGCTGTAATTCCGTTTCCAGCTCACTCAGTTTTTTTCCAAACTGCATCTGCAGCGCCTCGGCAGCTTTCGTTCGATATTCTTCTTTCGCTTTCGTCTCGGGAGCTTCATAAGAGGCCTTCAAGTACGCCCGTGCAGCCAGCAGCTTGGAATCATCCTGCTGTCCATTCGACAACAGCAGATCTCCCAGCGCTTCCAGCAGGATAGGCGAACGATAATTCCCAAAACGCATCATGCCCAGGACGCCTTTCACAGCCTTGCGGATCTCCGCCTGCCTGTCTGCTTCCGGAATCTGTTGCTGTTCGAGTACAAACGCAGTAAACCCGTTGTTTCCTCTTTGCTTTAATGGCAGGGTTGCTCCCTGTTCCCGCTGCCGAATCACATATTTCACCAGCAGCTTCTGATAGACCTCACGACCGAAATGGGCTTCCGGGTTGATTTCAATCGCCCGTTGAATATGTTCCAGCCCCTCTTCGTACCGACCGGCGTGAATCAGGAACGTCCCCAGATTCGCTTCCGACTCATAGCGGCCTTCATCTGGCCAGCGCGCCATTTTTTCCTGAATGACCTCGATCGCCCTGTCATGCTCTCCCAGCTTTTCATACGCCACCGCCAGATCATCAAAATCAGCGAGTGACCGTTCCGCAGACGGTTTGACACTCCAGTCTTGAACACGCCATTGATAATAAGCCTCGGAATGTCTGAGAAAATGACCAGCGATCAGTTCCTGCGCGTAAGGAAACCGCTGCCGCTCCATCTGCAGGGTATCGTAATCCCAGAAACAGGCGGGCAGGGGAGTCGGCACCAGCAGTACATAAACCACAAGCGAAACGATGGTTCTTCTCACAATTCCCGCTCCTTCTACCTGCGATTAAATCGCCCTGGTTCACTCCCAGTCTTCCGTCGCGGCTTCGAAATGATCGACCGCGAAACGCTCATTACAGACACGACTGACCGTCAGCACCATCAGGATCGCAGCCACATCCAAGAACACGGCGATCACATCAGTAATAATCGTGACCTGAACCCCCGTCATAATCTGGTCCAGTGTATCGGTCTCCGTTGCAAACCGGGTTGAGACCCGCGCCATGATGCTCGCCACAATCCAGGCGAACCACCAGAGGGGCAGGATCATCGAATCATTCTCGCGATTAATAAATGCCTCATACGTCTCCTTCATCGCCTGGTAAGGCTTCCAGAGATTCGCAAGCGGAACGAAATACCAGCCTACCGCCCAGCCCGGTGTAATATCGAGCTTGGCATTCTCAATACTGTGGGCATTGCGACACATTCGATACACCCACATCAGGAAAATGATTCCAATAAAAATGGCCGCCGCGAGTTGAACCAGCCCGATCACCAGCTGACGTGCATCGTGTGCATTGGCCACTTCATCGGTGACTTCAGCTCCCTTCTGCACCGCGACCAGCATGTCATACAGCATCACGCTGCTACCCACGGCCACGCTGTTCAACAGGGCAGACAACACGATCAATACAATTAAGAATTTAGAAAAACCGATTTCATCCCGGTAAGTATATTTGCTCATTTCCTGTCTGGTTCCCGTTAATCATTGTTGTCATCTCTCAGTCAGTCACAATCACCAGCCACTCATATTCCGGTCTGAAACATCCCCCGGAAGAACTGAACGGCACCAAAAATAATCGCCCCCCAGGCCACGACGTAAGAGCCCCCTTCGGAGGCAGCGGAATAGGTCAGTGCGGTAACCACGATCCCGCCGATGCACCACAGGGCGCCAAACATCATGTTTTTCTGACCGGCTTCTTTCGCCTGTTGATCACACAGCTCATTCAGCTGCGTCACAATGATGCCCGCTGATTCTTCATCGACGCCCTGTTCCATCAGTGCTTTCTGGATCTCCTGATTCGACGCGCCGTCCCGCATCTTCTCTGCAGCAAAGTGATAGACAGCCTGGATCATTTCTTCCTGCGACGCCGCTTCTGCGTTACTCATAGCTCGTTCCCCCTGATGTGATGTCGTCATTCGTGCTAACGTAGAATGCAGAAGACCACGTCGCGCGCTGTTGTGCTTCTGCCGCGCCTGTACTGCAACCAGCACAGAACACTCACACTTATACCATACTGATCACCAGTTCAAAAACGTTTTCAGAGAGAAACGTAATTAATCTCAGGAATTCCGGCTGTCGTTATCCGGCTGTCGTTATATGACGCTACGATTCTGAGGTGTGTGCACATCAAAATTGCGTCTCAGCGCGTGCCAGCACTACGCCACACGCTCATTCCATATGCTCGCGCAGGGTTTCGGTGTTCTTGAAAATCGATTCCACACACTCGCTCAAATCTTCGGACGCGATATGTGAGTGCCCGATATTCACCAGTTGCGAATGCACCGATTGATCCTCTTCATTCATAAAACATTCGAACGCCGCTTCAACCAGACCCTGCGCATATTTCGGGCCGACACCCAGTGCCGCCAGTTGTCCCGCCACACTCGCATTGATGTCTTCCACATCCATCAGAAAGATGACCCGCCCCACACCAAAAGCATAACCATATAGTGTAAAGCCCAGCACCTGGACCAACAGCTCGTCTTCTAACTCCCACCGCGCGTCAGAGGTCACCGCCTCCATCAACGGATTTGTTTTCTCCTCCAGTCGCTCGCTCATGATTTCTCCTCAAGTCTGATTTCAGTCACAATCCCGTTCTCAGAAACACAGTCAGGGTCGCCGTGCCTCAATCACATGCGACAGGCGGCCTAACAGCTCACGCATGGTTTGCGCCTGATTCAATGCCTCATAATCCACTTCTGAACCGACGACATCGACATTGTCTTCCAGCAACATCACCAGTTCGACCAGCGTCAGTGATTCATACTCCAGTTCGCTTAACCGGGTCTCCAGTGTCACAGGGCCGGAGAGCGAGAGTTCGATCGCCGTCCGCTCCCGTTCCCAGAACGCCAGCAGCAGCGAAGCCCCCTCAATCCGGCAGCCACACACCGGACAAGAGAGCGATTCGGCGTCAGCATCCTGCTTGAACACCACAGGAGCCGCACACAGCGGACAGTCATTCGGTCGACCGGCCATAACAGAGCACCTGCTAAAATATCGTGGCTGACTTTTCCGGCTTTGCTTCAGGCTTTGCTTCAGGCTTCGCTTCTGGTTTGGTTTCCGACTTCAAGAGCGGATCATCACTCGTCTTCCTGATCTCCAGCTCCTTCACCCCCAGGTCCTGGCACAGCTTAATCACCTTGTTCGTGAATTCCATATCCGCTTTCTGATCTACGGCCAGCGTGACCTGCTTCGGTTTATATTTTTCCAGGTGCGCTTTCAGCTCATCCAGATTCATCTCTCGATACTTGTTCTGATGGCGATGCCCCACAAAGATATGATCTCCCGGCATCACCGTGATGATATTCAGCTGCTCGGGAGTCAATTTCGTCTGCTTCTGTCTGTCCGCATCCTCATCTTTTACCCGGTTCCAGACCCAGAACGCCGGCTCCCGCAGATAGTTGCGGTATTTTTCGCCCGTGAACATCCCCGGCACATCAAAAAAACGATCCCCCTGGATGCGATACAGAAACGAAGCGCCCTGACCAGGTTTTCCGCCGACGGGATAGAACGTAAAAATCTTCAAATCCCCGTCTTTCTGCAGAATGAATTCGACCTGCCATTCACGTGCCAATTTCCCCTGCAGGTTGTAACGCCGCATCGTTTCTATGTTCCCTTCGATAATCTTCACGCTGCGAATAGTGGGTGCTCCTTTGAGTTCATTGCCGTGGTACAGTTCCCATGTCCCCTGCAGTTTTTTCAGGTCCTCTTGCAGTTCTGGATCATTTTCCGAAGTCCGCGGTTCCTCATCTGCCTGCACTGCCAGCGGTGCAACCGTGAGCAACGCCAGCCCCAGACAGCAGAACCAGACATTCCGTAGCAAGGTGCGTTGAGTCTGCACCAGATCGTGGACAATCATTTCACACTCCTGTAGATTGAATGAGCACACTTATAGCGACAGCATGCATACGCCACAGACTGTGATTGGAAGAAATGCGAACCGCCATCGCGGCTCGGGCAGAGTCTCCTCCTCACGCAGAAAAACCTACTGCGAGACTGTCACGCTTCGATTGAGACTAGTGCCAGCTTCAAAGTAGCACTCAGGACTGCAGACTGCAAGCAGTTTCTCCAGAGCAGGGGGCGTCCCCTGCCAGATCTTTCAAAACCTCAATACGCAAAATCGATCGCCAGGGAATCCCAGTCCAGTCGTTTCAATTCCTTTAATATCTGCGAATCGATCGGCAGCGCATAATCATCCTGATACCAGACCACCGTCAGGCTGGAGCCATGCTTCTCAGGATCATTGACTGGTGGAAACGAACGAAAACAGCCAATACAACAAACCAGCGGGATCCACTCCGGATCGCGTTCCCACTCTGTGGGATAATGCGCTCGCCGCGCACGCTCCTGCTCCATATCCCCCGGTTCATGTTGATAATCACGACGGCGCGGTGGAATCAGATACGGCTCTCCCAATGTATACTCACGACGTGCAGCACGCCGCAGATCAACATCAATCCCCCAATCATTGGCTTTCTTGTCAGGGACACCTTCCAGCATCCCGGCATAAGTCTGTGACTGTTCCAGATGATTGAGAATCAACTCCCGCCCCGACTCCAACTGAAGCCGACAGGTCACATGATAGATCGGATCATATTCCATAGTTCTACTAAAGCTGCCCCTGATTACGACACAATCAGAACTTCACAACAAACTGCATTCCAGCATCTCACATGACATCAGGTTAGATACGATACCAACGATCCTTCATTTCAGCATCCGCGGGATCCTGCCCCACAACTTCTGATCGCTTCATGAAAGTCTGCTCCATTTTATGATACAGATACTGGCAACCACAGTGCGGACATATTGCATCGAGTAGACGAGACCGCACAACCCTGGCAACTGGTTCTTCTATGCGCATCATCTGAAGTTCCATCTCATCCCAGCGTTCATCCGCCAGTCGGATTGCCTCGACTCCGAGCACTTCACCACATTGCTCACAGACAAACCGACTCGCCAGTTGCCTGAGTCTGCGCTTCTCAACCCGGTCCATTAACAGCGAATAAGGCACAAGAATCGGTAAGAGCAGGATAAAAAACAATACAAGGATACATTCTCTGATGTCCTTAATCATGCAGTGAATACCAGACAACGCACATCCGGCTGAAAGAAAAGAGCAGCAGGCCACCTTCAGGATTTTCGTTTCACCCAGTCCGCAATCCGCTCATTCTCTTCTAAATGTTCCCGTTCATAATAATAAACGATCCCTTCTCGCAGCCTGACACTTTCAGCAACCACATAAAAAGGAATTGTCTCAAAACTGGCATCACTTTCAGCTTCAATACAATAAACCGTATGCCTGTCACTGACGGCAATGAATTTTCGAACCACTTCGATTTCGACATCGGAGGCCAACCGAAAGAGTGGGTTCGAAAACAGAACTGGCAAGGAAAGATACATAACCTCGTGAAACTCGACTTCGACCTCATGATAATACGCGAAATCAAAACTTCCGGTAATCAGAAGATTAGCCCCTGTATAAGAATCTATTCTGAAATCATCAATATTCGTTTTCTCAACAATCTCATTGATTCGCTTAAAGACGTCCATCACCTCTCCATCAGTTCCCTTTGAATACATTGCACTAACGACACTCCTGCCACCATCAGATCATCATACCACATACATCATACACACCCGGAATATCGACGTCAGGAAGCGAAACAGATTCTCCTGCTGACGCATCACCCCGGCCCCCGATCCTCCGAAGGCGGATGCCCCAGCACCTGCCGATACTGGGCCGAGAACTGAAAGACACTCGCAAACCCCAACAGGTGCGCGACTTCTCCCACCCGCAACCCCTCCTGCTGCATCAGCCGCCGTGCGAATTCCATGCGGGTCCGTCTCAGAAACTGCTTGGGACTCTCGCCCACCTGCTCGCGAAACAACCGCCTGAGATGCGGCTCCGAAAGCCCCGCAGTCTCCGCCAGGGCGCTGATTCGATGATTCTGATCCGGGGCCGCTTCAATCAGCCGCACCACCTTCCGCAGCCGATCATCCAGCCGTCGCTGTGTGCCTTGGTCGCCCTCCGGAAACATCAGCCGCACCGCCGCCGCCAAGAGACAGCCCCCCGCATCCGCCTGTTCCGCCTGGATCGTTTTCAACAAACCAATCAGTGCCGACCGCTGCGGTTCCTGGCCCGGGAAGGGGACCGCAGGCTGTTCGGTCAGCCGCGTCGCCGCTTGAAATTCGACGAACAGATACGACACCGGCTCCCGCCCGAAATACCGGTTCTCCCGCACCCCGGGTGCCAGCAGCCCCAGCCAACCGGAAGCGACCTGAAACGATTCCTCGGCGATTCGATACTCGCCACTCCCCGCTTCCACATACAGAAACCGGTAATGCGAAATCCGTCGGGGCCGCAGATGCAGTTCCTGGTGAAACCGCACCCGGCTGCTCGCAACATACTGAAAAGGACTCTCCAACACAGCCACTCCCGATGATCGTTTTTGACATATAAATAACCGATTCTCCTATTCCGCAGCGGCACCGTCAACAGTAGGATGGCCGATTATGTTATCAGTGCTCCTCGCCAATTCGGTTCACTTTCGCCCGCTCGACCTGGCAGCGATCCTTGTCTATCTCACGATCATGGCGGGAATGGGACTCTGGTTTTCCCGCCGCAACCAGTCGACCGAACACTACTTCCTCGGCGATCGTAATTTCCCCGGCTGGGCCATCGGCCTCTCCATGCTGGGCACCTCCATCAGCTCGGTTACGTTCCTCGCCTTTCCCGCAGCCGCCTTCGCCCTCGACTGGCGACAGCTGATCTCCAACCTCACCTTACCCTTCGTCGCGGTACTGGCCATCATCGTCTTCATTCCCTTCTTTCGTCGGGGGAATACCACCAGTGCTTTCGAATACCTGGGCGACCGTTACGGCACCGTCCCCCGACTGTACGGCACCCTCAGTTTCATTCTGCTGCAGTTGATCCGCCTCGGAAAAGTCCTCTTCCTGGTTTCAATTCCAGTCAGCCTGCTCACCGGCTGGGATATCCGCCTCGTGATTCTAGGCGTGGGCATCTTCATCTCCTTCTACACCATTGCCGGCGGGATTGAAGCCGTCATCTGGACCGACGTCATACAAACCATCGTCCTCTGGCTGGGAGGCATCCTCTGTTTCACGATCATCGTCCTGCGTCTGCCCGGCGGACTCACGCAGGTCTTTGAAGTCGGTTCTGCCCAGGGTAAGTTCGGCATCGGCTCGTTTGACTTCAACCTGACCGAACGCACTTTCTGGACTGTCTCCCTGCTGGGCCTGCTCAACTGGCTGACGATTTACTCCAGCGACCAGAACGTCGTCCAGCGATTCATCGCCGCCCGCAGCCTCCGTGAAGCCCGCAAGGCGACCACGATTTACTCCGTCCTCGCTGTGTTAACCTGGTCCTTCTTCTTCCTGGTCGGCACCTGCGTCTTCGTCTTCTACCGCGTCTTCCCGGAATCAACAGTCGCTAACCTCCAGGCCGACGAAGTCTTCCCCTGGTTCATCCTCACCCAGGTCCCCGCGGGTCTGGCCGGGCTCGTCATTTCGGGAGTCCTCGCGGCTGCCATGTCCAGCCTCGACTCCTCAATCAACTCCATCGCCACCGTCACCACGGTCGACCTGCTTAAACCCTGGCTGGCCCCGGGCAGGGACGACCGCTTCTACCTGCGGTTCGCCCGCCTGATCGCCGTTCTGGCCTCAGCTGCCATGATCGGCGGCGCCGTCTTTTTCAGCTCCGTCGAAAAGGAAAGCATGAACGACCTCAGCTGGATCATCGCCTCCGTCTTTGGCGGCTGTCTGCTCGGCCTGTTCATGCTCGGCTTTTTCACCCGCCGCGTTGATAACACCGCCGCCGTCATCGGATTGGCCGGGGCGATCCTGGTTAACCTCTATCTCGGTCTGAGTACCGGCGGCTGGCTGCCCGCAGCCTGGTCCCTCCAGATTCACACCTACTGGGTCGGCCTGTTCGTCAATCTGGCCTTCATATCGCTGGCACTACTGATCAGCCTCTTCCGCAGCCCCAACCCCCGTGATCTCACCGGCCTGACCGTCTGGACGCAGGAGCAACAGCCATGAGCGGCACCCTGCAGACCGACATCGCCATCCTCGGAGGCACACCCGGCGGCATCGCCGCGGCCATCGCAGCCGCCCGCCTCGGACGCAGTGTTCTGTTGATTGAACCCCAGGCCCACCTAGGCGGCATGTCCACCAGCGGCCTGGGCAAAAGCGACGTCGAACGCCGCCACCTGATTGGCGGCCTGTTTCAGGAATTCACACAACGGATCCACCAGCACTACCTCGATCGCTACGCCCCTGATTCGGAGGACATCGCCCTCTACCAGGACGGCTATTACTTCGAACCCTCGGTCGCCGAAACCGTCTTCCACGACATGCTCCAGGCACAACCTCAGATCACCGTCCTCACCAGTCACTCTCTTGACTCCGCGACCACCAGCGCAAACCGACTGACAGCAATCGACATTCTCAGCCCTAAGCAACAACACATCACCGTCCACGCACAGGTCTTCCTCGACGCCACCTATGAAGGCGATCTCCTGGCTGCTGCAGGTGCCGACTTCCGAATGGGACGCGAAGCCCGCGACGAATTCGACGAACCCCATGCCGGTCAGATCTACTTCGACTACCAGCGACAACAGTTCCTCCCCGGCAGCACCGGTGCAGGCGACGACCGACTCCCCGCCTACACGTACCGTCTCTGCCTGACCACCGATCCCGCGAACGCGGCCCCTTTAACCGACCCGCCTCCCGACTATGACCGCCGCCACTACCTCGGCTACTTTGACGATCTGGCCGCCGGTCGTCTGGCCGGTCCGCTACAGTTCAAACCGGGCCGGGGTTACGAACCCGCTCACTTTAACACGCTGGTCCGCGCCCTCAGCGTCACGCCACTCCCCAACCACAAAACCGACGTCAACATCAACCCGCGTCCGCTCGGCTTCCCCTTTCCGGAACTGAACCGCGGCTATATCACCGGAGACGCCGCCACCCGCGCCGCCATCTCAACCCGCATCCGCAATCGCACTCTCGGTCTGCTCTGGTTCCTGCAAAACGACGCGCAGATTCCAATGCAACATCGCCAGATCGCCCGACAATATCATCTCCCGCAGGACGAATTCACCGACAATCAACATTTCCCCTGGCAGCTCTACATCCGCGAGGGCCGTCGCCTCCTGGGAGAATTCACCCTCACGGAAAGACACATCACCCATCAGCCGGAGCAGGGGATCGACCAGGCAGAAATCGAAACCTTTACCGACACCATCGCCATCGGCGAATTCCCCATCGACAGTTTCCCCTGCCAGCCCAGACAACCGGGCGATACCATCGTCCTCGAAGGTTACCTCGGCATGCTGGACCAGATTACCCGCCCCTACGAGATCCCCTATCGGATCATGGTACCGCAGACCATCGACGGACTTCTCGTCCCGGTGGCTGCCTCGACGACGCACGTCGCCTTTTCTTCGATTAGAATGGAACCCACCTGGATGGCCCTCGGGCAAGCCGCCGGCGTCGCCGCTCACCTGGCGATTGCGCAACAGTGTGCCCCGCGCAACATTCTGATTCACGAACTGCAACAGCAACTGGCCAGCGAAGGTCAGATCCTCCAACATCAACCTGAACTCAACCACGCTTCCACCAGGGAACCCCAGTCATGAAACAGCTGATTTATACGCTCACCCTTCTGACCTCAATCACCGCTGCGATCACTCCCATTACCGGAGCAGAGAAATCAGACTCACCGGTCACCGTTCTGAACCTCCCCGGTTCCGGCACCGATCCCGCAGCCATCGATTACCAAAGCCTCCCGGTACTCAAAGGCGAACACGCCATCATCAACCCGGCGGCCCTGGGCCCTTACCCGAGAAAATCAGACAAGATCGACCTCCGCGACCTGCGACTGAACCTGCACAACTACCTGATCTATCATGATGGCAAGTTCTGGTGCATCTGGAGCGACGGCCCCCGCATCGAAGATGAACCGACCCAGGAAATCAAGTACGCCACCAGCGTCGATGGTCTCCACTGGAGCACCGCAAAATCGGTAACCGGCACTCCCGAAAAGCCCCACGCCTTCATCGCCCGCGGACTCTGGCTCCGCGATGGTCAACTGCTGACGTTAGCAGCCAAATACCAGGGACACGGCGCGTTCGGCCCTCCGGACAAAAAGCACCTGGAACTGGTCGCCTACCGCTGGGAACCAAAGCAGGATAAGTGGGTCTATGAGGGCAAGCTCTACGACAATGCCATCAACAACTTCCCCCCGCAGAAGCTCCCTTCCGACAACTGGATTCTCACCCGCCGCGATTCGCGGTTCAATGTCAGCGTACTGATCGGCGGCGTCAAAGCCCTCAACGACTGGAAGTCCTTTCCGGTCGTGGGCGTCAAACAGGTCTCTGGCTTCCGTCCCGACGAACCGATCTTCTGGGTCCTGCCCGATAACAGCCTGTATGCACTCTTCCGGGACAACGGCAAATCACAGCGGCTCTTCTTCTCGACTTCCCAAGACGAAGGCCGCACCTGGGATACCCCGGTCCTCTCCAACTTCCCCAACGCGAAAAGCAAACTGTTTTCGCTGGCCACCAGCCACGGTTACCGCGTGCTCGTTCTCAATGCAAATCCCCAGGTCAACCGCCGCGAACTCCACCTCGCAGTCAGCCCCGACAACAAAACCTTCACCCGCCTGGCAAAGCTGGAGATTCCTTCACCAACCGAACTCCCCGCTGAGCTTGCCTCGCTGAACAAGAAATTCAGTGCCGGCATCGCCAGTCTGCAATACCCGCACGTCATCGAGCGCGACGGTTCCCTCTATATCGCCTTCTCACGCAACAAGCTGCAGACCGAAGTCTTCCGCGTAAAACTTACCGACATCGATACTCTGCTGAAATCAGACCACAACTAGACGGAACGCGTTCCGCAGGCCACCCGTGAAATCACTTCAGGCCTGCGGTTTTAATCCGTTTCTGCCAGTCCGGGTGCTGCGCTTTATACCTCTGAAACGCCTCGTATTCGCCGGCGACGAGCTGTCCGTCGCTGTTCGTATCGATGATCTCGAACAGCCACTCATAGGGAGATTTCTTTTCATTCCATTCCGCCTGGGAGACCGTCCCGTTGTCATCCGCATCGCACTCCTGGAGCAGCCCCCGCATCGTATAGCGACCCCCTGATTTTCCCATACCTGAGTCGGGTTGATCCGTCGCGGGATCCCACACCAGTTTCTGCCCGGCACGCTCCAGGGCCCGTCGATAGGCTTTCGCATCGATTTCCTGCACGGCACAGTTTTCCGCCAGGGCCTGACAGGCCGCGATCCCCGCCGACTCACCGCAGATCATAAACACCGGCTCCATTCGTGCCGAGGCGTATCCCAGGTGCGTCGCTGAAAAACAGACCGGCACCAGCAGGTTTGTGCATTCGTCCTGCTGAGGTGTGATCGCCCGATAGGCAATCGGGTAGGGCTGATTCGTCGGCCCCTTGGAACCACCGACAAACATCTTGCCCTCCAGACCGACCAGGGTCTGCCCCTTCTGCTGTAACCAGATCCGCCGAACCGGGTACACGTCAATCCCGTACTGCGTCAGGCAGATCGGGTCCTCGATCTCTGTCTTGTTATACACATCGTGTGCCGTCACCGTATAACGCCCCGCCAGGCGGCGCGACACACGCACATACAACTGGTGCGGCCAGCCGGCTGTCTCGGGATGAGGGCGTTGATCCAGACCGAGCTCAGCTACTTCCTGACGATAAAACTCAGGCACGCGTTCATCGGTACTCATGAAATGATGCAGCCCGCTCAAATAGTCCCGGTGTGCCTGCCAGATCTTCACGTGCGCGGCGACATCACCGTCGGCATAAAACCGGCTGATGCCCACCGGCGACATCGAAATCAGCGAACTCCGCTGATAGTTCCACTCGCCCGAGTTCTTCCAGCCCGGAAAAATTCCGATCAGCCGCTGCCGCAGGTCCTTCTCGCGGGGATGCTGCTGTTTCAGATACTCCACATACCGGCCCACCAGTTCGAAGTCTTCCGCCCGGTAATCCTTAGGCACACCAAACGGAGCCCGGTGTGCGGGATCGCTGGTCGTGTAATACCGAAAGTTGTACGCCTGTGTGTAATCGTCCGCCGCCCCCAGCGGCCTCCCATGATCCTTTTCCACCCCGCGTAACAGGCCACTCTCCGGATCACCAGGAGTCTGGAACGGATCTACAGGAGTCAACCCCACCGGGGGCTGCACACCGGCGAATTCCTCGCCAAACTCCTCCGACGATTCCCGCCCCACGCGATAGGAAACGCCCGCTTTCGCCAGCAGATCCCCTTCGTAACTGGCATCAATAAAGATCCTCGCCGCGACGCGCAACGCTTCACGGGCTTCGGGCTCCACGACCGGCGTCCCCAGTTTGTCGAAGGGGGCCCGATCGAACAGAGCCGCCTGAATCGCGGTTTTGTCTCCATCCTGTGGTTTACAACCGGCAATGCGATGATCGAAAATCACCTTGATCTTATGCGCCGCGAGCAGTTTCTGAAAGTCTTCGCGAATCGTCTTCGGACTGATCTCTGCCAGCACCCGGCGGTTCTCAGTTCGATCTTCGGTCCAGTTCGGCTGCCCCAGGCTTTTCAACAGCCCCCGGGTCATTCCCCCGGTCGCCGCATAGTTGGGACAGTCCTGCATCGGCTTAAGCCCCGATCCCAGAATGCCCCCCACCCAGCGGCTGGGCTCCACAATCACCGCCGACCGCCCCGCACGCTGCACCGCCACCGCCGCCAGGATCCCCGAAGGAGTCGCCCCGTAAATGCAGACATCCGCCTCCACGGTTTCAGGCTGTGCCACAGCAGTACTCGTTCCGGAAAAGGCGACCAAAGTCAGGATCGCCAGAAAAGTCCATTGACGCAGACAGGATAATATCATGATGTCAGACCAGGTTTGCAGGATCAGTTTTCAGCAGGAATAAACAATCTTTATGGTTTACCGCCGGATGCCAGACGAAGCAACACCATGCTTAACGTTCTTGAGAAATCGAACCCACCGATTAATAGGTCAGACATCAAACCAGTAAACAAGTCGAACGGGTAAATTCTGCCTACGCATTTCATTCATAATCGCAATTACTGCCTCGCATTGTCGCCTGACATCAGGCTCTTGAGACTTGAAAACATCCAGGATCGTCTCAAATTCCTCAAAAGTAATCCAGTTCGGCCACGAAAAGTCTGGATTGGAAATTCCACCCGTTCCGCTCTCTACGAAGCTGACAGTATGCGATTCTCCCGTTGCCAGACATTCTTCAGCCTCTGATTTCTCGATGGCATCAGCAAGATTCAGTTCCGACAAGGTTCCATCCGGGCAAATCGTGACCAGGTAGTGACGGGCTGTCATCAAGGAACACCGATCGGGAAAGCCTCTCTGAGGTACCAGAGAGGCACTGTCATACGCACCTAGCCCTTTAAAGAATTCGGTATTGCGAGGCCATTCGAGATAAGCCAGCCCCGTCGGCGCCACAAAATGATCGCTCGTATAATCAACCTCGACTACGGCATGAATATCCGCCCCCATCGCTTTGAATTCCCTCCGGTTTCATACACAGACTGCATACGGAAAATCAGCTTGATCGACACACTCCATTTGGGAGTGGTTCACAAGCAACAGCCCGCTCAACAAAACAGACAATGCCCACCCAGCAGACAATCGATCCCATCCGTCGCCAGATGCCACAGACAGCCCACCGCCACCGCCCGCCAGCGCCAGGAGGGAATACAGAGTAGCGCCGCATACACGGCTGCCGCCCACCAGGTATGCAGTGGATGAAAACCGAGGCTGCAGCGATGCGGATCAAAAATCGGATCGGCCAGCAGATGATCGACGTCAATCAGCATCGTCGCCAGCATAATCAGCCCCGCCTGCACCCAGTGTTCCTTCCAGAACAGGCGCGCAATCAGAAAGGGAACCAGCAGGTGACACGCATAATGAATCAGATGCCGCACGACATCCGGAACAGCTTCCATGGAGCAGGGGACCCTTTAACCGAACATTGACTGAATAGAAGCTGTCATCATAGATCAGTCAGCGGGCCGCTTCAATCTTCCCTGAGTAACATCCAGCGTGGTACTCGATGTCGGATCGTGAAGATCGAACATCCCTCCCACAAACCCGTCAATATTAACCCAATGATCAGAGTTGGCCATTTATAATATCCTGTCGAGATCCCCCAGATAAGGTAGAGTGGCCCCCAGATAATTCCGACCAGAACAGCCGCGACGAGATACCGACTAAGAATAAAATCATAGAGTCCAACAGTAACCTCGGTCACAAACCGTAACGGCAGTAGTAACCACCAGGACAAGGCCCTTGTTTGCCTGTCATTCTCCATATCATTCCTCTATCGACATCACAACGAGAACGGGGAATGTCTCTCATAAATCCTTAAATACGCGCCTGGCATTAATCTGAATAGGAGTAAACCGGATTATTGTCCACAGAATCGATGAAAATCTGGATGGCGTTTTTAAAATCAGTCCCAAAACGCTGATATGACTGAATCGCTTCCAGCAATGAATCCAGTTGCGGGCGGGGCGACTCATGCTGGATCTCAATGAAGATCAGTAACAGCGGTTGTGTTCCTGCATAATCGTAGCCTCCGTCTTTCAGCATATCAGGAAACAACTCATCCAGGAATTCGAACAGGTCATAGCGAATATCCAGATCTGGAATCTCCATTCTAGAGGGATCAACACTGACTATCAGTTGGTTCATGCTCCTCGTTCCGCCTTTCACAGTCGATGTCGTTTTTAATCCAGATGGAAAGAGAAAAAACCAATATGTGCATATCCAGCCCCAGTTTGAGGATCATATCCCACCCAGACCTCTCCCCAGGGGTAAACTCTCGCTACATAACCCTTATCACGCAGCCATGCTGCTATAGCTTCGGCCCGTAAGCGTTCCTCTGTTTCGGACCAGTCTTTCCAACTACCGTTCTTCTGTTTTGACTCCACCAGTGCAATCTTGTATTCGCGAAGCTTACCCTCGTAAAAAGCGAGACTGAAAATCATCCTGTGCGCATCAACCTCGACAACTGGTAAGCGATACCAGACATATCCCCCTTTTTCCATTTCCTGCTTTTCAACCCCCACAATCTGCGCAACCTCCATTTCAGATAACTGTGTAGAAATAGTGATTCTCTCAGATATCTGTATGGATATTTTATCCATCAGGTCGGGTTGATTTTTCATTTCTTCAGGCAACGGACTTGTCTCTTAATATAAAAGTACACACCAATTCCCGTCAGCCCCAGCAAGGTCAGCGCAGGCAACCAGCGGTCAATAAACGTATTCAACACGGCCTCTTGTCTGTCCTGCGGGTTGACCAGTACATTGACGCGGTTACCCAATTGTTTCAGACAGTTTTCCCTGCTGCCGTACCAGCTGCCCAGCGTGGTTCTGTATGCCAGTGAATCACCTGCGTCAGTTCACCCGAGGTGGTGATCTGAGTTTTCCACGAAGTCAGATCATCCAGACAGAACCCCGGAAGCCATCCGGTACAAATCAGCGTATCCGGATCGTCCAGCACAAATTTTGTGATCATGGAGCTCTCCCGAGCTGACAGTTCAAATCCACGTTACTCGCGATTCACTTCGCCTCATAGCCGGGCAGAAACTTGACCACGAACACGCCTTTGCCCTGTTCTTCGTGGCTCCAGGCCATGATCTCGGTCATGCATTCCATCAGCCGGTCATAGTCGCCCACGGCATACGTTGACGTGGAGCCCGGCGTCACGCGGAGACCGGAATAGCTCTGCAGTTTCGCGATAAATTCTTTGATAAGCGGTTTATATTCTTCCTGCAGGGGATAAAAACTGATTTCGGCAGTGCTGATCATGATGCGGCAGTCCTTTGATAATGAAGCGTCAACGAGGGCCGTTCCTGGGAGAACAGACTTCTCAAATCGTACCAGACTCAAGGTGACTGTCAACAAACGGCTCGAGCACGAACGAATAACACAGACGCTAACCGATCCAGTATTCCCGCCGGTTGAGTACCTCAGAACACGCAACCTCACCCGTAACGCGCCCCAGCACGCCAGAACAGAGTTCCTGCACCATCCACGCTTCCGCGTATTCCGCCGGCAGGGGATGCGGTGCCTGCAAACCTCGCACGCCCGCCGGTTCAAAGCCGAACCGTGAATAAAAAGCGGGATCACCCAGCACAAACACCAGTTCGACTCCCGCATCGCGCAACTGGGACAGTCCGGCTTCGATCAGTTGTCGCCCCACGCCCTGTTTCTGAGCAGAGGGAAGCACCGCCAGGGGTGCCAGAATCCGCGCGGTGACAGACTCGGCACCGTGAACAACCACGTTCGTAAACAACACATGCCCCGACACATTTCCTACATTTTCAGCCAGGAGCGAGAGCAGCGGTACTGCCGTCGGATCGGGGTACAGTTCATCCAGCAGTGCGACAATGACAGGGCCTTCTTCAGGCCCGAATGCCTCGCGGTGAACCGCTTTGACCGTCTCAAGATCCATTGCCGTCGTTGCTCTGATGTCCATCCTGGTCATGTTTTCCTGAAGAGTGAGTCGCTAATCGAAGTTCGCGGAGCATCGAACGTTTTTTGGTCTGATGCGCCTGCATCCGTCTTAAAATATCATCCAGCGTCTTGACCGCATGTAATACATGGGGGCCCTTGTTGAGCATCACGCATTCCGCCCGGTGCCCCATCGCGGCATCGGTGATTTCCGCGCGGGAGGGCATACCTTCTTTGGCCAGCGTCTCCAGCACCTGCGTCGCCCAGATCACCGGAACGTGGGCGGCTTCACAGATCCAGAGTATTTCTTCCTGTACTTCCGCCATCCGTTCAAAGCCACACTCGACTGCCAGATCGCCGCGGGCAATCATAACGCCACAACAGGGGGAACGCATCGCCGTGAGCAGCATATCCGGCAGATTTTCAAAACCAAGCCGGGTTTCAATCTTCAGGACGATCGCCGGCTGCCGTCCGTCCAGCCGCTGCAATTCGGCCTGCAACTGCTCGACATCACTCGCCCGATTGGCAAACGAGAGTTCCACCACATCCGCATGCTGCGCGACGAACGACAAGTCTTCCAGGTCCTGCTGCGTCAGAGCAGGAAGACTGAGTTGACTCTCAGGCAGATTGATCCCTTTGTCGGCCCTGAGTTTCGTCCCCTGTAGACGGGTCTGTGTGATCCGCACCTGCACCTGATCCGATGCAACTTTTTCCACCACACCGCCAATTTTACCATCATCAAACCAGATCGACTCGCCTGACTGCACATCATCAAAGACACTGGGAATAGAACAACCAATCCGGGCCGGCGTCAGTACCTGTCCGGCACTGTCCCGCACCTCGGGTCGTCCCGGCGTCTGATCCCGGGTGACGATCAACTGATCTCCCGGATGCAGCAGCAGACAGTTTTCCCGAGCGGGTACCGCGACGATTTCTGTTGCTCTCAGTTTCTTACCTTTCTGACTCCTTAAACGCAGTGTCGTTCCCGGCACCAGGTAGGTTGTCTTGTTCGCTTCGAGCCAGCAACCCTGATCCAGGCAATCGACCACGCGCAAGCTTCGTCGCGAGTGACGGGCATCGATCAGCCTGATTTTATCTCCCACTTCCAGACGCTTCAGCCAGGCCGCTTCGACCGGCAGACAGGCATCTGCCGAGGCAGGGGAAGCCGCTGGTTGCTCAGCCGGGTAAAGCCAGATGCGTGCGGGAGCGATCACCCGGCCATATTCATCGCGGCGGGGACGCACCTTAATCACAGCAGCGCCCGGCTCAAGCGGACCGGTCCGCAGTTTGGGGCCGCCCAGATCCATCACAATGCGACACCGCTTTCCCAATGCATGCTCGGCCCGGCGGAGATGCGCGATCATCCGCGACCAGGCTTCCACATCATCGTGCGCGCAGTTAATCCGCATGCACTCCATATCCTGTTGCAACAGGTGATAGATCAACTCGTAATCATCGGCGGCCTCACTGGGCATGGTCACCATAATCCGCACGCCGCGTCCCGGGGCAGCAGGCCCTAACAGCGATTCGGCATGCGCCGCCAGCAGTCGTTCCCCCGTGTTGAAATCGATTGCTGATTCGGTAGAGTCTGTGACATCTGTTGTCTTATCAAGCAGTCTTTGCAGCATTTCCAGAACGGCATCGATGGTCGCCATGACATGCGATTCCGCCCGTCCCAGGGAAGAGAGTCCCAGCGCCGCCAGTCGTATCTGCAAAGGTCTCAGGTCGCGACGTCTGAGTGCCAGGTAATACAACAGGTTCCGCGCACTTTCGCGATGTTGCACGTGAATCTGATCCAGCAGAGGCTGTGAGCAGACGACCTCTGCCACCAGTCTGTCTCGAACGACAACCAGTTCCTCAAAGACCTGTTGATACTCCTGATGACCGGAAAGGTAATCGGAGTCACCTTGCTCTGCCGACAAATGACAACCTCGTGAAAAACCGTTGAGATCTCTGATTCAAAATCAACAACAACGTCGCTGATATTACTCTGAACGATGAACACAGAATCGCAACGGATAGCAACAGGCAGTACGCCTGATTTCACTAAATCTTAACAGGACAGAACAGCGCGAGGCAGCCGCTCAACCCGCTTCGATCATAAATCGCAAAGCAAAGCTGTCAACAGAATCTTTCACCGCGCATAAGAAAAGGCAGATTAACTCACCACAGTGGTTAATCTGCCTGAAACAGTCTTTACGTCGCTGGGATCAATATGCATATTCGGGAATGTATTGATCGTAATAGCCGGTGCCAATCGGTCCGTTGTATCCCCAGTCGCTGTTGGCAGGAATAAACTGATCGAAGTAAGCGGTACCGATCGGACCATCGTATCCCCAGCTGCCATTGGCGGGGATGAACTGATCATAATACGCTTTTCCGATGGGACGGACGGCTCCCCAGCGGGCGTACTCGGGGATGAATTGATCAAAATAGGGTCCCAGCGGATTTCCACCCGGCCGTGGCAACGGCGGTACTGTGTAGAAGGTCGGATCAGCCACTTTCCAGGCCCCGTCCATATGAACCAGCCACTTGCCCTCTTCGGTCTGATACATCCAGTGGCCATTCATGTATTGATAACGGGCCCGGGTCGCGTCATCCAGCTTCAGATGGGCCGTTCCCTCTGCCACAATCGGGTCGAGTTTTACCTCAGAATCTGCAGTCACTTTCTGTGCGGACAGGAGCAGAGGACTGACTCCCAACGCTACCGTTATGGTCATTATTTTCAAACAAAGGCTTTTCATTTGAATTTCGTCCTTTTATCTCCAGAGCAAATAGGCAAACCTGGTTAAACAGGAAATCTTTTATTCACAATACCAACTCTGGACCAAAACGCAAGCTTTTCACCATTTCCGCTGCAAAGAGAGCATTTCCACTCGCTAAATCCTGACGGGAAAAAGAACGAATCTATCAGTCACGGCCCAAAACCAATTGCGGCACCGCCGGAGGAACCGAGCCCCCGGCCTCTTGAATATCCACCCGCTCCGGTCCCCCAGCGTCCGTTGCTGGAACCGTTGTTCAAACCACGTCCGTAGTAACCGTTTCCGTAATAACCACGACCATAGTAGCCGCGTCCGTAAAAGCCATTGCCATAATAGCCGCGTCCATAATCTCCCCGACCGTTATTGTTATAGAAGGGGCGGGTGTAGCTCCCGTCGTAGTAGGTACCATTCCCGTAGTAGTTGCCATAGGCGGGAGAATCATCGTAGTATTTTGTAGTGCCTGACTGTAGCTTTGGTTTAGCACCTCCCCGGACGGCGGCTCCCGACGATCCCATGTTCTGCTGCGACCGACGAATCCGGGAAGTATCCACAGCCTCCCATTTTCCGTTCCTGGAGATCATCCAGTTGCCGTCTCCCAGATAAAACCACCAGTGTCCGTTATGGTAGCTGTAGCGGGAACGTGTCGTTTCATCGATATCCAGATGCGCTGTTCCTTCGCGCACAACCGGATCGATTTTGATCGGCGACTGCTTTGGCTGTTTTCCCTTCGCATCCGATTGCTCGGGAGCATCAGTCGCAGATTCCGTGACCGGCTTCTCGGCAGCGATCGGACCGGCATCGCGATCCACCTCACTCGCCGCATTCACTGCCGGTGTTGAGCAGAGCAGGGGACCGATGCCCCACGCCAGTACCACAATCGACATGTTGAAACGGAGGCCTTGCATGGAAAATACTCCTGTTCATATCAGATCCTGCTGAATGTCAGCGCTCGTCTCAGACCACATAGATCATAGACAGCACACGGCATTCCAGTCGCTCTATCATACCAGAAACAGGTTCCAGACAACACATTTTGAACCGTTCTCTTCATCACACATCAATAAGATTCTGCACAACCACTTTTCCACCGCGCATGAAAAAAGGCAGATCAGCTTCAGGGCCTGGCTGATCTGCCTTGAACATGCTCCTTCATGGAATGATCAAACTAAGTTGACCAGATTCCTCCTTGTCGAATTAAGACTAGTCGGCAACTTCGGCACCGATTCCGGCACCAATGGCAGCTCCGGTTCGACCACCGAGTGAACCACCAATCCCAGCACCGATTGCGGCTCCCTGACGTTGATTACGTGACCAGCCACGGTATCCAGTTCCATAACGCCCACGGTTCCAACCGCGACCATATCCGTCTCCGTAATAGCCTCGACCATAACCACGGTTATAGTATCCGTCGCCATAGTAGCCACTCCGATAGTATCCACGGTTGCCATAATATCCACGACCGTAATAGGTATCGTAATAGGGGCTACCATAGTAACCACTGTAGTACGAGCCATCGTCGTAGTAATAGCCACCATTTCCACGAGGGTCATCGTAGTAATAGTTACCACGTGCGTTTACATTAGCCTGGGCATTCCCGTCACTGTCGTTCTGAAACGTCTGTGGCGGTGCCATCTGCTGACGTGGGTTCCGGTAAGTCATGGGATCAAAAGATTCCCAGCTTCCATTGTTGTCGAACAACCACTGACCATTTTCGGTCTGATACCACCAGTGACCGTTGTGGTAACGGTACCGAGCACGGGTTGCTTCGTCGATGTCGAGATGGGCAGTGCCTTCTCGGACCATGGGATCAATGTCACTATCAAACTGTCCCTGAGCACTCCCTTCAGCATCCATATTAGGACGGTTAGTCCGGTGCCGCATAGGACCATCAGCTTTCATGTTCCCCTGGATCCGGGCATCAGCATCGTTCTGCAGATTGACTCCATCGTTGAGGTCGGCGTCAGTCTTGTCCTGCAGGTTTGCTTTTCCTCGCAGGTCAGCTTCACCAGGCGTCTGAACATTCGCCTTTCCATCCAGGTTCGACTTACCTCTCAGATCAGCTTCACCGGGAGTCTGGGCGTTAGTCTTACCCTTCAGATTTGCATCTGTTTCGCTGTCTAATTTGGGACGCGCCTGATCCAGCGCCTCACCGGGTGTATTCGTGTTTGGCGGAGTAGGAGCGGCATCTCGGTTGGGTGTCTGCACGGCGCCTTTCGCACCGGCATCAGCACCGGCGGCAGCTTTGCTACCGGCCCCCTGAACAGCCTTGCCGGCTGCTTTGGCCCCTGCGTCGAGTTGTGCGCCTGTCTCTAGTTGTGCGGACAGAAGCAGGGGACTGATCCCCAGCGCTGTCGCTGCTGTCAATACTCTTAAACTCAGGCCTTTCATTTGAAAATCCTTCCTTTCAATTGTTGTTATTAGTGGTATTTCCTGGCCACGCTTATCGACAATCGCAACCGGCATACCAACTTGAGAAAAAGACCTGAAATCACCTTAAAAGCGACAGAATGTCGGAGTTTTGCCTCTCACAGACAGATCAGCAGCATTGAGCGGCGAACGATGAGCGGTCATGCCGGTCTGAAAACCGCCAGACAATTGCCCGTTGTAAGACCAGCCACCCGTTGACCTTGTCCGAACTCTGAACAACGAACCAGTAAGAGAGCGCGGGTGTCGGTTCCTCATTCGCAGATCAGATCCTCTCGGCGGCTCCCGGAGCAACGATCTGTCTCCCCAGCCACACGTCCTGGATCCTCGCGCTCCACTTCGCAGAAATGCACGACAGACAGGATGAACTGACCATTGAGTTCATGCGCAGGAATACAGACTGAATCTCCTGTGAGTATCAGCGCAGCAAAAAAGGCAGATCAGCAACAAGCTGCTGGTCTGCCTTAAACACACTCCTGATTGTGATGACCGTCCGAAGATCCTGATGAACGTTTCATCTGAGCGAGTCACTTCGAGCAGTCAGCAGCTCCTGAACTCCGTAAGCTGACCTGATTCCTGGCCTCGCGGCGCTATAGGCCCTCTCAGGTCAGAGCCGGACAGGATTAAACTCAGTGAGTACTCCAGCCACGATAACCGGTTCCCCAGTGACCAAACTGTGCCCCACCAAAATGGTGGTGACTGAATGGCTTGTGGGCACCAGACGATGTGTACCGGGTTCCATAGTAGTAATTACCACTCCCCGTGGTCTGGGCGTTACCGGTGTTGTCGTTCTGAGTCGTTTGCGCAGTTGCAGATGGGGACTGAGAAGTGTAAGTCATGGGAGAAAACTCGACCCATTGACCATTCTGTTCCACCAGCCAGCCATTCTGGGCTGTCTTAAACCACCAGTGACCGTCATGGTAGCGATACCGGGCCCGGGTTGCATCGTCCAGATTCAGATGCGCGGTTCCCGCACGAACGACCGGATCAATCTGCATCTGATCGCCCGAATTCGGTTGGGCATCGGGAGGAGTTTGGACCTGGGCTGACAACAGCAGAGGACAGAGCCCCAACGCTGCAGTCACAGTCAACACTTTTAAACTAAGGCCTTTCATTTGAGCACCTTCCTTTCAAGTGGAGGAAAAATGAATATTCCTGGCCGCGTTGCTACTCATGAAAAGCAAACCCCATACCGCGTTTTCAAATGCAGGAATTCCCCTGAGTTCCTGCATAGGTATTTTTCCTATCCACCAGTTTCTTAACAAAACCTGACTCTCACTCCTTGAACATGACGGAAGTAAATCAAATCAATATAGTTGCGATCTTTTTTCGAGCTGCATACCGGAGCGTGCCGCATGCTGAGAACCGATATGAATTTGTAGCTGATGTTACATTTTTTCTCTCGGCAATCGTAAAACCAAGGGTATTTTGACCAGACAACCATCTGCAAACTTTTGCTCTCCTCTGCAATTCTCTGCCCGGGACACTCTGGATTGTAAGAGAATATTTGCACAAGGGCTGGCAATATCACCGGTTGAAGACAGACCATAATCTTCCGTTGATTTGTCACCACTCCCGGATTCTGCTAGATTCTCTGCCACAGAATTCAAGACATCCCGTCACCATTCACATTCATTCCCCAGCAAGAGGTTCCCGTGGCACTCACATTAAATGATTTGACAATTAATCTGGATCAGGTCGACTGCAAGATCCTCCTCGACGACTGGACCTGGGCCATGCCCGAATCAATGCAGGCCGTACTGGTCACCGCCATGGGAGACGTCTTCGCGCAGGGGGAATCGGGGGCCATCTACTTTGCCGATATGGTCGAAGGCAAAATCACCCCGGTCGCCGAAGACAGCAGCGAATTTGAAACACTGCTTCAGGATCCCGATTTCGTCACCGACCTGTTCTTTCCTGCCCGCGTGCTGGAACTTCGCGAAGCGGACGTCACCCTGGAACCGGGCCAGGTCTACGGCCACCAGACGCCTCTCGTCCTCAGCGGCGAAGATGAACTCGATAACATCGAACCGATCGACGTCGCCGTCCACGTCAGCGTCCACGGCCAGATCCACGATCAGGTTAAAGACCTGCCCCCGGGTACCGTGATTACCGATATCGAGTTTGAAGAGGAAGCCTGACTCGGAACTGAGACGGGGCACATAAATAGACTCTAATCAGCCTGCCTCTTGAGAAACACACTCAACCGCTCTAACTGATCCGTGTTAATGTGATCCACGTCCGCTGCCACCAGTTCGCGCCAGACGGCTTCTGACTCCGGCGTTGCCCAGAACCGCACCCGCCGCCCCGCGGCATGCGCCTGTTTCACAATCGAACGCAGTTTTGTGCGTTCCGCCTCAGACATCGCCCCATTTCCCCGATATTTGAAATGCGACGTCCAGCGGTCGCTGATCAGTGGCATCAGTTCTGCCGGCTGCTTCGAGTCCAGATCACTGAGCCGCCCGTCAATCCCCATATACCGCGGGTTGGCGGCGGCGATCAGTTTCTTAGGCCGGTCACCCGAGATCACAATCTGCACCGCCCCTGGAATCGATTTCCCGTCTTCAACCCTGCACAGCAGCGCGGCATAGTCTTCCAGTTCCTGTCGTAATATGGGATACACCGCCGCCCCATCCGTTTTGATATCCACCAGCAGAGTGAAGGGGGGCGTTTTCTCCTGACTGGAAAAAGTGTGTTTCTGAAAATATGCCTGCAGCGGATCCAGGTAAAGTTTCCGCAGCGTCCGTTCCGGCGTTACATCAAGCCGATCGTGGGCCACCAGCAGTTCACCGTCCACCAGGTAAATGTCCGCTTCCACAGACCAGAACCCATGCTCCAGCGCATCGTGCAATGGTCGAGCATGCTCATAATCATTATGGGCATGCGCCTGAAACAGGGGCGTCTGCTTTTCCTCGCCCGCGGATACAGCCGCGACGCTACAACTCACGAACAGCACAATGAACAACGACCGGATCAACAACATTGATTCAACCTTTTCAGAAACGTGGGAACAGATTCGAAAATCCTAACGGCCCTGAACTGGTTGAGCCAGTCGCTCCCGACTGATTCATCAATTCTTAATGGGAACAAAGGCACATCAATGTGCATCGAAATTCTATCCCGATTCCATTGAAAACCTTTTATATTTCACTCTGATAAATGGATGCTGGTCTGTTAGAATAGAAATATCAATCGATCCTCAGAACCGTCTCCTAACCAAAGGCGCTCCCCATGTTCCTCTTCAGCTCACTCCTCCTCGCTCTGACCGGTGCAGTCGCAGACGCCCAGCCCACCACCGCCGAAGTTCGGTCCACCGTAGAGCGCAGCATCCCTTATATCGAAAAGCAGGGGCTGTGGTGGATTGAGGAAAAGAAATGTGCGTCTTGCCACCGCGTGGGAACCATGCTCTGGAGTCTGCAGAACGCGAAGCAGCATGGCTTCACCGTCAGCGACCGTCTGCAGGAATGGACCGACTGGGCCAATGACAAGGCACTGTCCAAAAATGACAAAGGTCAACTTGCCGGCACGACTAATAAAGAAGGCGTGGTCCAGCAATTGTTCGCGTTTACTCCGGCCAACTCAGATCCGGAAACCCGCAAAAAACTGATCGGTCTGCTCCGTGTCGATCAGAGGCCCGACGGTTCCTGGAAAGCAGGCGGGCAACTTCCCTTTCAGAAGCGAGCCAAACCGGAAACCGACGCCGTCACTACCATGTGGCTCACACTCGGTTTGCTGACCGCCGCCGATGATCCCCAAAATCAAAAGACCATCCAGCAGGCTCAAACCTTTATCGACAAGAGCACTCCGGGCAAAAGTACCGAGTGGTACGTCATGAAACTCCTGCTCGCGACCAGCCAGAACCAGGATCAGCAGCGTGACCAGATGATCCAGCAGTTGCAGAGCCTGCAACACGAAGACGGCGGCTGGGGCTGGCTCACCAGTGATCCCAGTGATGCCCTCGGCACCGGCATGGCGTTGTTCGCCCTCCGTAAAGCAGGTGTTAATTTAGAGGCCGAACCAGTCAGCCGGGCGGAACAGTTTCTGATCTCGACTCAGAAAAAAGATGGCTCCTGGCCGGTCAAAGGGACCAAAGCCAAGAAGAAAGATCGCATCGAAGAGACTGCCGTCTACTGGGGGACCACCTGGGCGGTGCTGGGTCTTCTGGAATGCCTGCCGCAGTAAGCGATCGCCGATTCACATCGTTGCTTCGGAATCTGCTTGATCCCGACTGGAAAACCGTTTATCGTCGGTAACAACTGTGAAACGACTTCCGCGCGTCCCGTCACCGAAAGCCTGCTGCCGACCTTGTCCGAACCCGAATCGAATCAGACCACCTCTCGCACCAGCCACTGGTGTCGCTGGACCCTCGCCGGGATTGTCATCCTCTTTTTGATCTGGCGGGTCCCCCTGGTACTCCGTGAGGCAGGGGGGCAGGATGAAGAATGGTTCGCCATTCCCGGCTGGACGATTCTAGAGACAGGTATCCCCCGCGTCCCGTATGCCCCGCAACGCCAAACCGGCAGCGCCTTCTATCAGGCAGACGAAGCGCTCTTCGCACTTCCACCGCTTTACTTTTATGTCTCCGCACCGCTGTACGCCGTCCTGCCTCCAACTTACAGTACCACGCGGCTCGTCTCCATCGCGGCTGGGGTCGGAACCCTGATTCTGATGTACCTGCTCACCGTGCGCGTATTCAAAGACCCACTGGCTGGACTGATCGCCGCGGGTCTCTTCAGCCTCTCCCGGCTCCTCTATTTTCCGGCCGTCATCTCCCGACCCGACATGCTCTGCTGTCTCTGGGGACTGCTGGCAATCCTGATAATGTATCGCTGGCATGCCAGCGCACGACGCTACCGCGACCTGGGCTTCGTCGGCCTCCTGCTGGGACTGGGCATGCTCACGCATCCCTTTGCGCTGGTCTACTGCATTCAGCTCGGCTGCTGGGCACTGCTCGTCAACGGAACCTGGCAACAACGCCTGTTGCGGGGCACCGTGATCACCGGTTGCGCCCTTGCGGTCTTCGCCTTATGGCTCCCTCTGATTCTGGCTTACCCCGAACCGTTCCGCTATCAGTTTTTCACCAACGTCCTCGACCGCTCCGGTCCGGGACTCATCTCCCGTCTTCTGTTTCCCTGGCCTTACTTCGCCACGCAGTTTCAGTTGCTCCGCGAACACGCGGGCACGATTCAGCTTTCACTCATGGCCGCAGGATTAGTCATCGGCACCGGCCTGGTCTGGCGTTCCCGGGACCATGGTCAGCGTATCCTGCTGCTGCTCACCTGGTCCTCTATTTACCTGCTCATTGCCTGCCAGGGACACCACCCGACCAAAGGCTACTGGTCGTATCCCGGCTTGCTCCTGTTCCTCTGCCTGGGCTGGGGGCTGAGCCGCCTCGCTACGCCACTCTGGAACCGCAGCATCGTCTGGCGTCTTCCGGTACTGGTCGGTGCAGCCTGTCTTGTGCTGGCAATGCTTCCCGGATCGGGGATCCGCACCTGGCGCGCTCACATTGCGAACTGGTCGAATGTGAATTACAATGCACCACAATTTATCAGTCGGATTATTCAGGAGTTACCTGCAGACGCCCGTTATACGGTCGATCGCGCCTATGTCTTCAACTTTGCAGCCGCGGGACGTCAGACGCTCCTCGGGGACAACCGCGAATTTGCCTTTGATGCACGTCCTTTTCCCTACGATTACCTCATTGTCAGCCATGACATGCGGGACAGGGGGTTGAGTCAAGAGTTCAAAGGGCGTCTCGTGGGAACCTGGGGAGATCCGGATGATCCCTTCAGCTGTTTTGTCGAAGTTTATGTGCCGGAAGACAGGCCGGTACAGAGCCTCGATCAGACCAGTCAGAAATGACAACCATCATCATCAGCACAGGAGTCACCGGTTGAACGCACAAGAGGGACAGACAGAGACGACACAGGTGCAACATCCTCTCCGCGTGGCCATCATCGGGGGAGGCGGTCATGTGGGACTCCCTTTCGGCCTGGCCTTGTGTGACTGCGGACATACGGTGACGCTCATCGATCTCAACGAGGCGCAGCTCGATACAATCCGCTCCGGCCAGATGCCGTTCCAGGAAATCAACGCCGACCAGCTTCTGCCCCGAGTTCTCGAATCCGGCCGCCTGCATTGTTCTACGAGCTTCACGGCACTTTTCGAGCAGGATGTGATCATCGTCACCATCGGTACCCCGGTCGATGAATATCTCGACCCCAGTCTCAGAGCCTTCGATCAGGTGCTGGAAGAGGTCTTCCAGCACTGCCGCCCCGGTCAGTTACTTATCATTCGCAGTACGGTCTTCCCCGGAGTCACCCAGCGTCTGGGGCGACTCGTCGCCGAACGTGACCTGCAGATCGATGTCTCTTATTGCCCCGAACGGATTGCCCAGGGCCGGGCACTGCTGGAACTGACACAACTCCCCCAGTTAGTCAGCGGCTGTTCCCCACAGGCAGCACAGCGGGCGGCCAGTTTCTTCTCCGATTTCGGTCAGGAAGTCATCGAACTTTCCCCCGTCGAAGCCGAACTGGGTAAGCTGTTTACCAATTCCTATCGCTACATTAACTTCGCGATCTCAAATCAGTTCTACATGCTGGCCCAGCGTTACGAGGCCGACTTCGACCGCATCTATCATGCGATCACCTACAAATACCCCCGCATGAACGGCTTTGCCCGGGCCGGGTTCGCCGGCGGTCCCTGTCTGCTCAAGGACACCATGCAGTTGGCTTCCTTCAATCACAACCTGCTCACCCTCGGTCAGACCGCGATGGCGGTTAACGAGGGACTCCCCGGGTTCATTGTGGAACGACTCAAGAAAAATCACGATCTGACCGGCTTGACGGTCGGGATTCTGGGAATGGGCTTCAAGGGGAATTGCGATGACCCGCGGAGTTCTTTATCTTACAAACTCAGAAAAGTGCTGACACTGGAATGCCGGCGGGTGCTTTGTACCGATCCCTTCATCGACAGTTCCGATTTCGTTTCGCTCGAAACCATCCAACAAGAGTCAGACATTCTGATCCTCGGGGCCTGTCACGACGAGTATCGCAGTTTACAGACCACCAAACCCCTGATTGACGTATTTGGATTCACAACAAGGCAGGAGCCATGAAAGTTCTGATTACCGGCGCCGCCGGGTTTATAGGCAGCTATGTCGTCGGAGAACTGCTGGAGGCCGGCTACGATGTCGTCGGACTGGACAATTTCTCCAAGTACGGCGAATTGAGTCCCGCTCACCAGGGACATCCCCGTTACGAATTCCTGCAGGCCGATGCCAAAGACATCGACCTGCTCAGTCGGCTGCTCAAGGACTGCGATCACTTCATCGCCGGCGCCGCGATGATCGGCGGTATTTCCTACTTCCATAAATTCGCCTACGACCTGCTCGCAGAAAACGAACGTATCACAGCGGCCGCCTTCGACGCGGCTCTCGCCGCCCATCGCGAAGGACAACTGCAGAAAATTACCGTCATTTCCTCGTCGATGGTCTTCGAATGTGCGCAGCAGTTTCCCAGCAAAGAAGGGGACCAGCGCACCTGCCCGCCTCCCGAATCGACCTACGGCTTTCAGAAACTCGCCGTGGAGTACTATGCCCAGGGAGCACATCAGCAATACGGTCTGCCTTACACGATTGCCCGCCCCTTTAACTGCGTCGGCATCGGTGAACGCCGGGCAGTCACCGATGAAGATGTCAAATCGGGCGATATCGAACTCGCCTTAAGCCATGTCGTCCCCGATCTCGTTCAGAAAATCATGAAAGGGCAGGATCCGCTACAGATTCTGGGCGACGGCTCTCAAGTCCGTCACTACACCTACGGCGGAGACCTCGCCCGGGGTATCCGGCTCTGTGTCGAACATCCCCAGGCCCTCAATGAGGACTTCAACCTCTCCACCCCCCAGGCGACGACGGTCCTCGAACTGGCCGAGACGATCTGGCAGAAAATTCATGGGCCCGATAAGCCTTTCCGCTATCAAAGCGAACAACCATTCCCACACGATGTGCAGTATCGCTCTCCCGCAGTTGAGAAAGCAAAAGACATGCTCGGCTTCACCGCCGACACCACGCTGGATCAGATGCTGGACGAGGTCATCCCCTGGATCAAAGAACAGATTGCACGCGGAACCATCTGATGGAGCAGGCAGCCACTCCTCTCTCGGTCATCGTCCCTGTCTACAACGAGGACGAAAACTTCCCCCGCCTGATCGATGCCATCGACCAGCGGCTGCAGCAACCTTTCCGCGTGCTGGTTGTCTACGACTTTGACGAAGATACCACGGTTCCCGTGGCCCGCGATCTGGCGACCACGCGTCCCTATCTCTCACTCGTCAAAAACGAACTGGGCAGGGGACCCGCGAATGCGATCCGGGCCGGCTTCCAGGCAGCAGACAACGGACCGGCCCTGGTCATCATGGCCGACCTCTCCGACGACCTGAACGATGTCGCCCCCATGCTCGAGCTGTATCAGTCGGGCTGTCGCATCGTCTGCGCCTCACGTTATATGAAAGGGGGCAGACAACTCGGCGGTCCGCTGCTCAAACGCACGCTCAGCCGCCTGGCGGGACTCTCACTCTATTACCTGGTCGGCTTCCCCACCCACGACGCGACCAATAATTTCCGCCTGTATGACGCCACCCTGGTCAATGAACTGCAGATCGAAAGCGAGCAGGGCTTCGAAATCGCCCTGGAGTTGACCGCCAAGGCCTTTGTCCGCGGCGAACAGATCGGCGAGATTCCCACTACCTGGAAAGACCGCGACGCCGGCGAATCCCGCTTCCAGCTCTTCCGCTGGCTTCCCAAATACTTCCGCTGGTATCGCTACGCCCTCATCGGTCGCTGGTTCGGCAGGAAAAAACAACGTTGATTGAAACTTACTATTTAATCAATGCCCTGCCAGGTGAATTCCACATGCCCGGTATCCTTGTTATAAATCAGCTCTTCCCGTTCGTGCACGAAGTATTCTGAAAACTCGCGATTATAACGTTCCAGAAATCCCATATCTTCCTGCCGCTGGAGACCACGTTTGAGAATCCGCTGCACCGTCTCACGGCTCCCATTAAACGACAGCCGGATATGTCCCGCATCACCCAGGATCCATGTTGAAGACTGCAACTCGCGGACATCAGCTGGTGGGGCAAAGCCAAATTGCCGTTCAAAGACGGCGGCTGGACGTGATAACCCGTATTGCCAGATCCCCAGGGCACTGCAGTAAATTACAAACGCCCCCAGCAGCCACCGCCATTTATGGCGGACATGCAACAGAGATAACGCCCCCATCAAAATCAGCGCAATGATTGCAAATCCGATCGTGAATAAGATCAACAGAAAGATGATGTTTGCGAATACAGCCATGAAATGACACCGGGGCTAAGACATCATTCCGCAGACCCTCGATCCGTCTGCGTCTTCAACGCAGGCCACTCTGCGAAGGCGATATAGAATAACAGGACGACATTCAACATCGGAACCAGAATCAACAGGCTGATCCAGCCCGGAAAGCCGGCTTTGCTGCAGATCATCCAGAAGGGAACAACTCCCAGCACTGCCATCGAACAGACAATCAACAGCTCAAAAAATCCAGGCATAAATGCAGCAACGCACATGGGGCTACCTCCATTGGGAACAGTCATACATCCGCCATCATAGTCCGTGCAAACCGGCATTCAAGAACTATTTCCAGCCAGCATCCCCCAGACACTTCCAAACAGCGATAGACACATTCGCGCTCTGAAGACTATGATTCCGGCAAATGAACTATCAGCTTGGAGGATCTCTCATTCCGCTTACCCCGTTTCATTTCAGTCCCGGCCTGCTCACCAAAGCCTGCGGTCCCCGTTCATTCTGGCTGACCTCATTCATGGCGGCCAACGTGCTGATTGATGTGGAAGTGCTCTACTATATGAGCCGCAATGAACTGCCGCTCCACCGCAGTCTGCATACCTACCTGGGAGGCAGCGCCGCAGGACTCGTGGCCGGTCTGCTGATGTGGGGACTTATACTGTTCCTGGCCCGGCTCATGCCCTCAACCTCACGCTGGAAACAGCGTCTCGCGCAGACTTCACAGACACGGCTGCTGCTACAATCCCTCATCGCCGGCTTGATCGGCGGAGTCTCTCATGTCTTCCTTGACAGCCTGATGCACGCCGATATGCATCCCTTCTGGCCACTCACCACCGGCAATGCGCTCGCAGGTTCGATCAGTGTCGCGTCCCTGCATCTCGGCCTGGGGCTGCTTGGTCTGTTCTCGTTTTTTCTCTGGCTGTTCCTGCGAGATCCACGGTCTTAATCACGACTGCACATTCAAGTGAACAGTCCCTTCAGGCCCGTATTCTCAGCCGCCTTGCTGATCGATGGGCAGCCATTTATCTGTCTCCTCAATCGGTCTCTGCCCTGACACCACAACACATAACCCCTTTGAAGAATAAGACTTACCATACGATCGACACTCTGTGGTTATGAATGGCATGCGGTTCGCTTCTGCGAAAAGCATACAGAGAAGATTTGAAGCGCATCAAACTGATTGCGAGCTGATTCAGAGCAATCTGAGAAAAGGACATTCAACGATGAACAGCGAAAATGCTAATCTGGGTGATACCAATCGTAATTCAGATGAGGACGACGAACCGAGCAGTTTTCCGATCGTCGGCGTCGGTGCGTCGGCAGGCGGACTGGAATCCCTGGAAGAGCTGTTCGCCAAGGTTCCCGTGAATAGCGGTATCGCTTTTGTCGTGGTGCAGCACCTGTCACCTGACTTTAAAAGTGTAATGGATGAGCTCCTGGCACGACGGACTGATATCCCCATCCAACAGTCGGAAGAAGGACTGCCGATCTCTCCCAATCGGATCTTTCTGATCCCTCCCAAAAAAGAAGCGATCCTCTCGGATGGACGTTTTCGTCTGCGGGATAAAGATCCCAAAGAAACCCTGACGCTGCCCATCGATTATTTTTTCCGCTCACTGGCCCAGGAGGCAGGCCCCCGGTCGATCGCGGTTGTGCTCTCGGGCAGTGGCAGCGATGGTTCACGTGGCATTCGTGACGTTCACGATGCAGGGGGCCTCGTGATCTGTGAGAGTAATGAAACCGCTAAATTTGATGGAATGCCTCAGTCGGCACGAGAGACGGGACTGGTGGATCTGGTCCTGAAACCGCGAGAAATAGCCGGTGCCATTGAAAAGCATGTCACCTTTCACAACAACTCCCTGACATCGAATCAGGTAGAGGAAAAACCGCTGGATGAGGGAGTCGAATTGATCTTCGGACTCCTGAACCAGGAATACGGCATCGATTTTTCCCACTACAAGTCCAGTACTGTCGGCCGCAGAATCCAGCGTCGGCTGCTGATGCAGCAGGTCGATTCGATTAATGACTACGCAGAGCAGTTGCGGGAGAATTCCCAGGAATTGAACTCGCTTTACATGGATCTGCTGATCGGCGTCACCCGTTTCTTCCGCGATCCGGAAGCGTTCGCGGTTCTGGAAAAGAAGATTATCCCGAATCTGCTCGACAGCATCCCGCCTGAAGAAGAAATCCGCATCTGGATTGCAGCCTGCGCAACCGGGGAAGAAGCTTATTCCATCGCGATTCTATTCCATGAACAGCTCGAAGAACGTAATCGCCCTATCAACATCAAGATCTTCGCCACCGATGCACATAAAGCCTCACTCGAATTCGCCAGTGCCGGCAACTATGAAGATGACGCCTTTAAGGAAGTATCCGACAAACGTCTGAAACGCTACTTCCATAAAACGCAGAAAGGTTACTCCGTTGATCCGGACCTGCGTAAAATGATCGTCTTCGCACCCCATAACGTATTGAAAGACGCTCCCTTTACCAAGCTGGATCTCATCTCCTGCCGCAACCTGCTGATTTATTTCCAGAACCGGGCTCAGAAGCGGGCCTTGTCCCTGTTCCACTTTGGCCTCAAAGCCAACGGCATTCTCATGCTGGGTCCCAGTGAGTCCCCCGGGGAACTGGCCGATGAATTCGAAGTGATCGACGGACACTGGAAGCTGTATCACAAACGCCGCGATATCCGCCTGCCCGCGGATATCCGGGGCCCGTTGACCCACACCAGTCTGACTTCAACCAAAGTTGAAGAAACCAGGCAGCCCGCCACCAAGAAACGCGAGCTGATGGACATCAGCCTGCTGGGCGCTTACGACTGGGTTCTGGCACATCATATGCCCGCTGCCGTCCTGATCGACGAATCACGCGAACTGCTGCACGTGTTCGGCGACGCGGAAAAATTCATGAAGATCCGCAAAGGCCGTCCGAGTAAAGACGCACTCGATCTGTTTACAGACGATCTCCGCACAGCGCTGCTGGCAGCCATGCAGAGTATCAGCAAAGACCAGGTTCCCGTCTGCTATAGCGGCATGCGCGTCGAATCCGGGAGTGCAGAGGGTCTGTATCGCGTCTCCATCGAGCCTGTCGAAAACAAACACGCTACGCAGCAGCAGCTGTTGATCATGTTTGAACCGATGAGTGAAGAGAATGCGGATCCCGACCGCAAAACAGGCACTCATATGAAAGATTTCAGTTCCGAGCGCATCGCCCGGGAACGCATCAAGACTCTGGAAACCGAATTGCAGCACACCAAGGAAAGTCTGCAGGCCACTGTCGAAGAACTGGAAACATCCAATGAAGAACTGCAGGCAGCCAACGAAGAACTGATCGCCTCTAACGAAGAGTTACAGAGCACGAACGAAGAGCTCCATTCGGTCAACGAAGAACTCTATACCGTCAATGCCGAGTATCAGAACAAGATCAATGACCTGACGGACATGACCTCCGACCTGGACAGCCTGATGGAGAGTACCGATGTCGCGACCGTCTTCCTTGATGAAAACCTCTGCATTCGGAAATTTACCCCCCAGATTGGGCCTATTTTCAAATTGATGTCGCACGACATGGGACGCTGCATTGACAGTTTCGCCCATCACATTGACCGCCCCGGTTTAATCAAAGAGATTCGAAATGTATTGCAGACAGGAGAACCGCTCGAAGAAGAAGTCCAGGATGATGAGGGACGCTGGATGTATCTCCGCGTCCTGCCGTACCGTTCCAAGCGGGATCTGAAGGGCGTGGTACTGACTCTCATCGATATTAACACTCTGAAACGGACACAGGATTCACTGGCCGCCGCAGTCAAGAATCGCGAGCAGTTCCTGGCCATGCTGTCTCATGAACTGCGCAACCCCATCAGTGCCGTCTTCAGTGCGTCTCGATTATTGAACAACCGCATCAGCGAAACCGAAGAATCGCAGAAAGCGGTTTCCGTTATCCAGAGGCAGGCCGCTCACATGGCACGCCTGCTGGACGACCTGCTGAATATTTCGCGCATGACCCAGGACAAACTGGAACTCCGTAAGAAGAAATTCGATCTGCATGATCCCCTGCAGGAAGCCATTGATTCGATGCTGCCTTCCATCAAGCAGCAGGACCAGGAGCTGGAACTGAATATCACAGACGATCCGCTGAACCTCTATGGGGATGAAGACCGCTTAAGGCAGGTCGTCGTGAATTTACTCGACAATGCAGTAAAATACTCATTTCGGGGCGATGTCATCCGGATGAATGTCCGCAGGGAGTCGGATGGTGCCGTTCTGGAATTAAAAGATAACGGTAAAGGGATCTCGAACGAGATGATGGAAACCATCTTCGAACCGTTCGTCCAGTCACATCGCACGCACGATGACCAGGACGGCGGCATGGGCGTTGGTCTCTCCCTGGTCAAATTCATCATCGATGGGCACGATGGCGACATTCAGGTCAAAAGCAAAGGCATCAATCGGGGTAGTGTCTTCTCGATTCGCCTGCCATTGCTGGAGCAACAGGATCTCAGTCAGATTGATGAATCATCCAACGGAGGCAACGGCAAACCGAAACCCTCAGAGGGAAACGGGAAATCAACCAGTCACTCTCATCGTGAACAGTCCAGGCAGCAGATCCGCAGCGTTGTGGTCATTGAAGACCAGCAGGACAACCGCGAGATGCTGAATGCCTTACTGGGTATGGAGGGTTTCGACGTGAGCACCGCGGAGAACGGTAAAACAGGTCTCCAGCTCATTCGAAACACCGATCCCGATGCTGCTGTGATTGACCTGGGACTCCCCGAACTCAACGGAAATGAAGTCGCCCGCACACTACGCTCTGAACGCGGTGACGACCTGTTTCTAATCGCCTTGACGGGCTATGGTCAGCCAGAAGACATCCAACGTGCAAAAGAAGCGGGATTCGACGAATACCTCGTCAAACCATTGGATCTCGACCGACTGTTAGCCTTGCTCAAAAAACCGGGCAATTAAACAGTGGTGATTGACCCAAACGTTTCCTGGCGAATCTGCCCGATCATGCGTGCGGGATCCAGCGGCTTCTTGAACCAGCCATCCACACCTTCGGGGCCGATGGCCACGCCGGCTTCACCAGGATCAGCGCCACTGACGCCGAATACTTTCAGGTTTCGCATCCAGGGGGTCTCGCGAATGTGACGAACTGCCAGGGGGCCATCGCAGACAGGCATCGCCATATCCAGCAAAACCACATCCGGCAGTTGATGTTCCTGCAGATATTCCAGTGCCTCAACGCCATCGCCGGCGGTCTCGACATCATAACCGAACGATTTCAGGCAGGAGGCTAAAAGTTCGCGTTCGTTGCGATCATCGTCAACCAGCAAGGCGCGCAATTTCTGGGGTGAGCGTTGCGCCGCCATGATTTTCTCGGCTTCTTTAAAGCCTTCCACCACGGTTTCCAGTGTTTTAGCCGCCTCAGCGTTATCACCCTGGTGAATCTGTAGCTGGGCCAGATAGACTGCCAGCCGCGCTGTATTCAACCGGTTTCGCAGATCATGCTGACTTTTATTAACGAGCATGGAAGGTCGGTCAGCAGACGAGGTCGCGCCTCCTTGATTCGTGGCGACTTCTTCTCTCAAGATCTCCAGTTCACGTGGGGCATCGATGCCAATTTTGGCAACTCCGCCTCGAACTTTGAGCACATTGATCGTGACACCGATGGAGGGAAATACGATCTTCTGATCGGGACGTCTCGATAGTACGAGCATTGTTGGGTTCCTTTCCTGATCGAAATCGAACCGTCGGGTTTCGACTCCGTATCGTTTCTTCGGATCACTGACCTGTGACGAGCGAGGTAAGCGGCGACGTCTTGTCGGCTTTCTCGCTATCAGTGAGCTTGAAGGGAATCCGTTCCGATACACTTACCGCGACTGGAGTTTATGTCTCAGAATCAGATTGTCAATACAGGATCGGTATTATCATCGAGTCACCACATCGATTCTGAGTACGTTTTCACGTGCACTCAAAATGCCGCCTAAACAGACAAATCAAACAGAGGACACATTGAGACTGTCATGACAGCCTGAGTAACGACCACCTCTTAGATAGATCTCGAGTTTTGAAATCAATAAAGCCACACCGCGACATTCTTACGCAGTGATCACTTATTTGATTCCGATTTTTCACCGAGTCCGAGCAACACAGGGAATCGACGCGATGCTCTCTGACAACTTAAGAAATACGCACTCAAGGCAAGCCTGTTGACAACTGAACATTCTACGACCAGAATAGCATTCATTGTCCTTTCTGAATTCCGTCATCTATTCTCAGGACCAGTCATGAGCGATCCACAGCAGCCCGTTAACTATCGCCTCTTTATTCCCCTGATGATGATTTTCATGAGCGGCTACCTGTTCATGAAAGGTTCCTCCAGTAATACAGCCCAACTCCTGTTCCGCGTAGGCATTCTCGCCGTGGGACTGATGCTCCTGCTGTTTCTGAATCTCCCCAAATCAAAATCAAATGCAGAGAAAGATAAAGGAGAGTGACATGCCCCCTCACAGGTACCAACCGGCATCAATTTCGCGACCGTAAAGATCACACAATACCCGGACCCGGCTACATCACGCTCCTCGTCTTCAGACAGTTCCGATGGACAATCTCACTTTCAATGATGAACTCCTCGCGCGCCAGCCCGCTCGTGGTATTGATGTTGAAACCACGCTCGCGCACTTCGCCATCATCACCTGTCTGATCGACCCGGCATTACTTCGCCCGTTGATCCATCCCCGCTTCCAACTCGACCTGGTGGAAGTCGATGGGCAGGAGAGGGCACTGCTCTCCGTGGTTCCCTTCATGGATCAGGACTTCCACTTCGTCCGCTTTCCCTGGATCAAATGGCGATTCGGCCAGACGAACTATCGCGTTTACGTCACCGACACCCAAACCGGCGAACACGCGGCCTGGTTCATCGGTACGTCCCTGGACTCCTGGACCGTTTCCATCCCCCGACATCTCTGGAAACTTCCCTGGCACCGCGCCAGGATCCATTTTGACTGTAACTACGACGAGACAGCACGCCGTTATACTCGCTATCGCATGCAGACAACTGACAGTTGGGCTGATGCAGAAATCGAACTACAGGATACCGGCCAGCCACCCACCGAACTCGCAGGCTTTGACGACCTGGAAACAGGACTGGTGATCTTAACCCACCCCCGCAAAGGTTTTTACTATCGTCGCGACGGGCGACTGGGCACATACCAGATCTGGCATGACCGGCTGCAGACGACCGCCGGAAATATCGACTCTGCGCGCTTCTCACTTCTCGAGGAAATGGGACTGGTCACATCTGGAGTTAAGCCAGCCATCCACAGTGTGCTCCTGCAACACGAAACTGAGTTCACGATCTATCTCCCTCCCCGTTGATTCAGGAGGGTTTTACCTCATTGTATAGAGACTGAAAGACAGATTGTCGCACTTCGTAATTGTGTCATCCTCACTCTTCTTCACCAGTGATGATGTTTCTTATGAAATCATTTCGCGAGGTCGTATTTTTATGAATTTCTGTCCGAGAAAGATCCGTTCAATATTGTATGTCAACTTGATTAGAACTAGTCTTTCCCACAACTGTGCAGATTTTCCCCTGAGCGTCTCACCCTGGATTCAGATTCAAAACACAGTTTCAAAGAGATTTGACTGGCCAATACACATTCAGGTTCCCCTCAACAGGACCGCAACTTCGAAAGACGACTTGAAATGGATTTTCAACGAAATGTGACCTGATCTGATTGACTGTAAATCTCAGATGTTTAGCCCTCCATCTCCGACACTTCTGAAGTTTACCACCACTGAAAGTATATTTCTGGTAGCGCTCATACCAATTCTTTTCCATGGAACAGCTTGTTGACATCAGGCTGTTTCTGTTTGGTCGTTTCAAGTGAAATACTAATGAGACAGCGCACCGTCCGTTTCACCAGCCTGCTCACTGTCATAACGACAATCGGAGGATTGAGTAATTAATTCCTTTCAATATCACGCGCTGATTGTAGATGATGAACCATCGCTACGACAGTTGCTGGCACGCGCGTTGACTCAGGCAGGGTTCCACTGTGATACCACGGAGGATGCAGGCATTGGTTTGCAGATGTGCGATCGGCATCAATACGATCTGGTTATCTCCGATCTCAAGATGCCGGGCATGAACGGCCATGCGTTTTGTACACAGTTGATAGGTAGGGGAGACTGTCAACCTCTGGTCTGCGTACTCACAGGTATCATTGAACCCCGGATTGAACAGGATTTAAACAAGCGCGGCATCAAGCACATCTTCCATAAGCCGATCGATTATAAACAATTCGCCCAGGAGATGCTTCAGGCTCTGGGGGACCGACCGTCTAGAAAACCCCTGATCAAAACACCCGATCCAGCACCAGATACACAGAACTCCGGATCAAAACATAACGTCGTCATCCTGAGTCCCGACACCTCATTCACACACAAAATTGTGCTGGCCGCTGCCGATTCGCCCCTGGATGTCGTCATCGCTCTCAGCACCGATCATCTCCTGGAAATTGTGAATGAAAAACGGGTCGACCTGTTGATCATTGATCAGGAAATCTCGGGCTTCCTGCGCGGGAATCAGATTGTCGAACGCCTGCATGCCGATCTCATCAACATCCCGGCTTTCCTCAGGGGAGACAGTGACACGCTTAACCGGATTGACATTGAGAGCTGTCTGGGTGTCGAAAAAACCATTGAACTCGATACGGATGAAGCCGAAATTCTAAACACGGCATACGGCTATCTCTCTCGCCGCTCGCACCACTGCCTGATGATTGATCCCGCAGCCCGCAGGCTCATCACCGAATTCACTGATGTGCCCCCGTTCCCTCATGTGTTGACCCGCCTGGCTCAACATGCCGCTCGCTCCACGCTCGAAATTTCAATTCCGCAGCTGGTCAAAGAAATCGAAACCGATTCGCGACTGACTTCCGAACTCATCAAGGTTGGTAATTCTTCGCAGGTCGCATCTTCTTCCAAGCAGAAGGACCTCAAAGGTATCGTCACTCTGCTCGGCCCCCGGCAGGCCATCGCGATCTGCCTCTCACTCGGTTTGAGAACCGTACGTTCCAAACTCATGAAACCCTGGGCAGAAGACTTCCGAAACTGGTACCTGAAACGAACCTCCCTGATCGCCGCCACCGCGGAATCCATCGCCCGCTATTATGATTCGGTCCCGCCCGAAACGGCCTACCTGCTGGGAATCCTGCAGGACATCGGGGTCCTGGTGCTCGCAGAGCACTACGGCGAAGTCTATTTTGAACGGGTCATTAAGCGGGTCCGCAGCATCCCGACATTGCAGTTCACCGCTTCAGAAAACATGGTCACCAACACCGATCACGGGATGGTCTCAGCAGCGGTTCTGCAATCATGGGGTTTTCCATTCTCCATCGTACAACCGGTCTATGCCCACCATCAAGACGATGACGAGCTGAACCTGCCCATCATGACACAGGGGCTCGTCCGCTGCATGCGGGTTGCGGAAGCCTTCGCCGAAATGTGTGACCAGCCAGTTCCTCAACGGATTTTAAAAGTGAATCAACTGCTGTCAGAGTACTACCAGAAGGGACGCATGGAAGCCCAGGATGTCTTCCTGACCGCCATTGATAAATCAAATCAGATGTCGGACATCTTAAGAACTCCCCCCTTATCAGCAGAGGAATTAGAAGCCATTGCCACTCAATTCCAGGAAGGCGATGAGCAACAGGTATGAACCCGCTCCCTAACAAACACATTGAAAGTAATATCCTGAAACAGGTGATTGAACGCACCGTCAACGGAGTGATTATCACCGACGAAGCAGGGTTCACCACCTGGATCAATCAGGGATTTGAACGGATTACTGGTTTCAGTACAGAGGAAATGCTGGGAAAAAAGCCGGGAGAACTCCTGCAGGGCCCCGACAGTGACGCTCATGTCGTTGAAGAAATGCATCTCGCGATTTCCAATACAGAACCGTTTGATGTGACCATCCTGAATTACAAGAAAAATGGTGAGACATTCTGGAATTACATCGAATGTCTGCCCTTATTTGAAAACGAGATACACACTGGTTTCCTGGCGATCCAGACCGATGTCACGCCGAGCATCGAATTTCAAAACCGGTTGATTGAAGCCAACAAGCGTGCTCAGGAGAATTCAGAACGGCTGCTGCTCGCCTTTGCCGGCGGGCTTGTCGGCAGCTGGGACTGGAACCCGACCGACGATGAACTATATTTCCACGAAAGCTGGGAAAATCTGGTCGGCGCCGAACCCGGGACACTGGAGCATAAGATCGAAACCTGGGTCAAGCGAATTCATCCGGATGACGTTGATCGGTTTACTCAACAGCTGGCCCTGGTAACGCGTGATAAACACGACCATTTCGTATCAGAACACCGGATCTTATGCGAACGAGATCAGTATCGCTGGACGATGGCCCGGGGTCAGGTGGTAGCCCGTGACCAGCACGGAAAGCCCACCCGCATGGTAGGCGTCCATCTGGACATTTCGGAACAGAAACGTACCCAGCGTTTACTCGATGAACGTAACGACCTGCTGCAGACGATTCTGGAGGTAATTCCATTCGCAGTCTCCTGGAAGGATGCTGAATCCCGCTACCTGGGTTGTAACGATCTGTTTATTGAACTCTCTGGGTACGGCAGTCGCGAACATATTGTTGGGAAATCGGAACGTGAATTACATGCCACTCCTGAAGAAGCCGAAAATATACTCAGTGAAGATCGTTCCATTATCGAAAGCGGTCAGCCATTGATGCACAAAATTGAAAACCGTGTTGCATCTAACGGGGAACAGAAAATTCTGGATACGAGTAAAGTCCCCCTCAGACTCTATGATGGCACTACGGGACTGTTGAAAATCTCAATCGACATTACCGAACTGGAGATGGCCCGCGAATCGTTACGCCAGAATGAGCTGCAACTCAGACATAGTGGCCGCATGCAGGCGGTCGGGAAACTGGCCGGTGGTGTCGCGCACGAGTTTAACAATCTGCTGCAGGCCATTCGCGGCTACGTGACTTTTGCCCTGGATGAAGTCGCCTCCGATTCCATGGCTCATTCCGATCTGACCCAGAGCATCACCGCCATTGATCGTGCCGCAAAACTCACGACTCAGCTGCTGCGATTCAGTCGCGTTGAAGAAGTCGAAAAAATCACCTGCGATCCTCAAAATGTGATTGACGACCTGCGCGTGCTGTTACGTCCCTTGCTCCCTGAAAACATCTCGCTGGAGTTTGAACTCTCTCCCCAGTTGCCCCAGATCCTGGCCAATCCGCTGGTACTGGGGCAGGCGCTGCTCAACCTCTGCATGAACTCGCGCGATGCCATGCCGTCCGGAGGCACCATCACTATCGGCGATCGGTTGATCAGCACATCAGAAGACGCCAGGATCGGCTTTTATGTCAAAGACACCGGCCCGGGTATCCCGGAAAATATTCAGGACCGGATCTTTGACCCCTTCTTCACCACCAAGGAAGTCGGGCAGGGGACAGGACTGGGGCTGGCAATGGTTTATTCCACCGCTGAAGAACATGGGGGCAGTGTCTACTTCGAATCCCGACCGGGTGAAGGGACCCGCTTTGAAATCATGATCCCTGTCGTCGATGAAAACGATACCCCCACTTCACAACATGTCGTCGATCGCTTTGATATCAAAGCCACCCAGAATCGCTCAAAATCGGTGAAATCAATTCTGGTCGCAGAAGACGATTCGATCGTCATGCGGGTCACCGTCCGCATGCTGGAGAACCTGGGATATCACGTCCTCTCCGCAAATAATGGCCGGGCAGCCGTGGAAGTCTACCGCCGGGAACGGGAAGACATTAAATGCCTTGTTTTCGACATCTCGATGCCACTGATGAACGGTACCGAGGCATACGACGAGATCAGCCGACTGGGCACATCACCGCCCATCGTCTTTTGTACCGGCTATGATTCCAATCAGACCCTCAAAACGGATCTCTGCCAGAAAGGCTATCGCCTCATCAACAAGCCGTTCGACCAGACAACCCTCGAAGAGGCCATCAACGACGCCCTGCTCGAAGCCGCTGCAGAGGAATGAGCGGCTCGTTGCCTGAGCAGGATGTTCTTATTGTACTTCTCTCTTGAATTATTCCTCATCATCCCGATCGTAAGGGTGCACAGGATCAATATTTCCCTGAACCAGTCCAAAGAACGGATCAGTCAGTTCTGTCAGTTCGCCATGCAGTAAACGGTGGACTCGAAACACATTGTCGTAATCCTTCTGCGGATGACGACCACGGAATTTTCTCTCCCGCGTGTCTTCATCGTCGTGACAATAAAACAGACCATAGCTTCCCGGGCAGTGTGTCACGATCCAGTCAAGCATCTCCCACACTGCAGACGTTCTGTGATTACGTGAAACGCACCAGGTCAGCAGGCCATTTTCATTATTTAACGACTCACACAGTTGCCACTGGATAAAACATTCTGCAGACACTTCCATCCATGTTCGAAATTCATTCCATAATTTCTGATCTGCGGTATCCATTTCCGCATCGATCTGATCAATGTCAGATAAATTCGCCCCCCTGATGGCTTCACGACTGCTCCGCAGTTGACACCAGCCAAAACCCAGTAACATGCTCGTTTCCCCTCTTTGTCTTCCGGATTTCTTTTAGCCAGCGGCGTTTTCCCATAGAACTTACCGCAGCATTGACAGTTCACCGCCATTCGATATCTTTAGACATCCATTGAACCTCGCTGGTTCGTCACATCTCGAAATTCTTAAGACGTCTCTTGATACAGGGTACTGCAAATCATGTTAACCAGTTATCTGGCTCTGGGAGTGGCGATCGTGCTGGAAGTGATCGGCACATCTGCACTGCAGGCTTCGCAGCAATTCACGCGGCCGGTCCCCACCGCGATCACGGTGGTCACCTATCTGGGGGCTTTCTATTTTCTCTCCCTGGCCCTGAAGCTGATCCCCGTCGGTATCGCATATGCCATCTGGAGCGGCGTGGGCATCGTGCTCATCTCCTGCGTTGGCCTGATTCTCTTCAAGCAGAAACTGGATTTGCCCGCCATTCTGGGACTGGCACTGATTATCGCCGGAGTTCTCGTGATCAATCTGTTCTCCCAGACTGTCTCACATTGAACGCGCAACAGCGACTGGACTAGCCGCTCGCACTTTATGGTTCCTGTTGAACCAGTTCCTCTGGTGCATTGACGTAGCGGGGCTCCCCCAGTTGTGCCAGCAGATCAGCCGGGTATTGACCCGCATCCACACCGCTGCGGAAGACCGGCGTCGTTTCATCGGAATAAAACAGCATCACATCACCCAGTTGCAGCACTTGAAACAGCCGTTCCAGAAATGCGGGGTGCCGGATCGGACGGGCGACCATGATCCCAGCGACATCCCCACTTTCAGCCGCATCTTTCCCACCCAGATAAATATCGACCACATCATCGGGCTCCTGAAACCAGACCCGCAGACAGCCGTACTGATCCAGGGACTCGGTCAGGTCAGTTGAAAGTATCTCGCGCACTGTCGCATAATCAAAACCGATCGGCTCGCCATCACGATAGTTCCAGATGAATGCTTCTATGCTCATTTACAATCTTAACCACATTCAAAGACCGAGACTGTCTCCAGACATTCAAAGCAGAAAAAGACAAAGATCATCCCCACATCGCCAAACATCCATTTCTGATCCTCAGAGAAGCTGTCAACGCGATGAGGATTCGAATTCCAGTCGTGTTCGACAGAGTCGATCTGTGCCACGAATCGCATCTTGTTCTTACAATGGGGACAGCCCGGCCATTCCTCTTCATTCTCCTGTATCCAGTCAGGACTGCCTCCCAGCTTGGTCCGCTGTCCGTGGTATTCATAATGTGGTATATCTTCCCCCTTCGGATAAGCCTCTTCTCCTTCTTTCACACGCTCCAGAGAGACTCGAAACTCGGGTAATAGATTCGCTTTGTCCATTGGTTATCTCACAGATCAAGGCATATAAAAATGCATCTGGAAGTACTCTAAATAATAAACCGACAGCGTCCCTCAATTAAGTCTGGACCGAATGGGCCATCACTCCCACCAGACTGCCGGCCTCAGTCGATCCCACCACAAGTCATTGGAACTCAGAATCAATCCAGGAATTATTTTGTTCATCTGGATGCTGCAGAATCTTATCGTTCACCCACAAACCTCGGATAACACCAGTCAGCCCAGTCACTCCGCTGATCACCACAGTCGTCAGTCAGCAACGTTATCTCCCGGGATCCCTCAGGAATCGGCACATCGACTGGCAGAATTCCAGCGACAGGACTGCGGTATACTTCCCGTCCATCAATCTGCACCAGGAAGCGAACCGAACGACTCCTGTATGCCGCTGCGACAGCGCGAAACCGTTTCGCCCCCTTGGGGATCTCATAGGATAGCGACGTATTTGCATGCGCCCAGAGCATTTCCGTACAGACAGGTAAGGAATCGTAACCGGGTGACTCAATTGTCAGCTCTTCAGATTTCCGTGGAGAGGAACCATCCTGGGCGATTTTCACTTCACCTGCCGTCGGAGTGAGTTTCGAGAGTTTTATGAAGTCCTCTGTCTCTGGGATGGTTCGCGTGGCACTGAGTGGCTCTTTGTAAAATCGCGGCTTCAACCAGTACACAGGGCACGCAGCGATATGTTCCGCATTATCAGTTACACGTCCCACCGAAAGCGTCAAGGTAGAGCTGCCTTCTGGAATATCCAATAGAATTTTCTGTAACCGGGTGACTCCACTGCTAAATGCCTCTTTTCCATCGAACGCAACGCGGAAATTGACATAGCTCCCAAAGTTGTATAAGCCGGTTGTCGATATACTTTTCGCTCCTGATGGTATTTTCCATGTAATCGAACTGTTCTGATCGACAACCAGGTACTCCTCACAGCGTTCGAATTTCGGAGACACCAAAACCCGCCGCGGACCAGGATCCCATCCGTATTCGGCCTTGCGGGGCTGCATGGTCGTAAGTCGCCACACTCGTGAAAAACCGGCATCGACACTGAGGGGAGCTGGTTCTTTTGCTACCACCGTCCCCTCACTCTCGGGAGGCATCCCTGGTTCTTCCCAGAGAATGCCACATTTTCCTTTTCTTGCCTGTAGAAACTTCTCGACTCCCTGGCTGGTAATCTTCGTTTCATGCGCTCCTACAAGCCCCAGTTTAGGACATGTCGCTAACTGGAGCAGACCAGCGTCAGTAACATTCGTTCGTTCGATATGGATCTGCCCCAGTCTCGGAGCACCTGCCAGATGAGCAATCCCCTGATCCGTAATCCCCAGTCCAGTCACCATAATACAGCGTAATGATTTCCAGCTGGCACAATCTCGAAAAAAGGCCATGTCGGCATCCGAGACCCGGGTGTAGCCGAAATAGAAATCAATGATGGAATCACAGTTTTCAAAAGCCTTGAAACCCGTGCCTGTCACCTGTGTACCCCAGAGATGAATTTCGTGCAGGTGCTTGTTCTCTTTCAAGTGCAGGATTCCCTTATCGCCCACATGGACTGCGTTCGAAAGATAGATCCCACGCAGATGCCTGGTTCCCCGAAACGCTTCCATACCGGAATCGGTTATACGAGCATTATCGATCAGTTTCGCATGTGTCAAACGAAAAGGTTCTGTGGGTAACCTGTCGAGTGTCTTGATGCCATTACCATCTGTGAAAGCGGAGTCTTTGTTAATCCAGACCTGTCCTCCCATAAAGAGAACATACTCCGCAGCGCGTCGATCGGGGTCCTCTGAGCTCAGATCTGCCTGGGAGGACATCGACTTTGGAGCGGGTTTATTATTGTCCGGCTCTTCCAGCTGTGGATGATACCACGGTAATGCCTGAGACAGTTTTCTGATTCCCACGTTCGTGACTTTGGTTCTATTGAATGTCAGATATTGGAGCTTTAGATTCTGTTCCAGGTGAGCCAAACCGGCATCAGTAACGTTGGTATCTTCCAGATTCAATTGGATCAGCTGGGGCGCAGCAGACAGTATGGCAAGTGTACTGTCATCGGCTCCGGTATGGTTGAGCATGATCAGCTCGATTTTTTTTAAACTCTTGAATTGCTTCAATACCGCAAGGTCATCGGCAGTGAGACTGGTTTCCCCCAACCTGACATCACGGAGATCCGGAAATTGAGAGAGTTGTTCCAGACCAGTTTTATTGATGCTTGTTCTCCACAAATCAACACACTGTAATCCCAGGTTTTTACTTAAATGAGCGAGCCCCACCTCAGTAAAGTTACGGGAACCGGAATATACCACAGATCGCAGGTTCTCCGTCCCCTGGAATGCAGCCAGTCCAGCGTCATCAAGTTGAGCATTATCAGTCAACTCAACGTGCGTAAGTCGAAAGGGAGTAGCTGGGAGTTCACTCAGTGTTGTGAAACTTTTCTTCTCTCCATGCCGGCTGAAATCGTTGAGTCGTACTTTTCCGCCAGTCGAGAGGACATATTCTGCTGCACGGCGATCCGGATCAACGGGCTTGCTATTCTCTTTAGACTCAGGTGAAGGCTTATCAGCAGAGATCGAGGCAACCGGGGCAGGTTGCTGGTCTACCTGGATCACTTTTCTTCCATTCCGTGAAACAGTTACCAGCTCCCTCTTTAGAACTTCCCCGTCTTTTGTAGCCTCGAACTGATACTGTCCCGGTTTCAGTCGAAGCTCTTCGACCCCAGCCCCCTTGATTACCAGTTCCTGTCCGTCGATGGAAACACTCACACCGGGATCTTCGACTTCAATCACCAGAGTCCCTTCGGGTGAGAAATAGCGGATTACAGTACTGTGCAAGCGGGTGATGCCGGTTGCTTCGGTAAAGCCAAAACTCGACAACAGCACGATCAGGATCGCCGCAACCTTCATCCACGATAACCGACTCTGCCTCAGATTTTTTGATTTCGCCGATGTCGACTCATCCCTGATTTGACGCATCGGCACAGCTGCTTCCGCACCTCCGGCTAACTGCTCGGCAACATCCTGTGCAGACTGAAATCGATGATCGGGGTCTTTTTCGTGCAGTTGACGAATGATGGCAACCAGCCAGTCCGGCACTTCAGGAATGATTTCCCGGATACTCCGGGGTTCCTCATCCACGACCCGCTTCAGCACAGCCAGAGTCGACGGGGCACGGAAAGGAGGGCGTCCGGAACACATCACATATAAAACACTCCCCAGGCTGAACAGGTCACTCTTCCGGTCCAGCTTGAGCCCCTGAACCTGCTCGGGCGACATATACATCGGCGTGCCCGCGATGATACCGCTCTGAGACCGGCTCGCGTCATCTGCAGCGCGTGCCAGACCGAAGTCGGTAATTTTGACGCGTCCCGTTCCAGACTCGATCAGGATATTCCCCGGTTTAATATCCCGGTGAATTAATCCCTGCAAATGGGCTGCTTCAAGACCATCTGCGATCATCCGCCCATACTTCACGATGGTAGTCAGATCGAGCGGCCCATTGTCATCAATCATCTGCTGCAGTGTCTTACCATCAATGTATTCCATCACCAGAAAGGGCAGAGGGGCTTCCTCGACCGCATAAATATTAACGACGTTCTCATGCCGTATGGCCGCGGTGGCCCGCGCCTCGCGCAAAAACCGCTTGCGAGCAGGAGAAGTCGCCGCCATGGCCGGGGTCATCACCTTGATGGCGACAATCCGGTGCAGGCGCTGGTCAAACGCCTTAAAAACGATACCACAGCCCCCTCGGCCAATCAGCTCCTGAATATCATAGTGCCCCAGTACTCCCAGTGCCCCACTTACCGTTGCCGGCTGTAGAAATCCGAGGTCGAGATCATCCAGTCCAGGCTGAGCCCCCGTATCTTCCCCCGCGACGCGTGTTGCTTCGCTCGACCGCCGCATCTGCTCCAGCACAGGGACACCGAGAAATTCGCCTGACTGTTCCGTCTCATTCAGCAGGGCAGCCACCTGTTCCCGCAACTGATGATCTTCGCCACACACCTGATCGAGGTAGGCCGCCCGCTGCTGAAGATCTTCAATCTCCAGCGCGGCAATAAAGATTTCCTGTTCGTTCATATAAGACTTTTCTCTGAAGAATTGAATCGCTTAAAATTCTAGTTTGCCCACCGACCATTTTTGAAGTGACGCCAGGGATAATAACCATGTTTCAGCGAAACCCGGTCATGATATAATCGGAGTCGCGTGTCTGTTGTATTGTCTTTTAACTCGATGTAATCCGGCTTGCGGGCCACTTCAGTAAAGCGAACATGATTCTTGCCCCGATTTTTGACTTCCAGCCAGCTTTGATCCGCCTGGATTGTGAATATCCCGCCACCCCCGCGAACGTATTTGCGACGCCCGTCAAATACGCAGGGAGACAGCTCATTATGGGCCTTCGTCTTCAGCAGGGATGCCTTCGCTTGATTTCCATTCCGTGCACACTCCGCGATTTCATGCTGGTAGGCTTTCTGCATCGCCGTCACCGCTACGACCATCTCTTTTTCGAAGTGAGTGGTATTGATGACCGAGGGTAAAACCCGTTTCTCCTTAAACCGTCTGCGTTGACGTTCAATCAAATCGGCAGCATGTGTATTCCCCTGTTTGATGGCAATTGCCTTCTGTTTGTCAAACAGTTCATTGATCGCCTTCATGGCAGTCTCTACCCGCTCCTGAAACTCTTCCCGGGCAGCATCCAGCTCTGGCTTCCCCTGACCGGGGCCCGCTTTAGCCAGGATAATAATCACCTTACTCCGATTTTGACTTGGAAAATTGGCCCGTTGCACATGCCCCGACATTTCACTTGAGGAGGGCAGGGTGGTAACCTGCGAATCGGCTTTGCCGTTCTGCGTTTTGCCATTCCAGCGGGCCCCCGTCTTCGCTGGTTGACGGGGTATTTGTCTGAAATAATCGGCAGCCTGCAAAGCCGTAACATTCAGAACCAGGAACAACAGACAGATCAGATTTCTGGTTTTCAAAGACACGATTTGACCTCATGCAACAGGGGGGAGTCTGTAAAACAGAACAAAGTGGATCCAAACGGCCCTCTTTGAACCTCGCTACCCCTCAGTGCGAAAAACAGCAGCAGAGGACGTCATCAAATCTCAGATATTTCTGAATTTCTCCGCATTTCTCTTCGTAGCCAGGCTTTGGCATAGGCCCATAATCGATCAGCTGTGCGGGGGGAAACCCCCATCACCTCTGCAGCCTGACTTAATGTAAGACCAGAAAAATAAAGCAGTTGCACTAATTCCGTGGCCCGGGGATCTACTGAAGAGAGCCTGTCGAGGGCTTCGTCCAGCGCAATCAGATCTTCTACGGGCTCAGGCAATGTGGAAGGCAGCACCTCGTCCAGATTAAGACGAACCGCGTTTCCACCACGCTTGAGACTGCGGCGAGCCCGTGCATTTTCAACCAGAATGCGGCGGATCGCGATTGCGGCGGCCCCGAAAAAATGCCCTTCACCATTCCAATCCTCGTCATTCCCAATCAGCCGCAGATACGCTTCATGAACGAGGGAAGTGGCCTGACGCGCATGACCTGTCGGCTCATTCGCCAGATAACCGGCAGCCAGCTTACGGAGTTCGTCGTAGACTTGGGGCAGCATTTTTTCAGCTGACTCACGGTCTCCCGCCTGAACGGCACGCATCATTTCGGTGAATTCAGACATCGCAGACTCGAACTTTCAGATTGGGAGGTCATCCAGACTTTGCTATACGGGTGGAGGACAGGCAAACCAGTCATTTCAGACAACTCGCAATGGATTCTCGCTCCCAGGGTCCACACTCGACAACAGATCACCCCATGTTACAATACTGTCTCCTGATTCACAAACCTCAAAATCTTCGCTGCGGAGACATCATGCGGAACGCCAGACAGATCTCATTTCTGCTACTACTCATCTGTTTCACCGGGTGCCAGGACCAGGAAAATGCGAAGGTTCCGGGCCCCACGCCACAACAGGAAGCCACCAACCAGGCAATCATGCAGGAGATCCAGAAACTGGAGCAGCAATCGGCCAATGCCGAACCGCCTCCCCCGGTGTTTCCACTCCCGAACCTGCCCGACTGGAAACGCTCCGCTCCCCGGGCCTTGCCAGCCTCCGACCATGGCTTCTCAGTGGCCTACGATCACGCGGGGGGCATGACGGTGACCTTCTATCAGTTTACGCGCGGCCTGAAAGAGATTCCCGACAATCTCAACAGCGAGCCCGTGCAAAACGAAATGAAGCATGCCAAAGCCAGCATCGAACAGGCGGTGGAACTTGGACTCTGGAACTCGGCAACAGAAACCGATCACGGCACCGTCTCGCTGGGTGACTCACCACAAAAAGCACTCTGGTGCCGCTACCAGCTCGCCACTGACCAGGGTGAGGTCAACTCCGACACCTATGTCTGGTCCCATGCGAATACCTTCTTCAAACTCCGCTGTACCGGCCATGCAAAGAACCCACTGGACGATGTGAAGACACTCACCCCACTGTTGACCGCATTGGGCGATGCCTGCAGTGAGAAGCAGAAAGCCCCCACGGAGAAGTGAACTTCACACTGGAATACTTCATCCTAAAAAGATGCCCAGCCGCTCTGCATCCTTTTCGATATTGGCAACTGCCCGGGGAGCTACCTCGATCACATTCATACTTTCCAGTTGATAATATTCGCCGAATGTATTAATCGTTTTAATCCAGTCTTTCAATTGAACTTCTCTGTCACTTCTCAGTTCATCGAGCAGCGAAGTCACCGGATCAAAAATATCCAGATTGATCAGGCGCCCCTCACAGCGTTCATATTCAATCGAATCCAGTATCAGATTCATGCGAATACAAAGATCGGGTAAATCACTATCAGACACGCGATCCACACGGAGCGCAGGTCTGAGAACCCGTCCGTTGCAGGTAACCATGGCTTCGATCCAGCGAGACAAGTTCATGCTTATTCCTCAGGGTCCGGGAGTGATCAAAATTCAATACTGTTAACATTAGGCCTTCATTTTATCGTGTCGCGGTTTATTACTCGTTTTCTTTGATCAATGGCAGAGTCGTCTGCGTGGATCGGGCAGTTCAAATGTCTCATTCCGCAGCGGTTCTTCCCTTGTGAGCAGCAATCGGTAGTTTTTTTCCTACACGCCGCGGAGAACTCGCTTATCGGTTTCGTCTTTCTCGGGAAGGTAACACTGCAACTGTCCCTCCAGATCGTCAATATAAAGTCTGCCGCAGGCCGCACATTGCCATATACCTCGGACTGGAGAGCAGATCAGTTCTCTCATCTGCATACAGGCCGCTTCAAAGGAAAGCGTTCCTGCAGCCAGGCGATCCACAACCTGGTCCTCCAGCGCATCAAACATCTCCAGCCAGTCCTGATCCGGTATTAAACGCCCCTTTTGAGGCAGATTGTCCGTCGAGTCAAATATCATCTCCCCGCAGTAGCAGCTAATCTTCATCGCAACTCCTGTTGATCCTGCTTTCGTAATAGTGAATCATTCTTTTGTGCCATTTTGGTTTCTGCCCGTTATTTCCTGCGGTGTCCCCAGCTTGAGATATTGTTTGATCGCCTCATCAGTCAATCCCTTTCCTTTTAGCGATTTCGCAAGCGACGTCAGATTAACTCTCATCGACGGCACCAGAACATATCGCGTATCAAAGATCAATGACAGCCAGACGGTGCCATCGGTTCGATTAAGATCAGCCTCCAGGATCTGATTCGAATACAAGTCGATGAGAATCTTCAAAGTATGCTCTTCTAATTCGTCCAGAATCTGAGCAGCGTTTGAGTGCATCAATCGGTGCAGGGGATTGGCTCGGCGCTGCCCGATCCAGTGCGCTCCCATCAGAGCCGGTATAATCAAGGCCAGAATTATCAACACCTGTAAATCACCCATTTTCGAATGACACTCTTTCACTTCGGCTGTGCCGGCAGCGGCACAGCCGCCTGCTGCAACACACTGTTAAATGCGTCGACTGGTGAATCCGTAGGATTGAAGGCAGACTCAGGTTTGTCATGCGGATACCACCTGATATGGTAACACTGGAAGCAGATGACAAAATCATGTTGCTCACCATTCTGCTTCACCCGGATCCCGTGCCGGGGCGAGAAGCAGGAAGCGCCGCCTCCTGGCAACTCCACAGCAGCAAGCATAGCCACAGCAGTCCGGCTCTCGACTGGAAAATTCCGCTCAGACTCATCGAAATTCACTCACCCACAAACGCATAATAGGAATCCCACTCAGGCTCTTTTTCTCCCATACACTGGACTTCATGTGAAGTAACTTCCGCCATCAGCCGCTTGTGGACGCCTGCGATATCAGTGTCAGGACGAACGTAGAAAATCACCTCGCGCATCCCCCCAGTGGTCAAAACCAGTACCAATACGCCATCACTACCCAGATATTCTTCCATCAGCTCTTCGATCTCGCCCAGCTGTTCCATCTCGTCTTCACCGGGCAGACCTTCTGATGAGGGCGTATGAAAAGGCAGGGCAAATCCAACCTTGATTGGAAATTCGCCTTTCAGATGACCATCCTGGACGGACGTGTTAAAGCGTACAAACAGCGGGTGACCTTCCCACTCAGCCTGGCCCACGGCCCATTGATCTTCCATCGGCTTTACTTTCTCAGATACGAATCCATTTTCTAATCACAGGAAATCCCAACGCCCTTTCATAGTACCTGTAAATGCGTTTCGTTCAAGTCGATTCCGACGCGATCCATTTTACATATCAGATAAAATCAGTCTGGGGATCAGCAGCAGCACGGACAGCCACTTCAATCGGCACTGAAATCGGACAATGCTTTAATCGAAGAACACACTGCCTCGACGCACGAACTCACAGTCTTCCAGGTCAAACGAAGTCCTGGGCTCGGTATCACCGCCTTTCGGCAGTTGGATTGTCACTCGTTGATCGGTCACGGGAACCCGGCAAAGATAGACGGTATAGCCTCCTTCGACTTCGTGGGTGTACTCAAAGAGCAACTCCCCCTCTTTGTGTCCCAGCGTTTCCACAGTCACCGATCCCAGTGGAAATCCATAACTGACTTTTCGCTTTGAATCGACAGCCGGATTGATCGTAATCACGCCGGAAGCTTCATCAAACGAGATCGCAGGCCCGGTAGAGGGAATGCTCCTTGAGCATCCTGCGAGAAAAAGTAACAGTAGGATGATTCGTCTTTTCATAACGAAGCCCGCTAACACAACAGTAACAACTCAATCTGTATTTTCCGCGATCCGCCACAATACACCGGAGGGGTCATGCAATACAAAGTCCCGCATTCGCCAGGGACGTTGTTCCGGCTCAGTCACAGTCACGCCATACGTCTCGGCAATCTGCTGTTCCCGCACATGCGCACGCCAGTCGTCGACATTCTGAACCGAGAGATGCATCATGAAATTCTCAGCCAGCGATTTGACATAAAAGTTCTGCAACAGAAACGTGCAATTACCACAATGCAGATAGGCCAGTTCATCCGAAGACCAGGGGATCTGAAAACCGAGATCCGAGTAAAAGCGCTTGGATACTTCGAAGTCCTTCGCTGGCACAAAGGCCTTCAGTTCGAGCGTTTCCAGATTCAATTCGTGTTCCGCATTCATCCCGCCGGCTCCTGTCTCAGATGGATCCTATGTCAGCATCCTTTCATCGTACCGCGAGTTACAGGTCCGGCAACAGAATTTTATCTGTATCAGATCGGTTCACCGAAGTGATCAACTCATTTAGAGCCGAACCCTGAGACATTGTCCCTGAGTTGGGCAGAGCTGCGAGGGACAGAACTCGGTCTGCAAATCCGTGCGGGGAGTCACAAAAATCAGACAACCTGCGTACCGCACGCGGACATACGCATGCAGTCTCTGCATCCCTACCAGATCCATGCCCATTGTGTCATAGAGCAGGACTTCGGGGTCTTTTGACAGGGCCGCCGCCATTCCGAGAAAGCGGCGTGGATTCGCGGCGTTCTGTGAGAGCAGGGGAGCGACCCGGACAGGAAAGTCGCCGATGGTCTGTTCGGCTGAATTTTGAGAGAGACTGGAATTCTGCACCAGCCAGTCGACGCTAGCAGGCTCTTGAAACAGGCGTTTTCTCATCGAACGCGGGTCAGCTTCTTCAGCGACAACGACCTGTCGCCCCTCAGACTGAAAACGTTCGTACAAACGCTGCTGCAGTCGCTTCACACCATCCCCGGGATCTGCATGCAGACACCAGACAAAGCCGGGACAATACAGGATCTCGTTTGTACCGTAAAACTCAGACATGCGCTCTTCCCATGCCCCCAACGCAAACGAGCGGGAATATCAAAAGACATTCCCGCTCGGCATCGTTTTCAGGTTAAAAGTGGGCACGGGCGGGATCGAACCGCCGACACCAGGATTTTCAGTCCTGTGCTCTACCAACTGAGCTACATGCCCTTCGTTTCCGCTTTGAAATCACTGGCGTTAACTCCCTGTGAATTCATCGCTTAATGGAAGCGAGATGGAAATATAAGCCATTCCGCGATCAGTTTCAAGCATAACCACCGTTTCTGATTCAGGAATCGTCAGTTTTCCCGGAGAAGTGGATCTGGCTCTGCAAATATCGACAGTTTCACGGCTTATGAGGTTCGGATTAGCAGCAATTTAACGGTCAGGGCAGCTTAAACCTGTCCGTAAAACAGTTCGGATGTCAGTTCGATCTCATCTTTTCCAGGGGTGGGCAGGGCCTGATCAATCTCCAACTCGCTCTGACGAAGATCAATAATGCAATTCGGATCCAGGGGATCGGCCTGTTTGCCATCCGCGGTCTGGATGATCTGTACGATCGGACTCGTATAATTTTCCCCATTGCGACGGATCACGCGAGCCGCACTTCCATCCGTCAGGGTGACGAAACTTCCCACCGGAAACAACGAGAGCAGGTTCAACAAGGCTCGCATCGCTGAAGAATCAATCATTTTTTCGTTCGTCAGACGCAGCATGTGCTCCATCGCCGCGTAAGGCATCAGGGCAGGGCGGTCCTCACGGGAACTGGTCAGCGACACATAGCAATGGGCCACATTTAAGATCCGGGCGAACAGGTGAATCATTTTCTGACTTCGCTGCCGGGGGTAACCCAGTCCATTCGGCTGTTCGTGTACCTGGTAACAGACGACTGGCACAATACTCGGAATCCCAGCCACATCTTCCAGCATTTCCAGAGAAAAGATGGGATGCTTCTGCATTTCCATCCGCTCCAGTGGATCGAGCTTGCGACGCCATTTACCGATTTTGGCCTGTACTTTGACCATGCCCCAGTCGTGGACCAGCCCACACAGGCCGATGTTTCTTACGTTGGTTTCATCCAGGTTCAGTTCGGCACCAATCGCCATACCTAACAGCGACATCTGCAGACAGTGCTGCGACAGGGTTTCATCTTTGCCCGCCTCTGTTGCGACGGAAATCACGCTGTCTGCGTCAGCAGTCAGCTGTGTCAGATAACTGGCCGCCATGCTGGTGATTTGAGAACCGCTGGGAGTCGTCCCACTCAGCGCGCCGCGCATCATTCCATCCAGTGATTCACCGAACTTTTTCTGCTGCTCGAACAGATGCTCGCGATGCTTCTGGTCATACCCTTTACAGCCATGTACCACCATCGAATCGCGGAGTGCCGGTCCGGTATTGGCAACAAACATGGACCCTGATTCGATTAACCGGTCCAGTTTTTCTGTCAACTCAGTAGAAAAGATCCCCTGGCTGGTACCGTCGACCAGCGGATTTCCCGCCAGTGCATTCAGGCTCACTGTAGCAGCATCGTCGCCGTGCAGTTCCACATGACTCTGTTTGCGCTCGCGCAATAAATCTTTGAAACGTGAGGTAATCACGGAACCTTCAGCCAGCAGGAGCACACCATTCGCGTCATGGATCGGATTTTGAATCGTGCGTCCCACGATCAGATCTTCTACACGAATCGCAACGGTCTCCTGATTTCCCGCTGCATCACTGTGAGTGAGTTCTGGTTTTTCCTGAATTTCTGCAATCATAATCGGAACCTGAGCGAACCATAAATAAATACTGATGAAACCTGACAGCTTTGAGCGTCTTTGTGAGCTGCCGATCACACCATGGTTCTCCTGAATAGAGACTTATTTTAACTCTAGGTCAGAATTCTGTTCCCTCACCTGAGGAGGGATATCTGTGGCAAAAATCTCATTCAGGTCCTGACGGTTATAACAGTCATACTGTTTCGCCAGAAATCACCTAAGGGTTTTACCTGCTAACAGATAGGCAAAACAGGCGTGAGCAGGCTTTCGAGTTGCTGCAGCACCTCTGCTTCACTGAGCTGAGGCGTGGCAATCAGTGCACGTAGTGGAAGCGGTGTTCCGTCAAAGCGGTAGAGGGAACCTCCCGAATGGATACCGGAGATCCCCGTCGGGAGGAAGACTTCCGGCTCAAGGTCGCCCAGAGGAGCAGGGCCGACATGAATCAGGGGGATCTGTTGCAACTCCTGCAGGGCCAGCTCCGAAAGTCCCGTCAAAGGTGCATCACCGATCAGCAGACAGACATCAGCCTCTTTCTGTTCCAGCATGCGAACAGTTGCATATTCACAGGGAGAAAAACGCGGATACCCGACTGCAAAGCTCACCGCCGCTGCGTAACCTGTCTGCCAGGCCAGCACCGGTTCGGCCCCTTTTGTAGCACCTGCAGTTGGAACATTGATGGTATGACAGCGACGTTCAGACTGAATCTCCCGGGCCAGTAATGAAAGTGCTTCAAGCTTACGATGGAACAGGCGATCTCCAGAGTCAGCAGGTCCGAAAAAAATCACGATATAGCGACTCTGCCGAATCAGCGCTGCCAGTGATTCCAGTTCTCCCGCTGACAGACCTGGGGGGACATCACCATTCAGGGCAATCCCCCTGAGCAATGCCCGCAACCGCCAAAGCGTTTCGAATTCCCCCTCAACAGGAACACTGAGTGTAAGATCAACGTCAGCACTTGCATCTGACGCGGAAGCACCAACGGTGACGATTTTCCGTGAAATCGGGTCGGCCCCGGAATTCAGGCTCTGCTGGTGATGCGGATTCGACCGTAGACTCTCCGCGTTCCAGTAGATAATCAGATCCGCACGACTACGCACTTCTCCCAAAGTGCAGGAGGCTTCTCCCACCTGCTGGAGTGCACGCGTGGAAGCTGCAGCACCACTGTCGATCGTGGCTCCGATGCGATCTGCCAGACTGATGGCTGCCCGTTGCGCTTCGGTCGCGGATTGCCCCATGCCAAAGAGCAGGGGAGAGGTCGCACTTTGAAGCAGCTCTGCAGCACGGGTCAAAGCAGCTTCCTGAGACGCTACAGTGCCATTGATCTGGGGCTGTAACTGTTCTGTCTGGCGGGAGCGCGCAAACCACGCCTGCCCCTGGGGGCAGGTGGTCTGCACGTCTAGTATCTGTTGGCCGTCTGTCGTGACCTGGATGTCATCGCAGACGCAGCAACATCCGGCACAGGTCACATCTTCAAACACGTTCTTCACAGACAGTCTCCGCCAGCAGTTTCAGGAGAAACAGGCAGCATTCAGGCCAGCTGTTCTTTCAGCTCTGTCAACAAAGCGACCGCTTTGCCGATATCAGCCTTCTGCTGATCCCGCTGCTCGGGAATTTCCCGTTCGATGGTCAACGGGCCAGTGTAACCGATTTCATCGAGAGTCCGCAGGTATGTTCCCATGCCGACATCACCGTCACCCAGAGGCACTTCTGCTCCCCAGGCTACGCCGCGTTGATCCTCGGGAGCCCAGGTGGCATCCTTGCAGTGCACACTGCCGACCAGATGGCCAACCCGTTTCAGGGCAGCAATCGGATCGCCCGTCCCGTACAGAATCATGTTAGCGGGATCAAAGTTGATTTTAAGATTGTCACGTGCCACATCGCCGATGAAATCAAGCAGATGATCGGCGCTTTCCTGCCCGGTTTCGAGATTCAGATTCTGGCCGTTCACTTTGACATGATCCAGCAGATCCTGGGTGGTTTTCACCAGATCCTTGTAATCGTCGCATTCACGATCCTCGGGAACGAAGCCAATGTGCAGCGCCACGGTATCGCAACCCAGCTGTTTGGCGAAATCGGAAATCTCTTTCATCTCTTCCGTGCGGGCGGCCCGGGTTTCGGCTGGAACCAGCCCTACGGTCTTCTTCGTCGTTTCAATATCTGCGTAGCTTTCACCTTCAAAACCACCGAAGACGCAGGTCAACTGAATGCCGGCATCATTACATTTCTTCATGAATTCGTCGGCGAGTTCTTTCGACCGAGTCTCCGCATGGGGTGCATGAATCTGAATCGTGGGGATTCCTAATTCCTGGACGACATCGAAGTGTACCCCCAGTCCCGCGTCGACGGATGCGAATACACCAATAGGCCATTTTTCCATTCTTTTGCCTCCCCGATTGATTGTTTCTCTAGGTCTCAAATTGTTCGGTTTTCATTACAAAACAAGCCCCCGCCTCTCGGGAGCCTCAACTCATCATAAGGAGATCATCTCGGTTTCACAAACCACGACCTCGGTTTCTTAACAAAAAAAAGAAACACTTTTTCGAATGTCGTTTCCCGCTTCCCCCGTCTATTGTTTCCCGCACGACTCCCCTTATAATGGAGCCTGCTTGCAATGATTGCCCCTGAATAATTTAGTCGGCCCGGCCACTGAAAGGATACCGCTCATGATTGAAATCAATAAAATCCTCATCCCCACAGACTTCAGTGAACCCTCTCAGGCCGCTACTCAATACGCTGTCGAACTGGCACGGAAATTCGATGCCCAGCTGCATCTGCTGAACGTGATTGAAGACCCCATTGTCTACATGCCCATGTTTGAAAGCTATGCACTTCCGCCCAAGGAAGACTTCGAAAACTTCGCCAAAACCCGACTCGAAAACTGGATCCTGGACGAAGATAAAGAGGGGCTCGACCTGGTGACCCACTGGGTACATGGCAATCCGTTTGTCGATATTCTGAAGTACGCGAAAAAAGAAGACATCGACGTCATCGTGGTCGGCACACACGGTCGTTCCTTCACCGCGCACCTCCTGCTCGGAAGCGTGGCAGAGAAGGTCGTGCGGAAAGCCCCCTGTCCGGTTCTGACCGTCCGCCCCAAGGGCCACCAGTTCATCCATCCGGCACAGGACTAAGCCTGATTCGACACGCTGATTCAACCTGTTGACAGTGCCTGCTCCCCAGCGAGTGCGCCTGCTGATTATCCAGGGATACTCTCTACGTGATTGGCGACTCATCACATACTTCAGAAAGCCGGATTCCCTTCTACGGTAAATTGTTCAGCCTGATCGCGTTTGTGATCATTTTGAATCTGCCGACGCCGGACGATATGTCCTCTGCTGCGCAGCGTCTGGCTGCGGTGACCGCGCTGATGGCAATCCTCTGGATGACGCAGGCACTACCCATTGCCGTTACCAGCCTGGTTCCGCTGTTTGCCTTTCCCCTGTTCGGTATCCAGAACCCGGCGACGGTCAGTCAGGCTTATATTAATCAGAATATCTTTCTGTATATGGGTGGGTTCATTATCGCATTGGGCATCGAAAAATGGGGCGTCCATCGCCGCATTGCCCTGCATACGATTAATGTAGTCGGATCAAGCCCTCGCCGGGTCGTGCTGGGTTTCCTGTTCGCGACCGGCTTCCTTTCGATGTGGATCAGTAATACCGCCTCTACGCTACTCATGCTCCCCATCGGCATGGCGATCATCGGTTCCATGTCCGAACTCTCACTCTTTGATTCCAACGTCGATTCTTCAAAAGCCATTCGCCATTTTTCAGTCGCGCTGCTGCTGGGCATCGCGTATTCCGCCAGTATCGGCGGTGTCACCACGCTGATCGGCACGCCCACCAATATCGCCTTTCAGCAGATCTGGCTGGCTCAGTTTCCGCAAGGCCCGCAACTCTCGGCAGGGGAGTGGATGATCATGGTTGTCCCGTTCGGGGTGACCTTCATTATGATCACCTGGCTGGTTCTTTGCTGGAGAATGCCATCGCTCTCCAGTTCCAAAACCTCCTCTCGAGATATTATTCAGGAACAGATTCAGAAGCTGGGACAGCCCACCCGCGCTGAGGCCCTGATGCTGTTCGTCTTCGCGACCACCGCTATCCTCTGGGTCACGCGAAAACCATTGATCTTTGGTGAATGGGAGCTGCTGGCCGGCTGGGAACAGTTACCGATTCACTTCCTCAAGAAGTGGGGCATCCCCGCGGACCAGGCGTCAAGCTGGGTCCACGATTCGACCGTTGCCATGGGAATGGCGATTCTGATGTTTGCCATTCCTGCCCGGAAATCCGAAACGGGACAGACCGAATATCTCATGGACTGGGAGACCGCAGAGCGATTGCCCTGGGGCGTCCTGCTATTGATTGGCGGCGGCTTCGCCATCGCGGGCGCTTTCAAATCGACCGAACTCTCCGACTGGGTCGGGCATGTCTTCTCTCAGGTAATCGCCGGCTGGCCCGCCTGGGCTCTGGTTCTGGCCGCCTGCCTGATGCTGACCTTCCTGACCGAATTCACATCGAACATTGCAACCGTGAATACGGTGCTGCCGATCCTGGCTGCCACCGCGGTCAGTCTGGAAATCGACCCCCGGCTGATCATGATCCCCGCAGCGATCTCCGCCAGTTGCGCGTTTACCATGCCGATCGCTACACCCCCGAATGCGATTGTCTTTGCTTCGGGAAAAATCAAGATGTCAGACATGCTGACTTACGGCATCATCCTGAATCTGATCGGCGTGTTCCTGCTCACCGCCTTCATGTTCTTCTACTTCATTCCGCAGATGGGGATTGAGCCGGGAACCGTGCCGGACTGGCTTCACGCTCGCTGAACGTCTGATGCAGCAGCTTACTTACCGATGCAGAATTTGCTGAAGATACGATCAAGGATGTCGTCAGTGTAAACCTGGCCGACGATCTGCCCCAGATGCTGCAGGGCTTCGCGGATTTCGATCGCCACCAGTTCTTCCCCGAGTTGCAGCTCAGCAGCTTCTTCCGCGGCTCCCAGAGATTCACCCGCTGCCCGCAGGCTTTCCCGACACCGTGACGCAGTGGAACCGATCAGATGCCTGCCCCCGCGATGCGTCTCAGACAGACGTTCCAGTATCTGATCCTGCAGGGCTTCCAAACCAGTCCCGTCCGCAACACTGATCTCCAGGTCGGCCTCTATAGAATCAGCTTCTACAGGGACAGGGGAGAGGTCACTTTTCGTACGCACCGTCAGCACATTGCGAACGGCTGCCAACTGATCGCGTTGACTGCTGTCCTCGGCACTCATTTCAGGCGTCAAATCAGCGGCCGTGCACCAGACCACCAGATCCGCCTGTTGCGTCTGTGCCTGACGAAAGTTCTGAGCACTGACTGAAATTTCATGGGCTCCCGTTTCCAGGCCGGCGGTATCAATCAGGTGGATACTCTGACCTTTCCAATTCAGCGGCGTCACCAGGTAATCGCGGGTGGTACCTGCGACGTCTGACACCAGTGCGGCTTCGGCATCCCCGACCAGCGCATTATACAGTGTGCTTTTCCCCGCATTAGGCAGCCCCGCCAGTACCAGCGACAGACTGCCGGTCGACTCCATCCGCTGTGCCGAGTCGGCATACAGCTGCTCGCAGAACTCGCGAATGCCTTCCAGACGGGTCACCAACGTCACGCGGTCTATGAATTCGATGTCTTCCTCGACAAAATCGAGCCCTGCTTCCAGTTCGGCCAGCAGTTCCAGCAGTTCGATGCGTGCCCGCCCGATCCGGGTCGAGACACCGCCCGCCAGCTGACTGAGTGCCAGGTTCAGCTCTTCATGATCGTGCGCATCAATCACCCCCAGCACTGCTTCGGCCTGCATCAGATCGACACGTCCTGCCAGAAAGGCACGCAAGGTGAATTCTCCGGGCCGCGCCATGCGGGCCCCGCGGGAAGCAATCTGTTCAATGGCGGCTTCCAGCAGAGGGGGAGAACTGACGGTATGAAATTCCGCCAGCGGCTGACCGGTAAAGCTCCGCGACGTCGGCCAGTAATAGAGTGCCCCGGGCAGGCGGGTTTCGGAACCTGCCAGTTGCAGTGTTCCCGGATACCGCTGCGAGCGCGTGCTTTGCTGCCAGTCCGTTTCCGCTTCAAAGCAGGCTGACAGACAGGGTAGAATCTCACGACCACTGATGCGAATCAGGCCGGCTGCGCCTGCTCCAGGAGCAGACGCCAGTGCCACAATCGTATCGTCAAACTGCAGATTCATGTCGCGTCTCTCAGGACGTCCTGACTATCGACGTTTCTTGGACTTCTTCCCGTTGCCTTTATCGCGGGAATTCTGATCCCGCTGTTTTTCATTCAGCGCTGCCTGGGCCTGAGCCTGGTCGGCAATCTCCTGCAAGCGGGCAAACCAGCCTTTTTTCGCAGGCTGTTCTTCTTTGTCCGTCTGCTTCTTATTTGGAGATGACTTCTTCGTCTCAGCTGTGACTTCGATCACATTCGGATCGGCACTGGTCGCGGGATGACGTTTGGCCTGAAAATCCAGCAGCTTCCGCTCACAGATCCCCCACAAACTGGAGGCAATGAAGTACACACACAAACCGGCCGGCACGCGGTAGAACAGGAAGCCCATCGCAATCATCATGTAGTTCATGATCTTGTGTTGCAGTTCCTGGTCTTTGTCGGTCGGAGGCGGCATGAACAGCTTCTGCTGGACCACAAACAGTCCCACTGTAATCAATGGCAGCAGGTTGAAGTTGTCTCCCAGCACCGGCAGACTGAACGGCAGCTTGAACAGGGCATCCGGAGCAGCCAGGTTGTCGATCCAGAGGAACGGAGTTCCCCGCAACTGGACGGCATTATTCAACGCAGTATAGAGACCAAAGAAGATTGGCAGCTGCAGGAAGATCGGCAGACAGCCAGCCAGCGGGTTGTAGTTATTCTTGCTGAACAACTCCATCTGTGCCCGGCCCAGCTTCTCGCGATCGTCGCCGTATTTCTTTTTCAGCTCGGCGATCTGCGGCTGCAGCTCTTTCATCTTTTGAGCACCTACAGCCTGCTTCCGCGACAGGGGATACAGACTTCCCCGCACGATCACAGTCAGACAGACGATGGCAATCCCGTATGACAATCCAATACTGTGCAATGTCGTCAGCAGCCACAACATCAGCTTGGCCACCGGACCGAAGAAACCGAAGTCCATGATCTCGGTCGCCTTCAACGGCGGTCCGAGCAACGATTCCCGCTTGGGGCCGGCATACAGAGCATAGCTGTGCTCGGTCTCACCGCCAGCGGGCAGTTCGATTTCATCAGAATTGATTTTGACTGTGATGCGGCTCTGTTCTTCGGTTTTCACATTCTGCTGGATGAGCACCGGTTCGACGCTGGCAGAATAATTCGAACGCATCTCACCATTGACCAGTTCCGGCTTATAGTTTTTCCCATCCGGAGTAATCAGGGCAGCAAAATATTGAACATCCACACCGGCGAATTGAAACGCCCGCGTGTATTTCTCGACGTTCTGTTCCTGAACCTCTTCAATAATGTCGGCTGCGTATAAGGTCGTGGTGTCGACGCTCATGTCGTTCTGCAGAAATCCAATGCGGAGATCACGGAACTTACGCGTATTATCTGCGTTCTCCAGCGGAATTCCCACGGGACCCAGCAGCTGATAATCCAGCGTCTGCCCCTGAGAACCTTCGTTGATCAGTTTCAGATCGAAGTGAATCAGGTAACCGGCCTGCTGGGTATTGCGGAACTCGCGAAAGTCCTCTCCTTCCGGAACCGGATATTTTTTCAGGCTGAATACCTTCTGCACTTCAATACTCCCATCCGGAGCACTGAGTCCCAGGCGGACTGAATGAATGATTCCGTCGGCATCTTTCACTTCTTCCAGCACCTTCCAGTCAGCGCGACGGGTATTGGTGAGGAAGGGGGCCAGTTTCTGGTCCAGCTGTTTCATCTCGATCTGTAAAGACCGTGACACCTCTTTAGCACCGCTGAATTCCCCCAGGACCTGCAACTGTTTCTTGTTGTCATCCAGGTCCCTGTAGAGTGGATCGTTCAGAGAGGCTTCCAGGACAGCAGCCCCTTGAGTGGTGATCTTCGCCTGCAGAAAGTAGCCTGAGTCCGGGTCCAGCGAACCGAGTACAATTGTCCGGCGGGGATTGCGGGCAAAACCGGCTTTCTGTTCTTCCGGCTGTTCGGGCAACGGCTTGACTTCGCCGTTAGTCGGCGGCTTTTTCGCGACCAGGGGCAGATCGGGATCCTGCTCATCCTGCGCAGGCGCATTCTCAGCCTGCTGTTCTGCGACAACCTGAGGACGGGGAGCAATGCGGGGGACAATGAACATCTGCCAGAAAAAGATGACTGTGGCAGACAGTACTACAAAGAGTAAAAGTCGTTTTTGTTCCATGATTATCGACCGTCACGCAGACGATCGCCCAAAAAGTTATCTAAATCAGGAATATCGTAAATCTTCTCGGCGGTCGTGTTGAAATCGTATTCAACCCGGCAGAAGGTCACCTTCTCATCATCAATGATGACATAAGATGAGCGGCTGTCTGCGTCACGAGGCTGTCCCACCGAACCGACATTCACCAGGAACTTCTCTTCGCCGAATGAGTAAACGTAATCGATCTCATCCGGAGCAAGGAAATTCATGCTTTCTGTGAAAACGCCGGGAATATGAGTGTGTCCCTGGAAACAGTACTGGTCGACCAGACCAAATATACGTTCCATTTTCCGCTGGTTATAAATGTCCTCCGGGAAGACGTATTCGTTTAGCGGGTTACGGGCAGAACCGTGCACGAACAGCAGTTTGTCCTCGCGAATCATCCGCGGCAGTTCGCCCAGAAAATCCCAGCGATCCTGGTTTTTATTCGCATCACCGGTCTCCAGCATCTTCCGAGTCCAGAAGATGGCGCGTTCGGCACCGGCATTGAAACCTTCCGGATCAAACAGGGCAGCCTGATCGTGGTTCCCCAGCAGAGACTTCTTGCATCGTTGTCTGACCAGATCGATGCATTCCCGTGGATTGGGTCCATATCCGATGATATCACCCAGGCAATAAATCTCGCTGATCTCACGGCGATCAATGTCAGCCAGGACAGCTTCCAGCGCCTCGAGATTACCGTGAATATCACTAATTATCGCTCTTAACAACGGACAACTCCCACTTTGTTTGACCGGGAATACCAGTTCGAAAGACTATCCAGGCAGGTCGCTTTTTACGGAGCATGACCACCCGAAGTTCTCATCAGAAATAAAACTGCGACGGGTCAGATCTGTCAAAACAGACATGAATGCATTCACACAATGAAACACCGCCACAGTACCGTGAACGAAAAGCAGCGGTAACAGGCAACGGGACACTGAGTCTGACCGGGTCTGACAAAAGATCACTACAGCTCTGAGAGACCGTCCAAAATCTTTCCACCAAAGTCCCAATAGTAGCAGTACAGGGGCACCATCTCAAGGCTCTGTTTACAGTTATCATTCGTTACCTGTCAGTAAATCTTCTGATTTCATCTCTGCTGAATGCCTGCAAAAAACAACATTGCTCCATTCATGACTGAAAAACACACCAAAACTCTCCCAGATCGCCAAAATCGGTGATGATTTCTCTCTCCAGATTGAGTCAAAACATAGGAATACGGGATAAAGCTGGCTAAATGGCGTTTCAAATAGTGAAATCAGGGGTTGTGCCGCCTGTCAGGCTTGAATCAGTTCTATGGGGCAATTGAGCCTCTGCAACACAGTGCGAGATCCACTGCGATCCCTGCAAGCCGCATGATCCAACCATCGTCGACCTTAAGCAGTGATCACATCAACAGTTCTATGAACCCCAAAGATGCAACCGAGGAACAGCTGCTTCCCAAAATCAACAGCCACGCCGCTCCCGATGTTGCCTGCGGGAAACTGTGGTCTATGTTTTGGTACCCCTTCATCATGATTGTCTCCCAGTTTTCAACTCGGGTCTTACCGTTCGCCGGGATGGCGGACCAGAAGCCTGATTTGAAACCCGGTCTCTTCACAAGCTCCCCGGAGCAGGTGAGCGATTCCGCTATCTGCGCTGTCGAACCGTCTGGACGGTCGCTGACAGCGCCAGACACTGTTTCCAGTGAGATCCAACATCCTAATTAACTTTGATCCATCAAATCGGTTGTACGACGATTACAACGCTACAAGCACCTTTTGGCGAGACATAAATCAATGAAGACAAATTCAGGCTCATTACTGGTAGTTGATGACGACCAACACATTCTGGAAGCCATGGCAGACTATCTGCGTAGTCTGGGGCACCGTACAGAGACCTCTCTGACCTGCCTCGATGCCATCGAACGACTGAAAGAATTTCCGTTTGAAGTCGTGATCTGTGATGTCAACCTTCCGGACCAGGATGGATTCCACCTGCTGGAATGGGTTGAACAGAATGCCCCCGATACCGCCGTGATTATGCTCACCGGATATGGCACGATCGAAAGTGCAGTGGAAGCAATCCGCCTCGGGGCCTTCGAATATCTCACAAAGCCGGTCATTGATGAAGAACTCAGTCTGACCATCGAGCGCTGCCTGGATCAGCGACAGGTGGTCGAAGAAAACAAATCACTCAAAGCGCAACTCGATCAGCGCTATGGACTGTCTAACATTGTCGGACAGGACTACAAAATGCAGAAGATGTTCGATCTGATCGAAAGCGTCGCCGATACGCGTACCACGGTTCTGATTCTGGGAGAGAACGGAACCGGTAAGACAATGACGGCCCGCGCCATTCATCAGTTGAGCGATCGTGCTAACAAACCATTCGTCGAAGTCGCCTGTGGGGCACTGCCTGACACGCTGCTCGAAAGTGAATTGTTCGGACACAAAGCCGGCTCGTTTACCGGAGCGACGCACGACAAAATTGGTAAGTTCCTCCAGGCCGACGGAGGCACACTCTTCCTGGACGAAATCGCGACCGCTTCTCCCAGTCTGCAGGTCAAACTGCTGCGTGTTCTGCAGGACCGCGAGTTTGAAGCTGTCGGCGATACCAAAACACACTCAGTCGACATCCGCCTGATTCTGGCCACCAACCAGGATCTGGAAGAGATGGTGGCGAAAGGGGAGTTCCGTCAGGACCTCTACTACCGTGTTAACGTCATCACACTCACTCAGCCGGCACTGCGGGAGCGCATGAGCGACATCCCGCTGCTGGTGGAACACTATCTTAAGGTCTACAACGAACAGATCGGAAAATCGATCAAAGGATTCGATCCTTCCGCCATGCAGGCCCTGCTGAAATATTCCTGGCCAGGTAACGTGCGGGAACTGATCAACGTCATCGAACGCTCGGTAGTCCTCTCTAAAGGGGAGTACATTCGCGTGCACGATCTGCCTGAGCAGATCCGTCAGGAACAGTCCTACTCGCTCTCCACAGAGACCAGCAGTGGCGGACGCAGCTCGCTGAAAAACGCCCTCGCTAATCCCGAGCGACAGATTATCATCGAAGCACTGGAAGCCAACGGCTGGAACCGACAGAACACTTCCAAAGCCCTGGGTATCAACCGGACTACACTTTATAAGAAGATGAAAAAATACGAGATCGACTTCGAAAAACAGTTGATGCACTAAGCAACCGCCAACTGTAAATAACGGAAACAACACAGGTTCTTCTGAATCTCCTGAACCGGAAAGCACGCCTCACTGGCGTGCTTTTTTTACGTCAGCGGCAAAAGCGGTATTCCCTTCAAATCAGGAAAAACAAATAAAGTTGCACTTATATACCTGTTTTGACATATCAGAAGTGCCGATATCTGAAGAGAGAATTTATTGTTTCTGACGAAACAGGCAACTAATACAACAGTCTCATTTTCAGGAGGGGGAAGAAATGAGGTTCGCGCTGGTTTTCTATTCTACGCTCGTTATCCACATCTGCGGATCGGCAATTTTCGCCGAAGAACCAGCAGCACCCAAGTCCATTGAAGAAGTCTTTCGTGAACTCGAACCTGCGCCGGCACCTTCTCTGACAGATCCCGCAACTCCAGCGCAACTCCCCCTGGAATCCCAGGTCGAAGCCATTACCGCACCTACTGCGCAGCCTGCCGCCTGTCCTGGCGGAACGGGCTGTAACTGTGGAACCTGTAATTGCCAGACTCCGGTCTGCAGCTGTGAATCCTGCCAGACCTGTACTCTCTGCGATCGCATTCCTCTGCTGAATCGCTTTCCCAGCGACCGCTGTTTCGAAGACTTCGTGATGCCGGTCAGCAATCCGGTCTGGTCCATCGATCCCCGCTCGCTGACTTATGTCAGGGGCATCTTCATCAATCAGATGATCGATTCCCAAACACCGGTTCTGGGGGCAGGGGACCTGCAGGTTTACGCACTTCAGCTGGGAGTCGCGCTCAACGAACGCCTCTCAGTCATCGCCGTCAAAGATGGTTACAACACCCTGCAGACACGTGGCATCGGCAACCGAACCGGCTGGTCTGACATCGGCCTGGGACTGAAATACGTTCTGGTCCGCGATGTGGAAAACCAGTTCCTGCTGTCGGGGGGACTGATTTACGAAGCTACTAACGGCAGTTCACGCGTCTTCCAGGGGAATGGCGACAGTGTCTGGACTCCGTACCTGTCGATCGGTAAACAGATTGGTTGCGGGCACCTTATCGCCTCCACCGGTTATCACGTTCCCGGAGATACGGCTGAAGAATCACAGTCGATTTACTACAGCGTGCATTACGACCACCCCGTAACCAGCAAACTCTCTGCACTGGCTGAGTTAAACGGCATCGTCTACACCAAAAGTGGCCAGGCTCTCCCTCTGAATATCGAAGGAGGCGACTGGATCAACCTGGGTTCGTCCAGTGTCGCTGGAAACAACGTCCTGACATTCGCATTTGGTGCCGACTATCGCTTCAATAAGTGTCTGTCATTCGCCGCTGCCTGGGAATTCCCGCTGTCCAACAGAAAAGATCTGCTCGACAGCCGCACGACTGCCACTTTGACTCTGATGTTCTAGTAACAGGTTCAACCGTTATCTGCGCGGCATTCACTCGGCTGAAGCAGCCTGACGCTCACGAACGGTCTGCTCAAGCTGATCCAGAACTTCCTCGATTGAAAGCTGAGATGTATTGATTTCAACCGCATCGTCGGCCGGTTTTAGCGGGGCGACGGTGCGGCTTTCATCCCGCTGATCGCGCTGGTGGATCTGCTGCAGTATCTCTGCCTGGGTAATCTCCTGATCCTGTCCCTGCATTTCATCAAAGCGGCGCCGGGCACGTTCTTCGGGGTCGGCAATCAGAAAGAACTTGCAAAGTGCATCTGGAAACACCACCGTCCCCTGATCGCGGCCTTCGCTGACAATATTCACCCCCTCGGCCGCCTGTCGCTGTAAATCCACCAGTGCTTCCCGAACCACAGGATATTGTGCGACCTTTGACGCCGCTTCCGAGACCTCTGCAGTCCGAATTGCCTGGGTGACATCCTCTCCGTTCAGAATCACATGCGCGTCAGCAAAAGAAATACGAATCTGCTGACTGACGTTGCCGACGGACTGTGAGTCTGCTGGATCGATGCCCTGGTTCAGGACCGCCAGCGCCACACAACGATACATGGCCCCGGTATCCAGGAACTCGAAACCCAACCGCTGAGACAGCCCCCGCGCTGCGGTGCTTTTACCCGATCCTGCAGGACCATCAATCGTCACGATCATCTGTCAGTTCGACTCCTCAAAGAAAATTTCGATCTCGGCAATTTCATACAGCGACATTTCGACCAGCACCGCATCCTCCTCCACGGGGAGCTCCACAACGGTCTTCCCTTGAAAATCACGCTGCCGGGCGCTTACGGGAGATTTGAAACAACGCAGCTTAATTGAACGATGCACGCCTTCCGTTTCGAGCAGACGTACGGCGAAACCCTTCCGTGATTCCTCGGGGCGCAGCTCATCGTGTTTAAGATCCATCACCCGGGTGATCTGCACATTACTGGCCGACACATGGAACAGCCACCCCTGGTCTCCCATTCTCGGTGGACCTGCGGGACTGGCATACTGAGCTGCCGGCACCATCGCATTTCGAGCCAGCTGCATGGGGAAGTTCTGGTTCAGGGCAATCGAGAATTGGAACTCGCGCCTGGTTTCTCCTTCGACCACCAGCATACTGTCGAGCATGCGGGGACCGGTTTTGCGATGGAAGGGCAACCCGTGATTCAGAATCGTCACCCGCTCCTCGCCTTCGGCGATTTCAAAATAATGCGGGCCTTCAAAGCGTTCCCCCTGAAACGCGTGGGCACTTTCCAGCAGCGAACGCGTCAGAGACGCCGTGCTGTCTCCCCAGGCAAAACGGGCCGCATAGTAATGGTCCCACGGATTTCCTTCGGGCTGTACCTGCACATCCAGCTCGATTTTCACATCCAGTACCGGACGTCCCCGCCACAATTGAAATGTCTGTCGGAACGTCGCCAGGGGGCTGTCGCTGACCTGATCATACAGCTCGCCGGTGGTGACAATTTCGCCCATTCCGGGTCCGGCACAGGTCAATTCGGCTTTCACACCTCGGACAGCAGCATAGGGTGTTTTCTCATCCCAGTCCCCCAGGGGATCGGGGCGGGGAATATTCCGCTGATAGGGGAAACGATATGACAACTGCTGACTCAGGCGATTAGGCTTACGACCATACTCTTTGATCTGCGCAATCCCGCCGGTCTCTTCATGGATGTGCACTTCGAAGAATTCGTTGCGTAACAGCAGGGGCTCACCAATCGGGATATGACTCTTAACCGCCGGTGCCGGCTTCTTCCCGGGCTGCAGCCAGACGAATCCCGCACCTGGTATTTCCACCACCGCCTGTTTGCGCTGCCCATCGAACTGAGTCGCCTTGATGTAATCCCGCGGTTCCGGTTCAAAGGGAAAATCAGGGAGATCGACAACGACACGCCGGTTAAACGAAAGTGAATTCAACAGCAGCACACCGGACTGCGATGAGTCAGCTCCCTGCAGAATGATGTCGGCCAGTTTTTTGACCCCCGCTTCCCGGAAACCCTCCAGTGCTGCACGTGCACCTTGGATCGTCTCTTCCTCAGCGTCCGGGTGTGCGTCTTCAACCTTTGCTTCCAGCTCTAATAAAGATGGTTCCTGAATCGGCTTCCCATAGATTGCCTGGGCCACTGTCTGAAACCAGCGCCCCGCCATAAACTCGTCGTGTCTCTGAAAACAGTCAATGAAACGACTCAACGGGTCCGGCTTCCGCATCGCCACAAGTTGGCTCAAAAAGGGAGAGAGATACTCTCGCGCATCATAGGAAGAATGCCGCCCTGAAGATTCGGTATCCTGAAAGAAGTCATTCAGCAGGACGAAGCTACCTAATACCGGCGCGTAGCGATGAATGCGTTTCATGTCCTGATAAAAGGGCGATTTCACATCCGGCCAGCGGGCAAACATCAATGCCCCGACCTGATCTTCCTCCATCGACTCCGCCATTCGCTGAGGGAATCGCAGATAGCTCGCCGCCCCTTCGGCTGACATCGGAATCCGGGAGTAGGCATCCAGAATGGTGCCGTCTGCACCTTCCCAGTGAATCTTGCTCTGTTCGTAATCCGGATAAATCCCGTCATCCAGAACCAGGTGCAGGGCTGAATGGAATCCCGATCGATGCAGGAGCATCGGCAGCAGGGAAGCCAGTCCGAACCGTCGTCGCGCCCAGGTCGTCGGTGCCCGTCCTGAAAGTTCGCGGATCTTCTCTGAACCAGCCTGGAGTTGCCAGATCAGCGATTCCACCGCAATCACAGGGGTGGCGATCTCTTCCCGCTCACCACCGATGACTTCCGTCTCCCTGTTATCACAGCTCTTTTTCAAGACCGTGATCAGGTCCGGATTCTGTTCCGCAATGGTCTCCAGATCCTGCGCCGTAATCAGGATGTTCAGAGGTTGCTCGTCTTCGATCGCCTCTTTAAAGCTCTCCTTGGCCCATTCTGGAGCGACCAGACAGAGGTCAATCAGGTAACAGTCGATGGGATAGAACCGTTCGCGGTTTTCCAGCAACACCTCGAAACAGGCCTTGAGGTGCGCCCGGGCAGCTTCTTCATCGTGAGCGAGTGCGGCATCGGCGGCGGCAATTGCTTCCCGTTGAATCGTAGCTTCATCCAGGCTACTGAAATGGTGCATACAGCGGGTGAGCAGTTCCAGCTGAATATAACAGAAACCGAGTGCGTAAAAATCAGCGACCAGATCTGCTGACAACCCGACTGTTGACGGCGAAGCAAAATTCCCTGTTTCAGATTCACTCGACTCCTCGCTGGAGTGCAGGGGGGCTAAGGCCGCCTCGGTATATTCGTCACGCTGGATTTTGCCACTGACAACGGTTGCTCCGTTTGACTCAGCCTCTTCAATCCAGCCGTAAGGCAGCCAGTCTTCCGCCGTCTTGGGGACCAGCAACAGTCGATCAGTCAGAAACTGCGGAGGCTCATCAGAACGGTGCCAGCTCGGAATCACCCGGGTTGTTGCCAACAGTTCCGGATGCCAGGCAACCGCAAAGGCATTCAGCAGGCTTTCCGCCTCTTTTTCATCGAGCTCTGTCGGGAAGTCATCCAGACTGTGGCACGGAATCAATATCACAATGTCATTGTATGTCATTTCACTGCAATACTTTACAGAAGATATAATTTTATGAGATTACGCGGCAGGCCTGGTGTCGGCACAAACCGTCACAACAATTAGCATACGTAAACTGGTTCCGAGTATCCATAGTGCTGATTCCTACAGGGGTCAGAAATCCCAAATGCATGCTGAAACAATACTTAAATACAGCCCCGTTTCACCCGCTCACAGACCACATCTCATAGCGACTAACCTGATTCTGTGGATGAAATCCAGCAAAAAATCTGGAAAAATCGTACTAAAAATGATGTTTGCGGGAACTTTTCGCCCAGAAGCATCCGTCCAACATTTCGAGAGGCAGATAAAAGGTCACTCAAGAGGCCCAAAAAGAGCATCGTTAAACCGCTTTTCCGGGCTTCCAGTTGCAGGGAGCAGACTGATAAAATTTGATGAACTCGATGGCAAAACCCGTTATTTCATTGACTTTATACAAAACCCTGTGATAGCCTTATGTTAGGGAATTATCGCTATCGATTTTTTCCTGACCTGTCTCTACAGAAATGACTGAAATCAGATTCTTCCGTCCGCCTGAACAAGCTCTCTCATCCAGGTGACGGGAATTCACTTCGTACATTCAATTTCGCAACACGATTCGCAAGCACTCTGGTAGTACTGGTTCCAGTTCCACCAGAAAGCAGGAGTAACCAGACACATGGCAGAAAATCAAGCTGTTTGGGGCATTGAAATAGGACAGGCCGGACTGAAGGCCATCCGACTACGGTATGCCGAAGCGGCCGACCAGGTTATTGCGGTTGCCTTCGACTATATCCCGCATCCGAAAATTCTCAGCCAGCCCGACGCAGATCCCGAAGAATTGATCAGTCAGGCACTGGATACATTCCTCTCCCGTAATGAAATCAAGGGAGATGTGATTGCCATCAGCGTTCCGGGACAGACTTCACTGGCCCGTTTTATCCAGCTGCCGCCGGTTCAGGCCAACCGTGTTCCGGAAATCGTCAAGTACGAAGCCAAGCAGCAGATCCCTTTCGCCCTGGAAGATGTCATCTGGGATTACCAGCCTCTGGGAGGCGGTATCGAAGAAGGGGGCTACATGCTGGATGCCGAAGTCGGTATCTTCGCCATGAAACGAGATCAGGTCCTCAAAACCCTGAAGCCGTTCGTTGATCGTAAAGTCGAAGTGGAACTGATTCAGATCGCACCACTGGGTCTGTATAACACACTCTGCTACGACTCACTCGGCATGCGGGTCGATGCCGATTACGATGGCAACCCGGAAGAGTCATCCATCGTGGTTGACATGGGTGCCGACAGTACCACCTTGATGGTAACGAACGGCAGCAAAATCTGGATCCGTAACGTCCCCATCGGCGGTAACCACTTCACTCGTGCTTTGACCAAGGAAATGAAACTCACCTTCGCCAAAGCGGAGCACCTGAAATGTAATGCCACCCGCTCCGAAGATCCCCGTGCGGTCTTCCAGGCGCTGCGTCCCGTGTTCAACGAATACGTCTCGGAAATCCAGCGTTCCATCGGATATTTCTCTAGTGTGAACCGCGAAGCCAAGATCTCTAAGGTCTACGGTACCGGCAATGGTTTCAAACTCGCCGGTCTGCAGAAATTCCTGCAGCAGAACCTGCAATACGAAGTTGAACGTCTGGATGACTTCCAGGGGCTGGTCGGCGATGCCGTCCTCAACGAACCCCTGTTCCAGGACAACATCCTGACTTTCACAGTGCCCTACGGGATCGCCCTGCAGGCACTCAAGCAGACCATGATTCGCACCACGCTTCTGCCACCGGAAATTGCGACGGCTCGTAAAATCCGCCGCAAGAAACCATGGGCGGTGGTCAGTGCTGCCGCTTTGATGGTCGGCCTCTGTATTTCAGCCGTCGGTTACAGCAACGTTGCCAATTCGGTCAGCAAAGATCGCTTTGGAGAAGCAGAAACGAAAGTCAATAACCTCACCACACAGGTCTCGGGCTATAAATCCAGCTATGACTCCGCTGCCGGGGAATTCACAACCCTGATCGAAAACGGTAACAAACTGGTCTGGAATCTCGATTCGCGCGAGAACTGGCTGGAAGTTTACAAGGCCATTGATGAATGTCTGCCACGCGATGTCGGCGATGAAATCGACAACGAACAGATTGCCAAGAGCAACCGCATCAAGTTGCCCGGTATCACAGTCACCCATCACAAAGATCTGGCCCAGTGGTTTGAAAAACTCTCTCCGCAGGCCAAATCGCTGTTGCCACCTATTGATAAAGAAAAGCCACCCGAAGGTGAAGGCTACGTCTTCACACTGACCGGCGTGCATTACCATCACGATGAATCCAAACCGACAACTGATGTCGGCGTACTCTACGTGCATGAAACACTACTCAAGAACCTGCAGTCCTGGACTGTCAAAAACCCGAATTCGCAACCCGTAGATGTTCGCAAAATGGGAATTTCTCATGCGGTCATTCTCAAAGACGAAGTGCGTCCCTTCCAGTACTATCCGTACGGTAAACCACCCGGGATGCGCGGCATGGACGGTGGTATGGGCCGTGGTTTCGCGGGACTGGGAGGCGGTCAGCCAGGCATGGGGGCGCTTCCGGGAGAGGATGTCGGCTTCGGTTCGTCTCCAATGGGTCCGATGGGACGTCCGGGAGTTCGCCCGCGACCACGTCCCGAGAAAGAAACGAAAGTCATCCCGCTGAAGAAGACCACCTTCACGCTGGAGTTCGTCTGGCAACCAATTCCAGTGCTGGAGCGAGAAGAAAATCCACCCGAAGCACCGGCTGCTGAAGGAGAAGGGGGAGAGACCCCCGGCGCTGAAGGCGAGGCTCCTCCCGCCTGATCCGCGAAAACGGATTCGACTTTTGTGACAACGGATTTTGAACTACAAGTAAAACTGAAAATAAATTGATTCTCTTCGGAGTGTAGAGGAAACCCCAATGGATAAATTGAAACCTCTGATTACTCATAAATTCTGGATCATCCTGTTCATCGCCCTCATCCTGCCCGTGGTAGGCTGGAGTATGGCAACGGGAAGTCTGGCTAAAGAAATCGATGAGCGTAAAACCGCCATCGACAAGGCGTTTACCGATGCCCAGATTCAGCCGAATCCTCCCAACGAGACCTGGTCCAGTGCACTGCGGGAAATCAACAAGAAGAAAGAGAGCTATATCGGTGAGTCGAATAAGTTCGTCTGGGAAAAGCAAAAAGAACTCTTTGTCTGGCCGCCGGAAATCACACCTCTGATGTCAGACACCCCTTACCGGGGTGAGATCACCCGTGTACCGCGTAACCTTTATCGTAGTGCCTACAAATTTGAAATCCTCCGTGCACATAAAGCCGCCAATCCCTTTGACATCAACGATGGCACAGGACTGGTTCAGCTTTCGCCGAATACCATTCCTCACGTTCCCCTGGATAAATGGAAAACACTGCCTCCGACATCTGAAGAGATGTGGAACGCCCAGGAAGATGTCTGGCTGGTCACATCCATTCTGGAAGCAATCGCCAAAGTCAATAAAGGTGCAGCCAACATCAGCGAATCGCCGGTACGACAGATTTCCGTCCTGGAACTGCGTGGCGGAACTCCCGGTGATGACGGCAGTGCTCCGGCCGGCGGCGACATGGAAGGAATGGGGGGCATGGATCCCGAAATGATGGCCGGTGGCGGGGGCATGTTTGGCGGGGGCAGCGGTGGTGCTGGTCCCGGTGCAGGCATGGACGGCGGCCGCGATGGGACACTCTCCATCGATGTCGATATGGACTTAATGAAGATCTTTGGTAACAACGTCGACGGCTCCGCCGGTGGGGGAGAAGGAGATATGGGTGGAGACATGTCCGCCGAAGGCATGGGCATGGTACCCGGTGGTATGGGAGGAGGCATGGGCGGCCAGTCCCAAAACCTGAAACGCTACTATAATGAGGAAGAAGACCTCCCCTATAAAACGCGCGCCTTTTATCTCAAAGCAACTATCCAGTCTTCCAAACTTCCGGATCTGCTGGCATCCCTGAGCAGCATGCCCTGGCCGACCAAAATTGTTCGCGTCCAGATGGCTTCGATGTACTCGGACAACATGCAGCCGATCGTCGCCAACGCAGGCGGTGCAGCCATGCGGGGCGGTGCCATGGGAGGCTCCGGTGCTGCAGGAGGCTTCGGTGCCGAATCTGGTTTTGGCAACGATAACTTTGGCTTACCTGGTGCAGGCGTGTCTGGCGGTTTTGGAATGGAAGCGGAAGCCGGTGGCGTTCCTGGTTCCGGTCTTCAACCCGGTGCAGAAAACCGCAGCTTGCTCGATGCAGCGATGAATGACCCGGAACTGGCAGTCGTCACTGTCGCCGGACTGATGACGATTTATAAACCATATGTACCACCCGAAGGTGCTGAAGTAGCAGAACAGACTGATGGAAATCAGCAACCTACCGGAGAAGCAGGTGCAGCAACTGAAGGGCAGCCAGGCGATCCTGCTGCGACAGAAGCACCCGCAACAGATACTCCAGCGGCTCCCGGTCAACCTCCAGCCTCGGGCCTGGCAACTCCAGGCACGGCACCGGGTCAACCGGCAGCGCCCCCCGCAGCTCAGGAAGATACTCCCGCAGAGCCAGCGGACGGTAATAACAGCCCCCCTGCAGCAGAACCTGGTGCAGGCACACAACCAGATACATCCCAGCCGTCACCGCAGAACGAGACACCTGCTGAACCTGCTGGAAACCAGTAACATAAGATTGATCTGAACCTGAAGTTAATCAGAGACAGTAAAACTCACTTAACGGAGAAGGTCCCGTGAAAAACCTGATGTCCAATCTCAAAGGAATGAATTACAAAGAATTTGCAGTGAACCATGCGGAAAAAATCGTATTGGGCTTCGTTGCATTGTTTGTACTCTTCGCCATCTTTACCTCCAAATGGTCGACCGAACAACGGACTCCACAGGAGTTAATCCAGAAGGTGGATACCTCTGAGTCCATGGTGGCTAACAGCCAGTGGCCTGAGGACAAACGGAAAGAATTCCTCAAACAGGATGACTTACGGGAAAAAGTGAAAAAGCTGATGATCGATGGCGTCGAAGCTTCGCCTTATGCTTTTTCTACCCCACTGGATTATCAGATCTACGCTAAAAAAGAACGCGCCAAAGAAGTGGACTGGCTCCCCGTGGAAGACCTGGTCGCCTCTTATGGACGTTTCATCATGATGACTCGTCCTGTTGATGCAACCACAGAAGAGGGAGTGGAAGGTTCAGAGTCTGGTACCGAAACTGAAAAAGCGAAACCGGATGAACCGGAATATGATCAATTCAAGCGTCGTACTACGACTGCCGGAATGGGCATGGATGGCATGGGCGGTCCCGGCTCTCCCACTGGTCTGACTTTCGGTGCGATTCCTGGCGAAGCTGAAATGATGGCCGCTGGTCCTGGTGGTTATGATCCGGGAATGGTTGCTCCCGAAATGGTCGGAGGCGCACTGCCGGAAGACCCTGCCATGATGGGCGCGGAAGGGATGGGCGGCATGGGAATGGCTGGCCCGGCCCGCGAAGGACGTGGTCTGCGGTTTGTTGCCGTCCGCGGTGTCTTCGACCTGGCCACACAGCAGGATAAACTGGAGCGTTCACTGGGCGATGCCTACTCTCTACAGAACATGCAGACCGGCAAACTGCTGGAATTTCTCGATTTCGAACTGGAACGCAAGAAGGCCGTCTCCGGTGCAGACCCCTGGGCTGGTCCCTGGGAAAAAGTCGATATCGATGTAGCCATTGATACTCTCAATCAAAGCTCTGATTTCGATCCCGAAGTCGTCAATACGGGTATTACCGACCGGGTTTTCACCATGCCACTCCCCAGCCGTATCGCTGGATTCTGGTACAAGGTCGCTACACACCCCCGTGTTGAAAACTTCACCCTCAGCCAGGAGGAAATCGAACAGGAACTGGAAATCAATCGTCGCTTCCTGGATCAGTACAAGAAAACACATGCGAGTGAACGTGTCTTCAAAGAAAAGCAGAAAGGGTTCTCCACCCTGCAGCTTGACATGCGTGGCATTCGCAGCGACTTCATGTACGGCAGCCAGCCCGAAGCCATGGACAACGTCTTCAGTGGTATGGTCGATGACATGAGACAGCAGCGTCCCGGTGAGGCGTTCGATGAGAAGAAATTCGTTCAGAAACTGAAAGCAAACGTATCTGCTGCAGGTCGTCTGTTACTGTTCCGTTACTTCGACTTTGATCTCACCCCCGGAGCGACTTACAAATATCGCGTCCGTCTGGTCGTGCGAAATCCAAACTACCAGCGTCCCATCGAAGAAGTGGTCCTGCCGGCTGTCGCTGAAGGGGAAACCCGTATGACTCCCTGGAGTAACGAAACCGCTGCGGTTACTGCTGAAGAAGACGTGCACTACTATCTGGAAAGTGTCCGGCCTCCTCGGGGCATCAACGGCAAGACGGCGAACTTCGAAGTCTTCCAGTGGTACCCCAAAACCGGAACGACGATTCACTCTGTCCTGAAAACAGCAGTGGGTGAAGAGATCGGTGGTGAGCAGGTCGCTGAGTTGTACGACGTTGCCAAAGAAGAATTCGACGAAAAAGCAACCGTCGAATTTGATACACAGAATTACCTGGTCGATGCCGTGGCTTCACCTTCCATTCGTCTGGAAGACCACCCGGACCTCAACCTGCCGGCAAACACACGCGGCAATCTGCCCATCGATGCAGAAGCCATTATCGTGGATAACTTCGGCAATCTGAAAACCTCATTGCCAGCAGCCGCTTCACGTGACTACGAAACTGTTAAAACCCGCTTCGGTCGGGAACGCAAGAGTCTCGAATGGGTTAAGGAAGCTACCGAAGCCCGTGAAACAGCCCCCACTGATGGTATGGATTTCGGTCTGGAAGGCATGAGTGCTGACTTTGCCGGAATCGAAGCTGAGATGATGGCTCCCACGCAGAAGAGCAAGAAGAACAAACGGAAACGGAATCCAATTCGCGTCGGACCGTAATCTCTCGTGTTCTGGAAATACCAAAGGGAAGTGGCTTCAAGGCTGCTTCCCTTTTTTTCTGCGCGTACGATTACGGTAGAGAGCGTACCATAGGGGCAGTTGAACACGGGGAACCTAACAGGTTCCGGACAGCAGCACTTCATCGGTTTTACCGAGAAGCAGTTCCCGCATCTCTGCTGCGATAAAAAACGAACCCGTCACACAGATCAAAGTTTTATCAGTCGCTTCTGATCTGGCGCGCGACCAGGCGGCTTCGGGACTGGTAGTCACGACCAGTTCAGACGTATCCCCGATCTCCTCTTGCATCGATCGAGTGATCTCATGCAGTTCCTCTACAGGAATCCGCCGCGGGTTGGAAAGATATTGTGTCAGGATCACTGTCTGGAAATGAGGCAGCAGTGCTCTCAGCATCTCCTGCACATCCTTGTCCCGCGTGACCGCGAAAATCAGCACCCGGTCCGGTTCAGTAAAACCGGCCGACAGTGTATCAACCAAAGCCTGTATCGACGCGCCATTATGTGCGGTGTCCAGAACAACGGGAGGTTGCTTCTGCACCAGTTCAATGCGGGCTGGCCATTTCAGGTCTGCCATCCCTTTACGTAACAGATCCAACGGGATCTCGACTCCCTGTTGACGCAGATAGTCCAGAACGGTCACCGCCAGAGTCGCATTGATTGCCTGATGCGCCCCCAGCAGGCTCACTGGAATCTGTTCCAGCCTGGACCAGGGGGTTTGCACTTCAACCTGCTGACAGGGAAGCCCGGTTGCCGCAGACAGTACCGGCACTTCAGCTGCTTCCACTGACGTTCCGGAAAAATCCCGCTGCATTAAATAGAGCGGAGCCTGTTTCTCCTGGCTGATTTCCTCCAGCACGGCAATCGCCTCAGGCTGGGTGACACCACTGAAGACTGGAATCCCCGCTTTGATAATCCCCGCTTTTTCACGGGTGATCTGTTCGATTGTATTGCCCAGCAGAGCGGTGTGATCGTAGCTGATATTCGTAATGACTGTCACCAGAGGCGAACAGACATTCGTCGAATCCAGTCGACCTCCCAGACCGACTTCCATGACCGCGAAGTCAACCGACTGACGGGCAAACTGCATCCAGGCCAGAGCGGTCGTCAGCTCAAAAAATGTCGGGCTCAGACCATTCTCTGCCTGGTCCATTTGCACAACGACCTGGGAAAGCTCACTTACCAGCTCTACCAGTTCTTCCGGCTCCAGCTGCTGGCCATTGACCAGAATCCGTTCTTCGTAGCGCGTCACATGTGGAGAAGTAAACAGTCCCACGCGATAGCCGGCTGCTGAAAGCATTTCTGCCATCATTACCGAAGTAGAACCTTTTCCTTTGGTTCCGGCGACATGAATCGTGGGGACCCGATTCTGAGGATTCCCCAGACGATTCAATAACTCCTCCATTCGGCTCAATTTGAAATCCTGGGTGGAATACTTGCTGCTCCCCATCCGTTCATAATTGAGACGACCAAATAGAAAGTCCAGGCTCTGCTGGTATCTTTCTGCCAAGACTCCCATGTCAGGCAGTTTCCTTATCTAACGCTGAAAATTGATCTGTTCACTCTCAGGATTCCAGTCAGTTCAACCACAATCCCGATTCTTGTTCACTTCTGGCTGATATTATAGTCAGCCCCTTTTCCGATGTAGACCGTGAGGTATACAATCCAGCAAAGAATTTCACAACCGCCACACCGTCAGAACAACAGGGTGAACAGAAAATGAGTATCGATATCGCCACGATCCCCGAACTGCTCAAGTTTAACCGGGCCATGACCTTAAAAATATTGGATGAAATCAGTGAGTTCTCCGATCCGACCAGCGCGCTGACCTTCCGACCTGGCCCCGGACGGGCACATATCGCCTGGCAGATTATGCATCTGGGCATCACGGAGGAGCTTTTCGCCTCACAGCGTCTGCGCTCAACGGATTCGTCCCTCACTCAATGGTTCGATTCGTACCAGAAGGGGAGTAACGCCAGCGACGAAATCCCCTCGATCGACACCATTCGTTCGGTACTGAGCGAATCCCGGGAAAATGTCCTCGATGCGATCTCGCAGATCACCGCAGCTGATCTGGAGACGGTTCCCGCAGGATTGAGCGAGCGTGGCTGGACCAATCAGATGGCGTTACAGATTCTCTGCTGGCATGAGCCACACCATCAGGGGCAGGCCCACTTAACACTGAACTCATGGAAAGCGCAACAGTAATTTCCAGAACTGTCCTCCGACAGAGCAGGACGCAGCTGAATCGCTATTGACAATATCCTGGTATCCACCGACATTACGGTCTGGATACTAGGACATTTTTGCTGAAGAGATTCCACCTGAAGTGAGCCTTTGCACCTCTTTCAGTTGAAGGATCAGTGATCATGAGTTCGATCAATCCCGGAGCCGTCAATATTAACAGCTCGTTCGCGGGGGCCCAGCGTAGTGATGCCACAGCCGAAAAACAGAAGTCTGATTCGGCGCAACGCAGTGGTGAGATCACCCAGAAAGAGATCACCGATCACCAACTACATGATGTCGGTGACGCTGACAAATCCGGAGACCGCGATGCCGACGGACGCATGCCTCTGGGTTATGATGAAGGCGATGTTCAGGAACACCCACCTGGTAAGGACCAGCAGAGCGAAGAAGAGCATCCGCGACGGACTCCCGATGCAGACGGCACACTCGGAACACACCTCGACCTGGATGCCTGAGGGTGTTCGGCAACCTACTTGGAATGATTCAGGAACCCAAAGAGACTCTTTTTCTTCTTCGCGGCTGAGTCTTCATCATGGGTCAGGCTGTCTCCACCCACGTGTGCAGCCAGCTGCATAATACTGCGGGTCAGCTTGGCCTTGGGGGCCTGCAGAACCAACGGAACTCCATTATTTCGGGATTCAACCATTGTGGCGTAATCGTTGGGGATCTGCGCGAAAATCTCGCGACCGATCGTTTCCAGGGCTTTGTTGATACTGATCTGTGTATCTTCCAGCCCCAGACGATTCATGACCACCTTCACTTTGTCAGCAATCTGATCATGGTTGTCGAAGAACTGGGAAAGACGTACCACATTCCGTAAGCAGGGCAGGTCCAGCTGTGCTGTCAATAAAACGGAATCGGAAAGTTCCATCGCAGCCAGGTCGAGACTGTTATAGCTCTTGCTGACGTCGATCACCAGATGGGTGAATGTAGCCCGCAGCAGGGCAATAATTCGCCTGAGTACGTCCGTATTGATTTGGGTGGACATATCCATCTGCACGGGCCGTGGCAACAGAAACGCACCGCAGTTATGTTTGGTCAATGATCGTTTCAGCAACGAATAATCCAGCCGGGAAATGTTCTCTGCCACATCCTGAATTGTGTAATCGGGAATAATATCCAGCCAGACATCCGTATCTCCCAGTGCGAGATCCAGGTCAATCACCGCAACGCTGTTGTGTTCGTTGCTCGCCAGACAGCAGGCCAGATTGATGGCCAGTGAAGTACAGCCCACACCGCCACTCACTCCAGCCACGGTAATGACCTGACTGGAACGAGGCGCTTTGTGCTCGCCACCTTCTGATTTTCCCGAAGAGATCTGGATACGATTCAGCGCAGACAGGAAGTCTTCCAGTACCAGCGGGAAGCCCAGGAACTCTTTGGCCCCGTTTCGCATGGCACGCAGGATCAGGCTGCCTTCCTGCGAGCTGCTGACCACGATAACACTGCAACTGGGCAGGTCACGGGTCACCTGGGCAATCAGGTTCAGTGCCAGTTCAGGATTTGCATCCAGAGAAATCAGAGCAATGTCCGGCTTGGTCTGTGAGACCACTTCGGTGAAGAATTCATATCGACTGCACTCAGCCTCGAGCCAGACCATATCGACACCAATCAGCATGTTTTTCAGCTCATTGCGCGTCGCCTCATTCGGATCAATAATTGATAGTCGAACTACTCCACTCATAAGTGATCACTTCTGCTTAAGGTATTAATTCTTCCCTCTGATTACTCTATTATCGAATCAGAGCGGGGCGGGTTTTAAATTTTTTCTAGCCCCCCGGTCCAATTAAACCAGGCTGTCCTTTGGGTGGTGTACTTAAAGTCCCCGGTTTAGGAGCTGGTGCGGGATTTCCCGGTTTCTGCTTTGCCTTCCACTGTCCCTGCTTCCCCTCGGTCAGGTCAGGGACTTTCATCCCCTGAGCGCCGGCGACTGGTTTCGCGGGAGCCTGTTGCATCTTCTGCTGTTCCTGCAGAGCCTTCAGTTCCTCAGGAGACATCGCTGGCTTATGAATCACCTCAGACTGGATCGTCGGTGGGGCAGGGGGAGGCGGCATCTGCGACCGGGAAGCGGGTGGCAGTACATTATCTTCCATCTGCATCATAGACTCAGGACTGATCGGCCCAGGCACTGAATAGCGGCAGTCAGGACATTTGTCTCCATAACTGGGAACTTCCAGCACTCCATCTCCATACAGTTCGCGATCGGTTGGTGTCGCGGTGAACCGCCCCGGTCCTCCCGGAGGAATCTGTCCCGATTTCAGCGGCGAGACCAGTTCCGGCGTCACCATGATCACGAGTTCCGTTTCGCCTTCCGTATACCGTACCCGGCGGAATGCAGCCCCCACGACAGGTAGTTCGCCCAGGAAGGGAGTCTTGGAAGTCTCTGCCGTTTTTCGGCTGGAGATCAGACCAGCGATGACCATGGTCTCACCAAAGTTCATTTCCACAGCAGTATTGGCCCGCCGCACAGTCAGACCGGGGACCGTAGTTCCGGAAACCTGTACCGCGTTAGAAAAGTCACGTTCACTGACTTCAGGTTGAACTTCGAGTCGCAGACGTCCATTTCCCAGTACGATGGGAACTGCTTCCATGCGAACACCAAACTCACGCCATTCAATGGTCACCGTCCCCAGACTCTGAGGTACGAGAATCGGAAATTCACCACCAGACAGCAGGTTAGCAGGGCGACCACTGGTGGTAACCAGTTCTGGTTCCGCTAGAATTTTCAGTAAGGCCTCCTGTTTTAACGCTTCGATGAAGGCCTGGAAGATGCTGTTATCGCCAACGAGACCAAAGCCCATAGTGGCATTCCCCAGCAGCTGCTGGGAAGCTGTCAGAGCAGGTGGACCGCCGAAGGGGACGGAAATCCCTGTTAACGGTACCAGTGACCCCGGGTTACTGTAAACATATCCGCTCTGGTTCAGGAACAGCCAGTTCACGCCCAGTTGCCGAATCTTGGAACGTTGCACTTCCATGATTTTGACTTTCAGCAGAACCTGCTGCACACCAGCCAGTTTCATCTGATTCAAAACGCCGTTGGGAAAAAACTGTTCTGCGATTTCGACCATTTCGGTAATCGCTTCAGGCTCAGTCACCCAGCCTCGCAGCACAACCGAATCCTGGACTTTGATTGCGGTGACGGAAGAGCGGGGAAAGAGCTCTTTAAGATAGGCCTGCAGGTGACGGGCATCGCCACTGACGAAGGTTTCTACAGAATAGATCTTTCCGTTTTCGTCAGTAATGACCAGAGTGGTCACACCTGGCACCAGAGCCTGCACTCGAATCTCGTTGGGAGTCAGTGCGGTGACATTCAAAACCGTGGGGTCGAAGCCGTCGACACGCTTAATCTTGCCGGGAAATTTCAGAATCTTAGAGAACTTTTCGGTCACTTCCAGTTTCATCTGCTCGGATGAAACCTGGACAACCGGCTCACTGGCTCCGGGCGGAACGGGTGGAACGGGTGGTTCGTTCTGAGAATACGCCGTGGCACCGATCAGACTGAAGACCAGCGCCAGACAGAGTGAGAGTCCATGAACTTTGAAGAATTTGTTGAAGGCCAGCATCCGTGCCCCTTGCTTTTAACAATTGAGTCAACCAGTGCCCCCCTGAAGAGGGCCCTGGTATTACTCAGAATCGGTTATCAGTTTGTGCCTGCCAGGCCATCCTGCCTGTCTGGGCGATCCCCTGTCTGGTGAAGCAGAGCAGGGGGTCACACTTCAATTGATTTTCTGTTTCTGTCTTTTCGTAAACGAATCCCACAGATTTTTCAGAGCTGCCTGCTGGTCACTCAGTTCCTCTTCCAGCAGTTCCACTTCCTGAACAATTTTTTCTTCACCTGAATAAATCTCAATCTGCCACATTTTCTTCTCTTCTTCCATCGGCTCGACTTCGACTTCAGCAGAGGTCATCATCTGAGGCTCCTGCTGTTGATCGAGAAACTCTTTTGCCGACTTCGTGTTCTCCTGTGACTTCTTGGCAACAGGCTGTTTGTCTTCTTTTACATCGCCCTGTGTCTCTTCATCATCCTGCAGATATTCACTGCCATCAATTGAAAAGACCTCTGCCAGTTCCTGATCGTCAAACTGAACGTCCTCAGTGTCGGAATCATCTGATTGCGACCGCAGAGCGAGGTGAACTTCTCCTTTTTTCTCAGCCAGTTTCAGAATTGCTCCTTCACGGGGAGAGAGCAGTAATGATATGTTCTTGGACTTGACCTGATTGCTTTCGGTTCCACCAACGTCAGTGAGATGATCCGTGGCGAAGATCTTGACGCGTTCCAGAATTACTTTAGTGATGGTCGACAATCCCCCCTGTTGCTTTCGCGCCGTGAATGTCACATACACATCAACAAAGTCACCCGGGAGTATCAAACCACTGTGTGTTTTGGTCATATCGACCGATGTTGTAAAGACCCGTTTTCCTTCTGGAATCTCAACTGATGCGCCCCTTACACCTTGTTCACTGAGCTTCGCTTTCATCACGATTTCGCCAGGAACGGCCCGGGTTTTAATTGAGCGCTCTTTATATTCTTCCAGCTTTGTAACTGAGCCTTCTGGTATTTGATCAATGGGCCATGATTTAAATTTCACATTGGATTCCGTCAGGGGTGTCCCGGGAGCAATCTCGGAAATGGTCACCAGCACATTTGCTCGTTTGACCTCTTCCTTTTGATTATCCCGATTCAGGACCTGTCGGACGCCCAACATCGCAACTAAACCACAGCCAACTGCGACTACCAACATCATCAATGACTTCAGTTTCATTTCTGTCACCCGTAAAAGAGAAACACATCAGCGACACTCATGTTTCTCACAGGCTCACAGGAGCACTGTGAATCGAAGTGACTGACCCGATGGGTAACTGCTTTCTCAGTTAAACAGAAAGAACTTCTGTCATCATGGTCAACATCGGCACTCAGAGAGCGTTCGCTTCAATTTATAACGATTTTATCGTTTAAAATAATCATTCCGATTGGAGCGACCTCTTCGGCATAACAACCGAAGAGGTCCACAACTCCTGTTTTATCTATTTTCGCAGACTTCAAATCAGCCAGTCTTACAGCAGGCCGGCATAGAAGAAGTAAGCGATCGATCCGATGCAGATCGGAATCCCGTAAGGCAGCAGGTACATGGTAGGCTTGCGTTCTTTAGCAATCCGCGACAGTTCCCGTGGGTTCTTCACGGAACGCCATTCGTCCAGGATCACGATTGCCTGCCCGAGGTGCTTGTAAAAGCTCTTACGGTAAAGCACCATGCCGACAGCCATCACGGCTCCCACAACGGTTGTCACACAGAACGCATAGAAGGTGATTTTCACCCCCAGCCAGGCACCGATGCCGGCCATCAGTTTCACATCCCCCGCGCCCATGCCACCAACGCTATACAGCGGGAGCAGGGTAGCCAGTCCGACAGCCATCCCCAGCAGTCCCCAGCCCAGGCCAGCCAAACCACCGGTCCAGGTCATGTAGACCAGACCAGAGAGAACCATCGGATAGGTAATCCAGTTCGGAACCCGCAGTTCTTTACCATCAATGTAAGCAGCGTAAATCAAGACGATGGAAACAAACTTAACATGCCAATTCTCGAGAAGTAACTGATGCCAATCCATCAATCTGGCCTTTCTTATTTCATTCTGAGTGAAATGCGGTTGAACACATTTCCTGAGGGATAGTTCTTGTCAGTAAATTTCACAGCCCAGGTAAGTCTCATTTTCTGTGAGTTCCACCACCGTTCGAAGTAGAGGAGCTGAGCTGCGATCAGTTGTATGCTTATTATTCAGTCTAGGTCACAGACCGGGCAGGGCAGGGAATATCTTGAAAAAACAACGGTTTTTCCACGCCACTGAAGGGCCTGCATGAGAAGGTCACACTGTCTGTTGAAACGCCGGATTATTAAGACAATCGACGGCAGAATCACCGGCCAGTCTGCGAGACTGGTCTGACAGTGTGCCATTATTTTTTGATCGGGCTTTAGATGCGGCTGCCGGTCAGCAGTGAAGTGAACCAGACAATGACCATCATAATCATCATCATAAATTCCAGAACTGCTCCCGCGTGGGCATCGAAATAATACGGAAACATACTGCACTCTCCTTGATTTTTAACAGTGATTGAAACACATGGGGATTTCATTGCCGGGGCAGGCTGAGGCCCTGAATTTCAGTGTCCCGTTACGCAAGAAAACGCTCAGCCGAATGGTTCGACTGAGCGGTTTTCTCGTAGTTTCGTTGCGATACAGATCGCCTCGATTAGGTCAACGCGTCACGAACCTGTTCGAATTTCGCATTGGCGTTTGTACCAACAGCCTGGATGGCAGTCAGACAAACGATGACGATCAGAGCCAGCATGACAGCGTATTCAACAGCTGTAGGACCATCTTCTGATACCAGGAAATTCTTGATGCTCTTTGTCAGATTCTTCATTGTTGCTCTCTTTCTTTCCAATTGGAGTCGAGTCATGAACCACATGCATCGACAAAACAACCAAGCCATGGTAATGAACCACAGCTCACCCGAAACATTGCCTCCCTGAGTGACGTCCTCGCAGGAAGCGTCCAATATGCCCCCTCTTAGAAGAGCTGAATTCTGTAAACAAAGAATGTTCACAGAAAATATTGGTGTAGATTGAACTCATATGAAAACGGAAATCTCTTTCCGATATGATGTCAAACTTGTTTTGCAGAGCTGATCCGTTTCACTTTCAGGATCAAACTTCTGCTACCTAAACCTAGGTCACGGGTTAAAACAGTCAAGCAGAGAAAGAAAAGATTTTTGGATAATATTTACCGGTTTCGTAAAAGAAACACTCAAGTCCGCGCAAACCGCTGCCGGGATAGCGTCTGTTTTTTGCCTGTTGAGAATCGACAACTCGAAATTATTTTCGTGTCGCAAACCGCTAATTTGGCTGGAGAAAGCAATCTTGCCCTCGCAGGTCTACGGAGCATCTCCACAGGAGCGTTATTCTGCCTGCCAGTCCTGGAGCTTCTGCTCTATCCGTTCGCGGTCCAGCCGATCCGGATGCGTGTCGCGCAAGGCTCGCTTGAGGATCTCGACCGCCTCTGCGGACTCTCCCCGCTGGTGATAACTGTTCGCCAGTTGAATCTGCACGACGGGTAACTGGGGCACCTGCTGCGCGGTATATTGCCACAGGTTCATGCCATTTTTCCAGACACTCAGGTAGTGCGAGGTCTGCAGACTGAAACGCGTGAAGAGTGCCAGCGCCAGAACACCAAACACAGCAGGCACCAGATAACCGGACACACGCCGTCTGCCAAAATATCCGATAATCACACGAATTTTCAGTTGCTCCAGAAACTGATACAAGCCGCTGAACAGCAGTGCAAAAAATGGGATGCAGGGCAGATACAGATAGCGGTCATTCATCAATGTTGTGATCGGGAACAGGTTCAGCACCGGTAACAGCAGGAGCAAAAACGTAGCTCCCGCAAACAGGATCAATGGATTTCGTCTGCCCATCCGCACAAACAGCGCCGCTGCGATCAGCCAGCAGACGACCGACAACAGTACTAACTGACCAATGCCTGAGACAGGCGGGTCGTACAGCACCGAACGGCTCTGAGGCCAGATCAGCATCTGCACATATTTGGACATAATTACGCTGTCAACAGAGAGAATTTCGAGCTTACTCATCCCGAAGTGGTCGCGCACGCCCCCCAGTTCACTCGTCTGTGCCAGCATGGTAATCACCAGTAAAAGCAGGGCACAGCAGCCGGGAAAGATCTGTCGCTTGACCGCTTCCCGGAAGGGAACTTTTGCCACCCAGTAGTCGTAACAGAAGACAATCGACGGCACGACGACTGCCAGTGCCTTGGAAAGCAAAGCCCCAATGAAACAGACAAATCCCCAGGTATTCTGTTCGAGTGTCCGCTCCTTTCTCAGCCAGTACCAGAGCGCAGCCAGGATGAACGCTCCGGACAGCAGCCCTTTGCGTGAAGAGATCCAGACCACGGTTTCAACCTGCACGGGATGAATCGCGAAGACCGCCGCCGTCGCCCAGCCCACCATTCGATTCCCACTGAGTCGGGTGACCAGCAGATAAGCCAGGACCACATTGATCAGGTGCAGTAGAATGTTCGTCAGATGATATCCACCGGCCCACAAACCATAGAGTGTATGATCAACCAGAAACGAAAAGACGGTGAGGGGCGCATAGTTTCGCGTCACCACTTTTGTAGCGACCAGCTGCAGATTTTCGGGCTGCCAGCTCTTGATCAGCGGATTGTGAATCACGTACCACGGGTCATCCCAGTTGACAAAATCAAAGGTCAGAGCAGCGCCATAGCTGACCAGCACAACCAGCGCCAGCGAGATCAGCGGCAGCTGCTGACTCTTAATGGCCTGCCAGATTTGCCAGGGCAGTTCGATTCGCTTATGACCATTCATGAGATTAACACCATTTCTATCTTGATCCGCGGACGGAGTATCACGTACCCAAAACATAGTTTGAAATCTGTAAGCTGCAGATGCTTTGAAAAAAATGTTGCCTGAAGACAACATCCTCAGCGGGGACGGGCACGAGAGTCGGCAAAATCGATAGAACCGGAAGCATTTCAAAATCCGCAAGACAGCGTCTTCTATCCCAGCGACGAAGTGACCGAATCGTGAACTAGGCTTAGGTACAACATGATTTAAGCTGCCCGGCAGTGATCTACTTCACTTCTTCTCGGAGAGTAACGTGCTCGATTCATCCACCAGTCCTGATAGTAACCAGAGTGTCGCCGTCCCCGTCTTTGCACCTGACAGCGCCGAGATGATGGCCCAGTTCCAAAACCTGGAACCACTGCTGGCCGAAATCGAACAGGCCTACACTCCACAGACTGATACGCCACCGGCTTCGGCGGAACCAGTTCCCACGACGGGCAAGACCGTCGTCGTCATGCCGGCCTATAATGCCGCTTCAACATTACTCAAAACACTCGCTGATCTGCCACAGGATGTCGTCGACGAAATCATCCTGGTTGATGACGGCAGTACAGACCCCACCGTGGATCTCGCTCTGCGGGAAGGGCTCACGGTCATCAGACATAAAGAAAACCGGGGTTATGGAGGGAACCAGAAGACCTGTTACCAGTATGCCCTGGAGCATGGCGCCGAATACATCGTCATGCTGCACCCCGACTATCAGTACGACAGTCGCGTAGTGGGACTCGCCGTAGAGTTACTCAAGCTGGATATCTGTGACGTCGTACTGGGTTCGCGGATCCGCACACGTAAGGAAGCCCTCGCGGGAGGCATGCCGGCCTGGAAATATCTGACGAATCGAATGCTGACCATTACCGAAAACATTGCCCTGGGTCAGAACCTGGGAGATTTTCACAGCGGTTTCCGTGCCTATCGCAGGGAAGTTCTGGAAACAATTCCATTCGAACGGAATTCCAATGACTTCGTCTTCGACAGCCAGTTCCTGGCACAGGCTGTTCACTTTCAGTTCCGCATGGGAGACATACCGGTTCCGGTCCGCTATTTTCCGGAAGCTTCGAGTATCAACTTCCGCCGTTGTGTAAAGTACGGCATCTGCACACTGGCGGTGCTGGCTCGGTTCTGGGCACAACGACTGCGAATTCGTCCCTCAAAAATCTTCTTCAGTAAACAGACCGATTCAGACACTGAGAATCGCGAGCAACTCCAGCAGGCTTCACAAAAAAAGGCAGGCACGCCGGAAAATTAATTCCAGCGAATGCCTGCCTTGCAGAAGCTCTAAATGCGGTTTCGTTATTCGGCCGCAGGGGGCTGTTCAACCGGTGCGGGCTGGCGCACAAAGTGCACCACGATTGCCAGTCCGATAAAGATCCCCAGTGCGGTAAACCCGTATCCGGCAAAGCTGCTGGATTTGATACTGAACAGCGAACCAAAGGTTGCCAGCAGGGTGGCAATCCCCATCGCGATATTCCAGACGACACGTTTGCCGCCGGTAGGAATCCGCTCGCCCAGAATCTGCTTTGAGTTCATCATGAAGAAGAACGTCAGGTAGGCGATCGGCAGCAGCACCATTCCGAACATCGAAGTGGGTACTGCCAGCCAGGCCTTGGCATCCCCTTTCCAGAAGAAGGAGCCAACTGACCCCGTAATCGCCGGCATGAAACAGCCAATCCGGTGGTACATCCCTTTGGGTTCTACTCCCAGCATTTCGCAGAATACGAAACCGTTGATCAACATCAGAATGATGATGGTGGAAACGGCCATCGATAACACGCCGATCCCGAAAACCAGCTGTGAGACAGTGGCTCCCGCCAGTGGTTTCAGAGCAGAAGCCAGCTGGAAGGCATCTCGGTTGACCAGCATTGCAGCCAGCTTCCGTTCCGGCAGGGGAATGGCATCCCGCTTCTGCTCCAGTGCCTGTTGATCGCTCGACAGTTCCTTCCACTCTGCGGGAGAAACTTCCGCCTGAATCCGGCTGTCCAGCAGCTTATGGTACTGTCCCAGCAGACCGGGATCGGCTTTAACAACCTGTCCCTGTTCGTCTTTTTCTCCCAGCAGGCCCGCCGCCGGTTTCGCGTGGAACTGGGAAGCAGCTGCGATCACAACACAACTGGTCGCCAGAACGAATGGCACAAACAGACCGGTCGAGAGGTCGAACATTGCCAGACCACGGAAGTCCTTGTCCCAGCCTTTGGCCCGCATGGAGTAGGGTAACAGGAAGGTCATATTGATACCGACGGCTGTCGCTGCCGCTGTGATCATCACCTTCTGCTGATTGCCGACGATCAGGTTTTTCCAGTAATCGGCATATTGTCCGGCTTCGGATAAAACACCCGCAAACTCAGGAGAGGGATTATTAAACAGACTGAAATTGGGAATGTAGCCTGCCAGAATCTTGGCCCAGTCCAGATCGTTTGTGGAAACGCTCATCTTAATGACCACACCAAAGAAGCAGATCACCACGATCCCGACCAGGATCTTCAAAATCCCTTCAAACAGCTTGATGCCCCATCCGCCCGAATCGTAGAACCAGATCACAATCCCGGAAAGAACAAACATCATCGCGACCGCTAAGATTTTCCCGCTGTCATCATTGGTAAAGAGTTCGGGAGCCAGGTTCTGCTGGAGTGCCGCGGTTCCCAGTGCATACTGAGGCATACACCAGACCAGGTTGGCCATCAGGGTCGCAATCGCCCAGCCCCAACCCAGAACCGGGTTAATGTGTGTATTGATCGCCGTGAAGGGGCGTTCTTTGGTGGAGAGTGCCACGTAACCAATGGCACTCAACATGATCACGCCCATGATCATCGCCAGTGGCTGCAGCCACATCAGGTGATAACCAGAGAGAATACCCAGGTAGAGACCGCCAGCCAGCGACCCGCCCCCCAGGGTGATTGCACTCTGCAACCAGCCAGGACCGGAAAGTTTTGTGTATGCCAGTAACTTGGCTCCCGTACCACGCTGTTTGGCATCCAGAATTAACTGGCGATCTTGTTCAATCCGGGAATTGCCTGCTTCGTCTGTCATTGCAAACTCTTACTATAACTGTATTTATCGGGCGAGTAAAATCGACTTTGTTAATTAGACAAGAAGCCCAAGGTAACCAGTTCCAGAGCGAGAATCAAGCATCGTTGATTGAAGGCATGTGACTTTCAGCTAACAATCAGCCGTCGATCGATCTCAGTGGAAAGTAACGACACCATGCGAAAACAGCTCCGCCGGAAACGGGGATATAGTAAAGGATGTTAAATAAGAGTTGCGGGACATTAACTAAAAAGAGCGGCTCAAACCGTACTGTTTGAGCCGCCCGAATCAGCTTAGATTAACGATTCACAGATCGCAAAGGCTACTTCTTCAAACTCCCGGAGACCGTGATGATCAGATCTTTGGGGTCAATGAATTTAGCAAATGCCTTCTGAGCCGCTTCGGCTGTAACCGCATTGATCTTCTTTTCCAGATCAATGTAATAAGTCATGTCACGATCGGCGAACAGGTTCGTCGTCAAAATTCCGGCCAGTGAAGCATCGCTGGTCCGTGAGACTTCCTGTTGTTCCAGGTAGCCTTTCTGGGCATTCGCCAGTTCTTCACCTGTGATGCCTTTGGAAATCAGCAGTTCCAACTCTTCTTTAATCGCAACTTCGACCTTTTCCATATTGTCCGGGTTGCAGCTGGCGTAGATGGAAATCGATCCGCGGGGATCGACATTGTCTGCATGAATGAACGCCCCCACGCCATAAGCCAGACCTTCCTTCTGACGTACCCGGTCACCCAGTCGTGAGGAAAGACCGCTGGATCCCAGAACCGAACCAGCGACAATCAGATCCGGGTACTCGGGAGACATACTGTTCATCGGAAAAGTCAGACCGGCGAAATAGAACGCATTCGCTTTGTCGGGAATGATGATCTCCGTCAGCTTGCCGGGAATCTTGTGTGGCTCAGAAGGAATATGAGCATACTCGGCAGGAGATTTCCAGTCGTTCAGTACGGTTCCCAGCTGCTCGAAGATTTCCTCTTCTGCGAAATCACCGACGACGGCGATTTCCCCCACAGAGGCGCCCAGATAATTCTCATACAGAGACTGCAGATCACTCTGCGTCAACGCCTTGACGCGGGCAGTCTCTTCATCGATATCTGGAACATAGCGGGGATCTTCAGGAGCATAAGGCCGCAGTTGACGCCTTACCGAGAGAATGGCCCGCGACTGAGGATCGGTTTTCTGCTTATCCAGCATCGCGACCTGCTGTGTTTTCAACAGTTCCAGTTCGCTGGCCGGCAGGGTTGGCTCACGCAGAATCTGACGCAGAATATCGAGTACTTTGCCCAGGCTGTCGCGTCGGGTTTTGATTCCTACATTCACTTCACCCGGCGAACCGGAGAGCGAAAGTTGTGCCCGCAGCTTGTTGAGTTCATCTTCAATCTGCTGACGCGTCAGGTTTTTCGTGCCCCGCTTCATAATCGCAGGCAGAAACTCACAAGCCGTCCGCTTGCCTTGCAGATTTTCGAGGTTCCCGTAACGCAGGGTCATTCTCAGGTTGACCTCTTCGCCACGCGTCTTCTTAGACAGTAACGCCACTTTCACACCGCCGGGCAGTGTTTTTATTGTGGTCCGTTTATCAATATTCTCGGGAGAAACGTCGAAGTTTTCACCCGTCGCGACCGCTTCGCGGCCTTTGTAATCGCCAATCATCTTTTCGATGTCAGCTACCTGGGGGATCGCTACTTTCTGGCTTTCCTCTACGGGAACAAAGATCCCGACCGTCCGGTTGTTCTCTTTCAGATATTCATCGGCAACCCGTTTGACATCTTCGGGAGTCACTTTTTCCAGAGCATCGCGATACAGGAACCGCAGACGCCAGTCGCCCATCGCCACCCATTCAGAGAGTTCAACGGCGAGACGGGAACTGTTGTTCTCGGCCTGCTCGTACTGTTTCAGCAGTTTCTGTTTGGCGCGGGCCACGTTTTCTGGAGAAATTCCTTTCTCGCGAACTTCCTGCAGGGTATCGAACATAATTCCCAGTACCACCTGCGGGTCATTACCTTTGATGACTTCCACCATCAACCGCAGTACGCCCGGATCGTGTAACGCAAAAATCGAACCCGATACGCTGGATGCTTTTTTCGTTTTCACCAGGGCCTGATACAGAACACCGGAAGGATCGTCTGTAAGCGTCGATTCCAGTACATCCAGAGCCGCCATGTCTTTGTGGGCGGCTGCGGGGATGTGATATGCGACACCGACAACGGGGACTTCCCCAATGCGTTTCAGTGTCACGATCCGCTCGCCTTCCTGGGGAGGCTCTTCAGTGTAGGTCTTATCCAGCTTGCGCTCGGGGCGGGGGATGGTGCCGAAATATTTGTTGATCAGCTGCAGAGCCTGATCCGTTTCGAACTTCCCGGCCACAATCAGCACGGCATTATCGGGCTGGTAATATTTTTTGTAGAAGGCTTTCAGACGATCGATTGGCACACGCTCAATATCAGCCCGGTTCCCGATCGTCGATTTTCCATAGTTATGCCATTCGAATGCTGATGCCATTACCTTTTGCATCAGCATGCGGGATGGGCTGTTTTCACCTCGTTCGAATTCGTTCCGCACGACCGTCATTTCTGAAACCAGGTCTTCTGCCTTCACATAACTGTTCAGCATGCGGTCGGCTTCCATCTTCAGGGCGAATTCCAGATTATCTTCGCTGGCGGGCAGCGTTTCGTAGTAATTCGTCCGGTCGTACCAGGTGGTTCCGTTGAACTGGGCACCACGCGCCTGCAGTTCTTTAGGAATATTCTGATGCGTGGGAGTCCCTTTAAACAACATGTGCTCCAGCAGGTGTGCCATGCCGGTCTCGCCATAGCCTTCATGCCGTGACCCGACCAGCAGTGTCAGGTTGACGGTCACCTTGGGGCTGGATGCATCAGGGAAGAGCAGCACACGCATCCCGTTGCCCAGCTCATACTCCGTGATCCCTTCCACGGTACGAATTTTCTGAGGAGGAGCAGGGTTGTCTGCAGCAGTCACAAACGATTGGGAAACAAAACTCATTACAAAAAGTACCCCTGCGGTTAAACTCCATTTTTGTCGATTCATCATCCGATATCTCGCTCCACTTGAGAGGTTCAGCAATATTAGTTGTTGTTCTTGACTCAGTAGTGTCGGCAAACTCTTACGAAATTATAGGCGATTGGCGGGAGAGCAACAATCACTGACAGCAGATTTCAGCCAGTTCGATTTGATTTGCCAGCCTCGCGCCACCACGTGGATACCAGCCCGATGACGATGCCGGTCCCCAGCCCGAAGCCATGTGCGTAATTAGCTACATTCCCGACCACGCCGGCGATGCAGAGAAAAAACCAGCCAATCAGAATGATCACCATGTTGGGTGGTATGAAAAAACTGGATTGCGGATCGTATAAGCTTTTCATCCACATGTATCCAAACAAACCATAAACGACGCCTGACAGTCCACCGAACATGGGGCCCGAGAACCAGTACTGCGCCAGGTTAGATGGAACGGCGATCAGAATCACCATCGCGGCCAGTTTCAGACTGCCCCGATTGATTTCAATTGCGCCACCCAACTGGTAAGTCATGATGCAGTTAAACAGGATGTGCAACGGACCAAAGTGAAGAAAAATGGGGGAGACCAGACGCCAGAGTTCACCCTTTTGAATATCCAGCAACCGGGTATCATAACGCACCATATCGCCGGATACCTCGAATGAGCAGATACTCAGGGCCTGGCGAATGGGGATGTTGTAGTCATTGGTTTGCATCAGCAGAAACACGACCACACTGACACCGATCAGCAGGGATGTTACCGGACAGCGACTGGTGAAAGGCTGATTCCAGGTATCACGCACTTTCACCTGACGTTTGACGGCCGCCCGGGCCTGGGCGATTCGTTCGTCCCGAATGGCTTCCGCCTGACGGGTTGCTGCCTGGTACTTCTCTGCGCCAGGATCCTCTGTGAATGCGGCCAGTTCCTGCTTGGCCTGTTCGACCTGATCTTCATCCAGGATCCAGATGTTCCACTCGTCACCGGAAGTATCGATGTTGGCGCCGATCTCCTCTGTGAGCAGAAAGTCTTCGAACAGTTTCGCCTGCTGCTCTGAGGGCAGCGTCCCAATTTTTCGCATCGTGTTTACAATCCATGCCCCTGCTTAACAACATTGACTTCCATGTCAGGCATCAACGGACCCGCAGGTAAAACGGGAGAAATCAGTCCTGCTTCAGGGCAGATAAGTGAGTTTGAATTTGTTGTTCTAAAGTTGTGCGATCAGACCACGGAGTATAATGGGCCCGCATGATAAAACCATAGGCTTCGCCCGGCTGATAGTCCGGAATAAACCATTGAAAATCCCAGGCGGGATTCTGCTTTCCCCCTCCGGTCGGGGACTGGGCAAACCAGATCTGATCCTGTGATCTGAATAGCTGAGTATAAGCATAATTGTTACGAATACCATAGTACCACGGACGCGAATACACATAAGCAGAGGGGTGGTTGACCAGAGTCAGCGGGAAATCTACAGCAACGCGGGGCAAGAACCGGGCTCCGGCAGGGGGATGTGTACTGTCGACTCCATGTGCGGGTGTGCGGGCATGTAAAAATTGTTCGCCCTGATCCGTTCCCTCTTTCCGCTTCCCGTAAAAATGGATCCGACGATCCTGGGGAGCCTGGATGTAACTGGCCCAGAACAGGCCGATATAGCCATTTTTGAACAGATCCGCATGCGGAATACACTCAAACGTGTATTGGATCGTACCGTCGTCCAGTATCTGGTATCGACCACAGCTCTCCAGTTTCCAGTTCGGCGTCGGTGCCTGGTAGAGTTCCACCGTATCCTCGGAGATCACCCGCAGCTGCATGGGAAACTTGCGCGGTTCAAACTTTTCCGGCAGCCGGGTCGTCCCATCGTGAATATGCTCAAAGTTGAGTCCAGCCAGCGCGGGAACAAACAGATTCTCTTTCTGCCCTGCATACTTGAGTGAAGCCAGACCATTATAGCCGGCGCGGTGCCCCGGCAGCCGTTTGGTATCGACGGCCGCATTATCAACAATCACCGCAGTCACTTTACCGCGTTTCAATACGAAGAAATGGGCATCGGTCGTGCGATATTTGACCTGAGGGTTGGTCAGACTGGTAACTCCCGGCGATGCCAGGGGATGCCTGGCTGATAACGGGCTCACCATAAAACAACATAATACCAGACCAGCCAGAGCGCACCGGATCCAGTTCATATCAGTTCTCCCCTCAGGCAGGTGCCTGGCTTCAGTCCTGCTGCATTGTGTCCAGGTAGTTACGAAATTCGTGAATCCGTCGGAGGTCAAAGCCTTCCGGTGATTTCTCCAGCAGATAATCGGTATCGGCGATCGCCTCGGCAATCCGTCCCGTCTGATAACGCAAAACTGCCCGCAGCCAGCGTTCCTGCAAGAGTTCCTCATCGATGGCAATCATCGTCTCCACGTAGCGGAGCATGGCCTGAACATCTTCGTCGTCACGGGCGAGATTCAACAGATTGCGCAACATCCGCTGGATGATTTCGCGTTTGGGCTGTGACTTGAGAAACTCAGCATCGAAGCGGCCTCCATTCGCAGTGAGAATCATGACCTTGGCGGCTTCGTCACTCAGAGGTTCGCCCCCCTCGAAGACGTCCACCAGTTCTCCCTTTTCCGAAATGGAGTTCACGCGGACCACAAAATGTCCCGGCAGCCCCACGCCATCAATGTCGAGCCCCAGGCGTCGTCCCAGTTCCATATACAATACGGAAAGTGTAATCGGCAGCCCTTCACGATCCTCAATCGTCTCGTTGATATAACTGTTGGATCGGCTGTAGTAGTTCGTGCGGCTGCCATGGAAGCCCGTTTCATGGAACAGATACTGATTTAGTGCTTTGAGCTTTGCTTTCGCATTCGCATCTTCGGGTAACGTCTTGTTGATCTCATTGGCCATGCTCTTCATCTGGCCGAGGTAGACTTTGGGATCCACTTCATTATTGTCCAGACGCGCGATCAATAAAGCGGCTTCCATGAGATCAATGTCCGCCTCTTTTTTATCGCTGGCGAAGATCGCCTTGAGCTCATCGCGAACGGCGCGTTCATGAATCGACTGTGCCAGCTGTTTCAGACGCTCAGCCTGTTTCTGTAAGAGACGCGCCCGCTCCTGTAGAGCCTGCTGCGCCCGTCGCTCGTCAGTTTCCTTCACCACCGCTTCGATCAGATCTGCCTGGGGCGGACGATCCACGCGGAGATCTTCCGTCAGATCCAGAATTTTCTGTGCGGTCTCCTTAGAAGGGCGGTAGGGGGGGATCTCGGAAGCAATCTGGAATCCACGGAACGAAGCCACCGTATTACGAAACTTAGCCAGCCCGACTTTCCCCTCGGTATAGCGCTGGTCTTTGACCTCGAAAACCTTTTCATCGTTCACGAAGCAGAGGATGCGATCCTTCTCCAGGCGCACTTTCAGATGATTCCATTCCTCTTCGCGATACGCGTTGCTCTTTTTTTCATCCAGCACCCGCCACAAAAAGACATCCGGCCCGTCGAAACGGCTGATCCGCAGACTCTTATTGCTGGGGTAGAAACCGTAGTGTTTTGTGTTTTCATCAGAATAGAAAATGAGCCCCGCAGCCCCCGACTCATCATCCAGCTTGACCTCCACAGCCACTTCGTAAGGGAGTTCGGGCAATGCTTCCTGGGAGACACACAACGAACGGCTGCCCAGACCGGAGCCGAATCCATCCACCTGGATTCGGCCGGCACGCTGTCGCCAGCGGGAACCAAACAGGGGTTTCCAGAGATGCTCATCCAGAGTACCGATAGTTAGCCAGCGATCGATGGGCACGGGGTTCGGCTTTTCCAGCAGTCCTTTTAAAGCACTGACATTCACAGCATATCCCAGGTTGCGGGTGACCGCTGACTTGAGTGTCACAATTCCCTGCACGCGTCCCTGGGAATCCAGCACCGGACCGCCACTGTTACCAGGTTCGATGGGAATCGCCAGTTGGAGCATCGGCTTACCATCAACTTCCCGGGTACCCGAGTTGACTCCCTTGACCACGCTGTAACGCAGTCCCTGCGGATTCCCCAGCACAACCACTTCTGCTCCCTGCTTGAGCGTATCAGGCTCAGCCAGCTTAAGAGGTTTGAGATTATCGACGGCGATTTTCAAGACCGCCAGATCCATCTGCCGATCGGTGGCGTAGACTTCCTGGACTTCATAACTGGTCCCATCTGAGAGTTGCACAGTTATCGGCCGTGCCTCTCCGATCACATGCAGGTTGGTCGCGATCAAGCCGTTGGCGTCAATCACGAATCCGGTTCCCATGCCGGCTTCCTGTCCGTCACGTCCCGCGAAGGATACTGACACGACCGATTCTTTAGCCCGTACCGCCAGATCTTCTGCTGACACCCCCGGATCCGATTCTGATGCCTGTGCTTCCGGACGTGGTGCCACCAGGGGCTGTTCCTCGACCGCGGTGACGACCGAGGGCATGAGCAGCAGACAGGTCAAACTGAAAACTGACAGGGCTGGGAATAAAACGCGTTCAGCCCGGCAAACTCGTCTGAACATGGGCAGGCATCCTCGTAAGGGGAAGGGGGTGAGCTACTTAATCACTCCGATTGTATGTGACCGGCTGGCAGAATGCAAAAAAGATCGTACTTTTCCCGTTTCCAGACAGGAGTTTACAACACGCTTGACGTTGCTGGACTGAAATGACAAGCTGGAATCCTGGTTCGGTGAATTGTCCCCAACTGTTTATTTAAGGCAGATACTATGCGCTCCGTTCTGTTTTCATTTCTGATTATTCTCAGCTGCCTGCTCAGCCCCGCACAACAGACGACTCAGGCCGCCTCACAGCCTAATATTCTTTTCCTGTTTACCGACGATCAGGCCCCCTGGGCACTCGGGAAATCAGGGCACCCGCACGCCAGGACACCCAACATCGATCAGATTTTTCAGAACGGAGCTTACTTGGTCAATTCCTTCACAACGACACCGGTCTGCAGTCCTTCGCGGGCCAGTCTGGTCACCAGCCGCTACGGCAGCGAACTGGGCATCACCGACTGGCTGCATCCCCGCACGGAACCGGAACTGGGGCTGAAAGGTGATACGATCACCTGGGTCAAACTGCTTAATGAAGCGGGCTACCGAACCGGCCTGATCGGAAAATGGCACCTGGGACTGCTCGATCAACAGCATCCGACCCGCTTCGGATACGATTACTTCATGGGCTTTCGCAGCGGAGGCAATGTGCCTAAAGATCCCACGCTCGAAGTGAACGGCAAAGATCAAAAGCTGAAAGGCCTGCTTCCCGACATCCTCGTCGATGATGCCATTCGCTTCATCAGCCAGGAATCAGACAAACCGTTCCTGCTTTCTCTGCACTTCCGCGCGCCGCACACACGCTGGCTGCCGGTCGCCGACGAAGACTGGGCGCCCTTCAAAGACCTTGATCCACAGATTCCGAACCCCGACTATCCGGATCTGAATACGAAACGGGTTAAGCAGATGACCCGCGAATACCTGGCGAGCGTGGCCAGTGTGGACCGGAATGTCGGACGCCTGCTGAAGACACTGAAACAATTGAATCTGGCTGAGAATACAATCGTGATTTTCTCCAGCGACCATGGCTACAACATGGGACACAACGGCATCTGGCACAAAGGGAACGGACACTGGGTGCTCAACCAGAATCCCCCCGCCACGAAGAACATTCCCAAGGGGCAGCGGCCTAACATGTACGATAACTCCATCCGCGTTCCCACTGCTGTGCTCTGGCCTGGAGTCACCCAATCCGGACAGGTTGTTCAAGGTACCGTCTCGAATCTGGACTGGTTTCCGACACTTCTGGAGATGGCCCAGGTCCCGATCCCCTCAAATCTGACAATTCGTGGCACGAGTTTTGTGCCCCTGCTGAAAAAAGAAAATGAGCAAGCGTGGGACAACGACTTTTACGCGGAGTATAGCACTAAGCATCAGTCACAGACCCACATGCGAATGTACCGCACGCCGGAATGGAAACTGATCCGCGACTTCCTAAACCCTGAAAGAGATGAGCTTTACCATCTAACCACAGATCCACAGGAAGCGACCAATCTCATCCAGTCCCAGGATCCGAAGGTCCAGAAAATTCGCGATGAACTGCACCAGAAGATCCTTTCGAACATGAAATCGATCGACGACTCCGTGCTGCAGCAGGTCGGGCAGGGCTCCTGAATCGACAATTTTGTAAAAAAGTCAAAACTGCTCTTGCAAGAAAATTCAAACCGATATACATTTCGCGCCAGCAATCAACTACTTGCCCGGCAGGAGCCGGCCGCATGCTCGCCGCTGGAGGAGCGAGCCCTTCCTATATAAGAGACACATGACAGCAAAATAATTGCTGAATTGAGTCGAACGACTGACTCAATAGTCCTTTTGGTTGCCTGATTCTAACGCCGACACGTATCAGAGTATGTCGGTGCACAGAGCGGAACACAATCGATCCACAGATAGATCGAGTTGCATCCGTACCCCACCCAGGCAGTGTTCGAGTTGTTTGAAACACGTTCTGTTCCGCATTACAAGAAGGAGTCTTTCAATGTTGGTCTTATCCCGCAAAGTCAACGAATCCATTCAGATTGGCGACAACATCCAGATTACGATTATCGAAACCCGCAAGGGAACCGTGCGTCTGGGAATTAACGCCCCCCGGGAAATTCAGATTTCCCGCCCTGAGCAGGTCAAACAGACTGTGACTCAGGAAACCACCACACAGGAAGGAAACCGTGAGAATTCTCAGTTTTCCCTCTCCTTTTGTGGCACGATTTCCTGAACCGGTTTCGCACATCGGACAGCCGGAGGAAGCGCACCCGCGCCTTCCTGCCCCTGTCCGGGCGAAACCCTGACACCACAGCCTGCCGACCTCCCACCACGACTGAATCCGCCCGCCGGTCTCTCTGAATCCTTTTGAATTTTCCAGGTCCCCCTGTCGGGCTCAACTTACGCGCCGATAAGGGGACGGGACCAGGCATTAAGTCTGGAGAAACAGCCAAACGCATCAATTTCTACTTGTGTGTATCCATGCTCACGGTTAGAATCTAAACAATCCTGTGAAATTCCTGCATCCCGACACCACAAAGTACCCACCAAAGAAATTGACGTTCCCGCCTGTATCCACAAGCCAGAGGTAACTTCATGAGTGCTGACCGTTCTGTTTACTGTCCCGGCCCAATGTCACGCCGCAGTTTTCTTCAGGCCGGTTACATGGCACTGGGAGGTCTGGGGCTGGCCGACCTGCTTCGTCAGCGCGTACTGGCTAATTCACTCAATCCCCAGGCAGGGAACCGTGAAGATACCGCAGTGATTTTCATCTGGCTGCTGGGCGGCCCCAGTCATATGGAAACGTATGACATGAAACCCAACGCCCCCAGTGACTATCGCGGACAGCTCAATCCCATCGCCACGCGGACACCCGGCATGGAGATCTGCGAACTGCTTCCGCTGCACGCGAAAGTTGCGGACAAATTTTCGATCATCCGCTCCATCTCGCATGAAGACTCACAACACGCCCGTGGTTCGGTCCGTTTTCTGAGTGGTCGTAAAACACAGAGCGTTAACCCGGTCTCCGAGTTTCCTACCGTTGGGCCTATTGTCGCCAAAATGCGCGAGCACCGTCGCGTCGGCGTCCCCAATTATGTCGCCAGTTCTCCACGGGCCTACGGGGGTGGCAGTGCCTACCTGGGTGAATCCGCGATGCCCTTTGTCGTAGGCGGGAATCCGGGTGCGCCGGGTTACTCAGTGCCCAACCTCTCGGTTTCCAACAGTGTCAAAGATCGCCTCGATGACCGGCTGGGACTGCTGCAATCGTTTGACAGCTTCCGCAGAGACGTCGACCTGCACGGTTCCATGCAGGCTCTGGATAACATCAACGAACAGGCCCTGGGCATGCTCACCAGCGACAAAGCCCGCCAGGCTTTTGATCTGTCACAGGAGAGCGAAGCTACCCGCGACCGTTACGGCAGACACAAATGGGGCCAGCGGGCACTCCTGGCACGGCGGCTCGTCGAAGCAGGCACCAGCTTCGTCACGATGTATATGAACAACCCCGACATCCCCGGCACCCAGAAAAACCGCATCCATTCCAACTGGGATATCCACGCAATTAACGGCGACCTGTATTACGACCTGAGCGTGCGGATGCCGCCGTTCGACCGGGCCGTCTCGGCACTGATTGAAGACATTTATGCTCGCGGTCTGGATAAGAGAGTCCTGCTGGTTGTCTCCGGAGAATTCGGTCGTACGCCCCGGATTGATGTGAAACCCGGCACCAAAAGCAAGGTCATGCAACCGGGCCGCGACCACTGGCCGGGGGCGATGTCGGTTCTGGTCTCCGGGGGTGGGGCTCCCATGGGGCAGGTCATCGGCTCAACGACCGCCAAGGGAGAATACGCCAAGGACAACAAGCTGGATCCCAACGACCTGCTGGCCACCGTTTACCACTTCATGGGCATTGATCAGAACCACGAATTCCTGGACCGTAGCGGCCGCCCTATGCCTATCCTGCCTCATGGTTCACCAATCAAAGAACTGATCTAAGCTGGCGCGTTCAGTTGCATTTTCCGACGCCAGAGGATAAATCTGCTCTGGAATTTCTACAGGCCGTCTGTCAAAATTTCCACAGGCCCCACCATCAGGTTGAGGGCCTGACTGATTTCCCCATCGATCAGGTTAAGAGCATGAAACGACTCACAGTAAAACAGCAGGCGATCCTCAGTTTCATCCGCGTTTACCGAGCCAGGGCAGGGGCCGCCCCCACCGTACGGGAAATCGGCGCCGCCTTCGGCATCAGATCTACCAACGGCGTTGTCGACCATCTCAAAGCCCTGGAACACAAAGGCCGGCTCAAACGCATCGGCACCATGCCCCGCGGCATCGAAGTCATCGAAAACCTGCGCATGCGGTTTTCAGGGACCGTTTCCTGAGCAATTCGGAATCACATCCTCCTCTTTCGCCAGCCAGCAGCATTGAGAGAAGCAGGTCATGACGAAACAGTCCCCGAAAGCACTGTTCCTCTCACATGGAGGCGGCCCGATGCCGCTGCTGGGGGATCCTGGGCATCGTGAAATGGTTTCCTGCCTGAAACAGATTGCCTCTCAAATCCCCAGACCCGCTGCGATAGTGATGGTGAGTGCCCACTGGGAAGAGTCGCTGCCCACCATCACGGCCGGGGACCAGCCGCCTTTGATCTATGATTACCACGGGTTTCCGGAAGAGTCCTATCAAATTCAGTATCCCTGCCCGGGCAAGCCTGTACTGGCGCACGAAGTCGCTGAACTCTTGCAACAAAGCAATATCGAAGCCCGACTGGATGAGATACGCGGATTTGATCATGGCATGTTTGTGCCTCTCAAAATCATGTATCCGGAAGCCGATATTCCCTGTGTCCAGCTGTCAATTGTGAATTCGCTGAAGCCACAGCAACACATCCAGATGGGTCAGGCACTGCAGTCACTTCACCAGCAAAACGTGCTGGTGGTCGGCTCGGGATTTTCCTTCCATAATCTGGATGCCTTCTTCTCAGCCGAGACTGCTGAGTCGCAGAAAATGAATCAGTCATTTGAAGAGTGGCTCGTGGAAACGTGTTGCAGCACGGACTATTCCGAGACAGAGAGAATGCAGCGACTGACCGCATGGGCTGACGTTTATGGAGCCCGTTTCTGCCATCCCCGGGAAGAACATCTGCTGCCGCTCCACGTCTGCTACGGAGTCGCCCAGGCCCCGTGCACCGCGGTTTATGAGATTCAGATCTTAAACAAGAAGGCAAGCATGTTTCTGTGGTGAGTCAGTCAGTCTTCGTCATAAACGGGATTGGGACGCATTTCATGAATAGATCATCCAGCGACAGCCCCCCACGCAGCCGGACACTGCTGACTGTTCAGATCCTGCTCACCACCCTCACGGGTGTATTTACTTTACTCGCGTGGTTGAACGACATCGGTCCCTTCTGGAGACTCTATGCCAGCCTGTTCGCAGGCAGCATGACAGCGCTCATCTTTCGCTCAGGGTGGCTCATTCCGTGTACTGTTTGCGGCACACTCTTTGGAATATTTATCGATCCCCCAATCAAAAGTGGCCCGATCGATGCCCAAATGTGGCAGACGGTATCGAATCTCTGGAGTGGTGTAATCGCCGGACTGGTGATGGGAGTCGCTATAGAGATCACCTTGAAAACATCAGATGACGAGCACACCAGCGACGAAGATTCCACGTAACACAACGATGAACGTTAATCGCTCGGGAAGATTCAGAAAGGGATGTCGTGAGAGAAGGTGCAGGGCAGATCTGGCCCTACCTCAATCAGCCCCGTAAGCAGCGGGACAGAAGCAGAGTACCCCCGGCTGGGCTCGAACCAGCAACCTCTGGCTTCGGAAGCCAGCACTCTATCCAATTGAGCTACGGGGGCTTATTGCGCCAGGTAGACATTTAAACATGTCCACCAGCGAAAAATAGTGCGGAAATCGTTCTAAAACCGCCTTAGAACTGATTTACCGCGCCTGAAGCAATCCTACAAGGATCAGGGGCAATATTTTGGCAGTCTCTGCCAAGACAGGCTGCCCACTCCCTTGTATTCTCAACTGATCTACATAATAACTATGCGAAATCTTAACGATAGTTTCACATACATCAAGACATACGAACACGATTAAACACTCCCGTTTTACAGAAAAAAAGGGAGTGAGACATCAACCACAGGGTCCAGAAACAACATGTTTGAAATGACGACCACCCTCATTGGCGGTCTGGGAATTTTCCTCCTGGGAATGAAGTACATGTCCCAGGGTCTTCAATCTATTGCAGGAGCCAGTTTGAAACGGCTGATTGGTGCCGTCACTAACAACCGGCTGCTGGCAACAGTTGTGGGCTTCCTGGTCACGGTTCTCGTTCAGTCCAGTTCTGTGACAACCGTGATGACTGTCGGGTTCGTCAATGGCGGCCTGATGTCACTGACACAGGCAATTGGTGTAATCATGGGCGCCAACGTCGGCACAACCGTTACCGGCTGGATTCTGGTGCTGAAGATCGGTAAGTACGGTCTCCCTATGCTGGGAATCGCAGCGTTCGTCTATCTGTTTTCCAAGAATGAACGACTGCGATACGTGGCCCTGGCGATCATGGGGGTCGGTATGGTCTTCTTCGGCTTACAGCTCATGAAAGAGTCTTGTAAGTTCATTCATGAGATGCCTGAGTTCCGCCAGTGGTTTCTGCACTTCCAGGCCGATACGTTTCTGGGCGTCTTCCAGTGTATGCTGGTGGGCTGCATTCTGACTGTGCTTGTGCAGTCCTCTTCTGCCACCCTGGGAATTACCATCTCCCTGGCATCCAGTGGTCTGATTCCCTTTGAAACGGCAGCAGCGCTCGTCCTGGGAGAAAACATTGGGACTACGGTTACCGCTCTGCTGGCTTCAATCGGTACCACAACGAATGCCCGTCGTGCTGCTTACTTCCATTTTCTGTTCAATATCGGCGGCGTGCTCTGGATTTCCACAATCTTCTTCTGGTATGTCAAATTCATTCCCTGGTTGATTGACGTCGATGTGACTAAAGAGGTCGTGGTTAACGGCGAAGTGACCTTTCCGGAAACCGTCAAAGCCATCGCGGCCACTCATTCGGTGTTCAATATTCTGAATACGCTGGTTTTCCTCCCCTTCGCGGGCAATATTGCCACGTTGCTCACCAAGATTGTCAGGGACAAACCGCAGGAAATTTCCCACCTGACCAGCCTGGATATCCGCATTCTGGAAACTCCGGTGCTGGCGATCGAACAGTCGCGGGGCGAAGTGCTCAAAATGGGCCGGCTCTGTGATGAAATGGTACAGATTCTGAAACGGATCCTTTCTCAGGACACGCCTGATCCACTGGAAGTAGAAGTCCTCTTCCAGCACGAGGAAGAGCTGGATCGGATGCAGGATGAAATCACCAGTTATATCACGCATCTGCTGGCGATGGATCTCTCCCAGGAAGTCATTTCCCAGGGTCGTTGCCAGTTGAGAATGGCGGATGAATACGAATCGATCAGCGACTACCTGCAGCGGATTGCCAAATTCCGGCTTAAACTGAAAAAGCAGGGCCGAAGCTTCGACGAATCGCATAACGATTCCCTGCTTGAAGTGCTGGCGATGGTCGAACATCAATTGCACCAGGTGACTGAGGCTTATCAGCACGAAAACCGGGACATTGTGGATTCGACCGTGCACTCCGGCAATGAGATCAAAAACAAGGTCAAGTCGCTCTCCAAAGAGCACCTGGATTACCTTTCCGAAGAGAAGGTCGATCCCTATATCAACGTCTCTTACACATCCACACTGAATGCGATGCGGCGTGTCCGGGATCACATCATCAACCTGGCTGAAGCCATGGCCGGCGAAAAGTAATCAGCTTCAGTCTAGCACGCAGGCAAGCTCCCGCATATTGGCATGTACGACCGGTTGCGGGCAGGACCAGACCAGGAAGAACATCGCCTCACGAATCGCCCGTTCTGCGGGATGCCCTTTGACAAAACCCGCTCCTTTCACAGCGGCCAGCAGCGCCTGTGAAGACCGCAGCACCAGCGAATTCGATCGCTCGCGAATTTTCTCAGAAAAGGTACCGTTCAAGGTTCCTGCTTCCAGGGTCTCGAACATCTCGCGATAAATTCCCGCGCATTCTGCGTGCAGGGGTTCATAGATCTCGAGCAGATCTGCACGTTTTTCCGCTTCTTCCTGCAGCCGGGCGATCGCCCGTCGTGCCACTCCCAGTGCGAGGGCAGAGGTCGTCAGAGAGCCGGCGCCTCCCTGGCCATCAGGGCGTTTCATCACCTGTTCCACAGGACCTGCAATCAGGTGTTCTGAGCGAATCTGTACCTGGTTCAGTTTGACCGCCCCTGTATGGGATCCGGTCATCGAGAGCATCTCGATCGGGGACTGCGGGTCTACGCCTTCCGCCGTTGTATCGACGAGTGCCAGAATCTGGGTTCCATCTTCGCAGACACCACCGGTCACAATGTAGTCGGCGTGGACGGCCCCGGTGACCCAGGGAACGAAACCATCGAGAATCCAGCCGTTCTCATCCGAACGCGCACTCACGGTCGGCTTCTTTAAATGCTGGCGAGATGTCGTCAGATGTGAAATGCCGACGGTGGCGAACTTCGTTCCGCTGACCAGTTCCTGGAATACGGTGGTTTTGAACTCAGTATCCGAGGACCAGTTGATCCGCTGGCAGGCTGCATTAAACTGGGTCAGCACGAATGTTGTCGTGAGACAGGCTTCTGCCAGGCGAATATAACCATAGGTCATTTCAAGTGAGTCAAAATCTGCTCCCCCAAACTCAACAGGTACATTCCAGCCCAGAACTCCAGCCTCTTTCAGAGCGTTCCAGGCTTCGGCAGGCCAGTTCAACTCAGCCTCCGCACCAGTGGCCAGTTGGGCCAGGGTGGCGGTCAGTTGTTCAAATTCCTTGGTAAACCGTGAGGGAGGGTTCCCGTTCGCTAAATCAACAGACATCAGATCACTCGTACTTGATAGAATAAAAAACCGTTTCGTAATCCTCAGTTTATAAAAAAAGCCTCATACTCGAAAGTATGAGGCTGATTTCGACGACCGCAGTCTGCAGAGTGATATTCCTGCAATGCAATTAGTTACAGGTCGAACAGGCTGGCTCACAGACCTGAACCAGTACCTTTTTGGGTACTCTACGGCAGACCTGAACTGGAACCTCTTTTTCGACGGTGTAGGGCACACAGACTGTGTAAGACTGCTGTACGACACGGGGCACCCGCTTACAGACGGTTACCTTGCGGGTGCAGGTACGCTGCTCAGGAACGCAGACAGTGTAGTTAACCTGGCGAGTCTTTTCCTCTTTGACGAAGGAGCAGACTTTAACATCGCAGGTCCGAGTTTCCTGACGGCAGAGTTGCACCTGGTAGTTATACTGCTGAGGCACACATTTCACGTCACAGACTTTGACGGTGCGTGTCCGGGTTTCAGGACGGCAGAGCTGAACGTTGTAGGTGTACTTCTCGGGAACACAGACGGTCTCACAAACCTGCACAGTGCAAGTCCGTTGCTCTGGTTTACAGCATTGAACTTCATAAGTGAATGGTACCTGTTCGCACTGCTGCTGGTAGGACGTGTATTCGACCTTCTTCTGTACAATCTTCGGCACCCAGACCCGCTGTGTGCAGACGGGAGTACAGGCGGGCTGACAACAGTCGCCACAGGTCCCACAATCACCACAGGCGGGGGCAGGGCAGGCGGTCTCGATGGGACGATCTTCCCAGTGTCCCTGATCTTCACAGACGGTTCGATAGCGTTTAACGGGCACGCATTTCATGACAGTCCGCATGCCGGTCCGTTTTTCGGTGTAAGGCACATTGACCGTGTAAGTCTGCTGGACGTCTTTAGTGACGACTTTCTGAACCATCCGAGTCGCGGTTCGCTGTTCGGTGTAGGGAACGTTGACCGTGTATTCCTGCTGCTCATCCCGCCAGAACCGTTGTTCGACCATGCGAGTCGCAGTACGGGTTTCGTAGTAGGGCACGTTGACGGTGTAGGATTTCTGAGAGGTCTTCCAGATCGGTTTACAGACGACATACTTCTCAGTCCGTGTTCGGACTTCCGGAACATACGCCGTGTAAGCCTGAGTGATTTCTTTCACTTCAGGTACATTGTCGTAGACGGTGACATCCCGCTGACGAGTCTCTGTCCGATAGGCGGTGCAGTGAACCTTGCGGGTTTCTGTTACCATCTCGGGCACCATCACCGTCTGTTCGACAGTCTTGCAGGCGGGTTTGCAGGTGATCGTCGCACAGGGATCACATCCGCTCACACAAGGTGCAGAGCTCACACAACACAACTGCGATCGACACTTACCTGCCTGAACTGCAGTAGTCATCATCATGATGGCTGCAGCCACACTCGCGATTTTGAGTATCGATTTCACGATTCCTCCCCTTTTGCTCATTGTTTTAACATCATAGTTCCGGAAGACAACGTACCCGTAAAATCAGATCGCAGCGGGTTGGATTTCCCTGAAATTTGAAAACGGTTGTACGCGCATCTAGCATACCATGTTAACATGGGAATTCTACAGAAAATATCAATTATAACGAAAAACTAACAATCACAAAGAACTTACGACCAGACAACTCCATGAGACACCATATGTCCACCTCTTTAAAGCTTAGCCCCCAATCAGGCCTCCTGCTGGGATACCTGCTTTTATGCTGCCTGCCTGCTGCCAGTGCGGAAAATCAGAAACTGGCTCCGCACACTCGGATTGTGACATCCAGGGAAGCCGATCTGAAAACCGCAGACGGCATCAAACAGAAACTCAACCCCGGAGAAGTGGTGCTCATCACAGAAAAGAACCAGGATTGGCTCTGGGTGCCTCTCTTGGGCGGCTGGGTACGGGAGACTGATGTCAGAATCCCGGGCGATCTTATTTCATATCTGGACAAGGCAATTCAAGAGAAGCCAACCGTGGAGCGGTACCAGCTCCGAGCGATTGCCCACCAGGAGCTGAAACAATACGAGGCGGCGATAGCTGATATTGGTGCAGCAATCAAACTGAAACCAGACAACGCTCATCTGTATATTAACCGGGCAGGAATTCGACGTTTACAACAGCAGAGTCGGGTGGCTCTGGACGATCTGAATCACGCGATCAAACTGGCCCCGCACAGCGCACACGCCTATCAACTACGGGGCATGCTTTACCTGGAAGACCATCAGCCAAAATTCGCGATCGCTGATTTCAATCGAGCTCTGAAACGGAATCCCAAAGCAGTGGACTCACTCAATGCCCGCGGCATCGCGTATCTGGAGCAGGGGCAACCCGATCTGGCGCTGCAAGACTTCGATGAAGCAATCAAGCTCAACAACTTCGTATCGCAAGTATTTGGTAATCGAGCCGGCGTCTGGGAAGAGAAACAGCAATATGCAGCCGCGATAAAAGATTATCAGCGGGCGATTGAACTCAATCCACTCTCACCGATCGTACACAATGATCTGGCCTGGCTTTACGCAACCTGCCAGGCCCCGGAATTCCGAAACCCCAAAGCAGCGGTGCTGCATGCGAAACAGGCCTGTGAACTGACCGAGTCACAGGATGCTAATCTGCTCGACACATTAGCGACTGCTTATCAGGCGAATGACCAGCTCGAACTGGCCATAAAAACACTGGAATCCGCCATCCAGAAAGCTGCTCCAGAAGGTAAATCTGAAATGCAGGAGAAGCTGTCAAAATACAGAAAAATGCAGGATCTCACTCAAGATCAACAGGATTAAGCAACCTGAACACCGGTCACACACCCATTCTGGTGGTTGAACACAGTTTGCGCAGGCTCCCGCACGGCTTGGCATGAGTTTTTTCCAGAATTACCCGGTAAAAACCGAAAAGCGACAACGCGACAATCCGCATGCCTTACCTAAAGTTACGCACTGTCAACTAGGTAAACTATTCCAGAGAGTCTGTTCATAATTAAGACACCAAAGAATTCATTCCGATACCCAGTTCTACGGAGCATTGATGGATCGCCTCCGGTCGGTAGATGGAACTAGGACACGCGAGTAATCGCACCGCCACCTCGATGAACTGAGCCACCGAATGATTAAGTGCTTTTATAGACTCACACTGTGCACTCTGATTCTTGCAACAGGAGCGGGTGCCCTATGTGAGCAGAGTATAGCCTCCGATGTACGGAAAACGCCTCTTGTCCGCGCTATTGAGCGTGCGAAGACATCTGTGGTCAACATCCACAGCGAAAAGACCGCACGTACCGACGACTCACTGTTTGGTTCCGGCAAGAGCCGCAAAGTAAACGGCATGGGTACCGGCATTGTTGTCGATCCCCGTGGATACATTGTCACCAATCATCATGTCATCGACGGCGTCGACGCGCTGCGTGTGACCATGATTGACGGCAGCACCTACAACGCCCGGATCGTCTCTTCCAACCAGAGCGAAGACCTGGCAATTATCAAAATCAACCCGAACAAAAAACTGACCGTCATGCCTCCTGGTACGTCCTCGGACCTGATGCTGGGTGAAACCGTGATTGCTGTCGGTAATGCTTTCGGTTACGAACATACCGTGACTTCCGGTATTATCAGCTCCCTCTCACGGGACGTGGAAGTCAACGAAAAACAGTCTTACAAGAACCTGATCCAGACCGATGCCAGCATCAATCCGGGAAACAGCGGCGGGCCACTGCTCAACCTGGACGGAGAAGTCGTCGGCATTAACGTCGCCATTCGTGCTGGTGCTCAGCGTATCGGGTTTGCGATTCCCATCGACGATGCCCGTCAGATCATCGCCGACCTGATCAGCAGCGAGCTGATCGATCACACCTACCACGGAATCCAGGCGAAAGACATCAAGCAGGGTGACAAGCAGATGCTGGTTCTCAAAGTACCGGCAAAAGACAGCCCCGCTGAAAAATCAGGACTTCTGAAAGACGACATCATTATGAAAGCCGGTTCGGTCAACATCGTCGACCGGGCTGACCTCGAGCGTGCTTTCATGGGACATAAGGCGGGCGATACAATTGATCTGCTGATTCGTCGTCAGGATAAAACCCAGACGGTGCAGATCACACTGGCTGATGCCGGTACAGTTGCCCGGACGACTCCCGTCAGTGCTCCGGTTGTACGTGCTCAGAACAACGAAATCGCCATGGACCCGACTGCCGAGAAGACCTGGGAAATCCTGGGTATCAAACTGGCTAAGGTTCCTGACGCTCAAAAGCACCTGCTGAGTCCTCGCTATGAGGGAGGCATGCTGATCGAAGACGTACGTCCTCACAGCCCTGCCGCCATGAACGGCATGCGTCGGGGTGATATCCTCGTCGGACTGCACATTTGGGAAACCGTGAACCTCAGCAACGTGTCCTACGTTCTGAGCAATTCCAAACTTTCCAGCTTCAATCCGCTGAAGTTCTACATCCTGCGACAGAACGAAACGCTGTACGGACACCTGCCACTGAATCTGGCCGGAAACCCGTAAGCTCAGTTAACAGATCCATCATTCAGTTCATCAACTGGATCCATCAGCCCGACACGCTTTTTGTATAAGCGTGCCGGGTTCTTTCTTTTACAGTCGCTGACTTCAATCAACAGGCTGTAAACAGAATCTGCACCTCACCGCCTCGCCAGGCGGGGCTCTTGTCTGATATGATGAGCATCGTTGTCGAACTCACATAGACTCGAATTACAGTCCAACCAGCCCCGCTTTTAGAATCACCTATGACTGCCGCTTTCCACGAATTTGAACTGATCGAATGGATCCAGACCCGTTGCCCGGCTCCTCCGCATGACCTGCAGAGCATCGGCGATGATACAGCCATTGTGCAACCGCAGGCGGGCAGGGAGCTGTTGCTGGCAACCGACATGTTGATGGAAGGAACGCATTTCACGTTTCCTCCTGCGACTCCTGAACTCGCTGGCCGCAAGGCGCTGGCAGTGAATCTCAGTGACATCGCCGCGATGGCGGGAGAACCGCATTCCGCCCTGGTGAGTCTGGCGTTACCCCGTTCACGGGGTGCCGAATTTGCCAAGTCTGTCATGCAGGGCCTGATTGACCTCGCCAGAGAATTTCACGTTGAGGTCATCGGCGGCGACACGAACAGCTGGGACGGTCCACTGGTGATTAATGTCGCGGTCATGGGAATGGCTCCGAGCCTGCAGTCAATTACACGTTCCAATGCCCGTGACGGGGACTGGATCTTCGTTACCGGCGCTCTGGGAGGCAGCCTGGCGTCACATCACCTGACCTTCACGCCACGCATCAGGGAAGCAATTCTCCTTAGTCAAACTGTCGACCTGCACGCGATGATCGACGTCAGCGATGGACTGGCTTCCGATCTGCAGCATATTACGACTGAATCAGGCGTGGGCGCCGTGATCCGCTCAGAGCAGATTCCCATCAACGCCTGCCTTTCTGCAGAACTGACTGAAGCAGAGCGTCTGCAGAAGGCACTTTCCGACGGCGAAGACTTCGAATTGCTCTTCACCGTCTCACCTGAAGAGGGACAAAAACTGCTTGAGCAGAACCCACTCTCAATCCCACTAACGCACCTGGGTGAAATCAACTCAGGGCAGGGGGCGTTCCTGGAACAGCCCGATGGTTCCCGCGTTTCACTGGAACGAAGTGGCTGGCAGCATCAACTCTGAAGTGGCGACCGCTTAATACTCACGCCGTTGTCGGGATGAGGGGATATTCATCGCTTTGCGATATTTGGTTACGGTTCGTCGGGCGAGGTTGTAACCTTCCTTCGCCAGGGCATCGACCAGTGCGTCATCACTGAGCGGTTTGCTTTTATCTTCCCCATCGATGATCTCTTTCATCTTGAGACGGATAATGCCCCAGGCCACGTCTTCCCCGTCAGAGGTCTTGGTACCGCCGCCAAAGAAACGCTTGAGAGGATACAGGCCACGCGGGGTCTGGATCCATTTATCATCGACGGCACGCGAGACCGTCGTAACGTGCACGCCAACCACATCTGCGATCTGCTGCATTTTGAGGGGGACGATGTATTCCGGACCGTTATCGAGGAAGTCGGTCTGGAAGTCGACAATCGCCTGCGCTACGCGTTTCAAAGTGCTGTGCCGTTGCTCGATGGCTTCAATCAACCATTTGGCAGCGTCGATCTTCTTCTTAATGTAGTCTTTGGTCTGATCGTCATTTTTATTGCGGAGCAGTTGCGCGTAATGCCGGCTGATCCGCAGTGGTGGTGTGTACTCATTCTCAAGTTCGACCACATACTTGCCGTTTTCGTCTTTTTTGACAAAGACATCCGGCGTCACTTTCAAGACCGGTTCCGACTCAAATCCACGTCCAGGAAATGGATCCAGGTAACGCAGATAGGACATCGCATTTTTGATGGTATCGATCGAATAGCCGGTCTTTCGCTGGATGACGGGCAATCGATTCTGCCCCAGATCTTCCAGGTGTGACGTGATCAGGGTGACCAGCACGTCGCGATAGGGCGCGTCCGGTTTGAGTTGCAGGAGCAGACACTCTTTCAAATCCCGCGCCCCCACGCCGGGAGGATCACATTTCTGAATGAGGTGCAGGGCGGTTTCGGCTTCTTCCTGCGAAATTGGTTTTCCATAGACCTGCACGATCTCGGGCAGGGAACTCTGCAGCCGACCATTATGGTCGAGGTTCTGAATCAGATATTCGCCGAATTCCTTGATCTCGTGAGAGCAGGAGAAGTAATGAAACTGTTCCAGCAGGTATTCATTGATGGTCTGCTGACGTTCTGAAATATTGGCGACCGCATCGTTGTTGCGTTCGATGTCTTCGCTGATCCGGTTCGACGAAGGCTTGGTCGCGGAAGTCACATTATCTTCCGGCCACTGTTCTGCCATCTCGAGCAGTCGTTCGAAATCGGACTCGTTGTTGGTTTCGTTGCCGGCGACCATCTCTTTTTCGTCGAGCTTGTAACTGTTGGCATCATCGTCAGCCTGACTCCGCATCAGTTCTGTTTCGGTGTCCGTCGTCCCCTCTGTATCACTGACCCGCTCCAGGCAGACATTCTCTGCCAGCTCCTGGTCAATGCGTTCCTCCAGCGCCTGTAACGGGAGCTGCAGAATCTCCATAGACTGGATCATCCGGGGAGCCAGCTTCATCTGCTGGCCCAGTTTCATTTGTTGTGAAATATTCAGATGCATATATTATCCGAATTCAAACTCATCATGGTTGTTAAAAGAAAACAAATGAAAATGAAAACCTAGAACCTTTGTCGTCCCTGCAAGGCATCCGCCAACATCTCTTTATTCGCAAATTCCAGGACGCTGCCGGAAGCAATTCCGCGTGCCAGCCTGGTAATCTCTACATTTTCGTGTTCGAGCAGATTTGAAATGTAGAGAGCAGTCCCGTCCCCTTCCAGGGTTGGGTTGGTAGCCATAATAATTTCCTGTACGCCATCCTGCTTCACCCGGCGCACCAGGGCATTGATCGTCAGATCATCGGGGCCGACTCCTTCCAGAGGAGAAATTCGTCCCTGTAGCACATGATACACGCCCTGGAATGAACTGGTGGCTTCCAGAGAAACCACATCCCGGGGCTGTTCGACAACACAGACCAGTTTTTTATCCCGTCGTGGATCAGCACAGATGCTGCAGACTTCCTGTTCGGTCAGGTTAAAGCAGATCTTGCAGGGATGAATCGCCTGTTTTACGGCAATGATGGCATCCGCCAGTTGACGCGCTTCGGCTTCGGGAATCGAGAGGACATAATGCGCCAGACGTTCCGCCGACTTGCGACCGATTCCGGGCAGCGTTGCAAACTGGTCAATCAATTGCCCCACGCTGGAACCGTAAGGATGAGACTGATTCTCTCTTCCACGAAACGACATAAAAGTGAACTCTTTATAATGAGAAATCGACGAACGAAACCCAGCGGTACCTGGCTGGAAATCAGGGGGAGGGGAACCTCAGCCTACGAATTGGGATTGAATTTGGACAATGCCTCATCGAGACCGGGGATATTCAGCCCTCCTGTGATTTGAGCCATTTCTTCCGCTGCGCCTTCGCGGGCTTTATCGAGAGCGGTATTGGTTGCTGCGGTAACCAGATCTTCCAGCATTTCCTTGTCACCGCTCTCCATCAGTGTCGGATCGATGGTGACACCCAGAATTTTCTGCTGGCCGTTGGCTTCTACAGTCACCATGCCGCCACCTGCGGCGCCTTCGAACTTCAGCTTGGCCAGTTTGTCCTGCATTTCCTGCATCCGTCCCTGCATTTCCGAAAACTGCTTCATCATGCCGGCCAGATTTCCCAGTCCTTTGAACATGGCTATGATTCCTCTTTTTTCTCTTCCGTTTTGACTTTTAAGACATCCACTCGCACGCTCTGAGCATTAAATACAGTCAGAGCCTCTTGCAGAAATTCATCTCCAGCAGGTGCCAGATCTCGTTTTTCCACCCGTTTTTTTTGTGCCAGTGAGTTATTTTCGTCTGCGGCCTCTTCCGCTTCTGCTGGCTCCTGAACAATCAGGCGGACCTTGGCCCGCTCTCCTGTCAGTTTCTCCAACGCTGCTTCGAGTTTGACCATCATTTCAGGTCGTTCGCAGTATTGTTTGGCAAAATTATAGCTCTTAGAGAATTGTAAATCCAGCTGTTTCGGCCCAGAAATTGCTATTGACGCCACTCCCTTGAGGGAGTCTTTCAACAGATCCCCTGTATTTTCAATAAGTTGCGACAACAGCAAACTTTCCATCCCAGCCCGGAGCGGAATCAAATCCCGGGCAGGAGGTGGGCTTTCAATTGAATCTGACGCTACAACCGATTGATTTTCATTTTTTTTTTCAATTTTTTTTTGATCGACAGTCGGTTGAGGAGCCGGTTCCGGACGGGAAGGGGCTTCCCGGGGAGGGGGGGCAGGAGCTGAAACCGGGGCTGCAGAGACTGCGGGACGGGGAGCGGCTGCCATCGCTGGTACTGCCCCGCCTGATTTCACAAACGCACACAACTGGTCGAGGTCTTCCAGCAGGGACATCCGGATCAACGCCAGTTCGACCAGGGCACGACCATGGCTGGCGCGGAACATTTTATTCCGCGCTTCATTCAATACCTGAAACGCGGCCAGGCAGGTGTGAATCCCCCAGACTTCCGCTTGGCGTTGCAGGCTCTCCCGGTTATTTTCCGAGATGGCCAGCAGCGTAACATCATTGGCGCCACTCGCCACGACCGACAGATCGCGCAGGTAATTCAGGAGCTGATCAACCAGTTCATTCAGTTGCACGCCGGATGTCAGGGCTGCATCAAACAGTGAGAGCGCCACATCCCGCTTTTGCTGCATCAACGCATCCAGCAGTTCAATCAAACGCTCATCACTGGCAGTTCCCAGGATACGATGCACGCCTTCTGCCGTCAGTTTATCTTCACCAAACGAAAGCAGCTGGTCAAAAATGGACTGGCTGTCCCGCATTGAGCCGCCGGCCCGCCGGGCAACCAGCTGGATGGCATCATCGGCAACTGTGACTCCTTCAGCTTCCGCGATCTGCCTGAGACGCTCACAGATACTCGTCTCTTCGATATACCCGAAATCGAACCGTTGACAACGGGACAGAATTGTATCGGGTAACTTGTTAGGCTCGGTCGTACAGAAGATGAATTTAACGTTCGGAGGCGGCTCTTCCAGTGTTTTCAGCAGGGCGTTGAAGGCCTCTTTGGTCAGCATGTGCACTTCGTCGATGATGTAGATCTTGTATTTGGATCGCATCGAACGCACATTCACATTGGCCCGCAGAGAGCGGATATCATCGATCCCGCGGTTCGAGGCACCGTCGATTTCCAGTACGTCGACATCGCTGCCTGTCGATATGTTCTGACAGATTTCGCATTCGCCGCAGGGGATTCCATCCTGCGTGTTGGGACAGTTCAACGCCTTGGCTAAAATTCGGGCCATCGACGTTTTACCGACTCCGCGGGCACCGGTAAACAGGTAGGCGTGTGCGACCCGGTCTCCCCGGATGGCGTTCTGCAGCGCCCGGGCAACCATTTCCTGTCCCACCACTTCCGAGAAGTTTTGCGGGCGAAAACGACGGGCCAGCACGGTGTACTGTAGCGATTGTTTGGACATGCGTAACTTCAGGAATCGAAATCAAATAGAGGCATTGTTTGGCAAACGGCAATCGTCTGACTGCTCAAACATCTACAATAGGAGACTCCGAGCTGTTTATCCAGTGAGAGAGTAGCCCTGATTGAGATCTGTATCGCGAATCGACACGGGAAATGAAAACAGGGGCGAAATACTGCCCCCTCGTACACCTGGAATAAACCGCTGTGGGCTGCTTCGGTTAAGATCTGACCCGGTCAACGACTACCCCACCATACTCGGGGACAGCATTCCGCCCCTGAATTGATAGCGTATCAACGCGTGAACCATGCATTATGGAGCTAATTTTCCAATCGTCAACCCACTGCCATTTGATTTCCGACGCGGAATCATCGAAAATCAAAAAAACCTGTGATAATCCGCACCCATATATCAGAAACCGATTATGAATCTGTTCCAGACACCACCTCAAACCATCGCAGACACACAACACGCCCTCAAGGCGGGTACGCTCTCGTGCCGCGAACTTCTGGAACAATGCTTCCGCAAAATCGATGCGGAAGAAGATGTCATCCACGCCTGGGCTTATCTTGATCGCGAGTCCGCTTTTCAACAGGCCGATGAACTGGACGCGGAAATTCAACGTGGCATCTGGCGGGGTCCGCTGCATGGCATCCCCGTCGGCATCAAGGACATCATCGACGTCAAAGGCATGCCCACCCGGGCCGGGCTGGAATCGCGCGACGAGACACCCGCCTCCCAGGACGCGATGGTCGTCGCCAACCTGCGTCTGGAAGGAGCGATTTTTCCTGGAAAAACGGAGACGACTCAGCTGGCCTGCTTTGACCCACCTCCCACACGCAATCCCTGGAACCAGGAACACACGCCAGGAGGCTCCTCAAGCGGTTCTGCCGCCGCTGTCGCTGCAGGCATGTGTCTGGCGGCAGTCGGTACTCAGACGGGAGGCTCCATTATTCGTCCGTCCGCTTTTTGCGGTATTGCCGGGTTGAAGCCCACTTTCGGTATGGTTGACCGACAGGGCGTCATCCTGCTCTCCGACCATCTGGATCATGTCGGACCGATGGCACAAACGGTGGTTGATCTGGTGATCATGCTGGATTGCATGACCGATCAGGCGACGTATCTGCCTTTATTAATGGAGCCGGTTAACGAACCGCCGCGGATCGGCTGGCTTTCCGGATTTTTCTCAGACCGTGCGGAGCCCGAGATGCAGCAGGCCCTCACGATGGCTTCAGATGAATTGAACGCCGCCGGTGCACCGATTCGAGAATGTCCGCTGCCAGCCGAATTCGATGCGATTCTGGAAGAACATATGGCACTGATGGGTTATGAAATCTTTCAGCACATGAGCGGGGATTACGACCAGAACCCGGATGACTACGGCCCTGCGATCAGCAAAGTCCTCGAATGGGGCAGGAGAGTCACCCCCGAACGTTATCAGGCCAGTCTGGACTATCAGAATATGCTGAGTCAGGTCATGCGACGCTGCTTCGCCCGTTCCGAAATCCTGATCTCTCCCGCCACCTATGGCGTTGCCCCCAACCCGTCAACGACCGGGAATCCCGGTATGAATGCCCCCTGGAGCCTGACCGGCTTTCCGACAATCACCATTCCCGTGGCTGTCAGTGAGACCGGCCTCCCTCTGGGAATCCAGATCACCGGACATCCCGATAAATTTGACGATCTGCTCAAAGCCGCCCAATGGTGTGAAAACGTATTAAGGCCGGGATATCTGAAACAGATTAAACAAAGCTGACAAACTCTTTAATCTCGTTCATGCATAAAAAAAGCCCTGACCGGTTTTCACCAGTCAGGGCTTTCACATTGTTTATTCAATCAACGCGTTTACTTCGCGACTACGATGCCGTTCTTACCGGGCTCTGGATCGATTTCCGGTTCGGCATTCTTCTGAGGAATGCGATCGTTAACGTCGTATGCCTGTCCAATGGCCCGCAGTGCTTTGATGGACCACCAGGTAATGTCGAATTCCCATTTGCGGTGACCAGCGGGTGCTACGGAAGGATGAGCGTGGTGATTGTTGTGCCAGCCTTCGCCGTAAGCGACGATTGCGACCCACCACAGGTTCTTGGACTGATCGGTCGTTTCATAGTTGCGGTAACCCCACAGGTGTGTCGCGGAGTTCACAAACCAGGTTGAGTTGTAAACGAACGCCATCCGGGCACACAGGCCCCAGAGCAGCATTGACCAGGCCATGTACATGCCGCCCATTGCGTATCCAATGCCGAACAGGACGAAGCCGGAACCAACCACCCAGAGTCCGTAGGTCTTTTCGAAGAACTGCAGCATCTTGCGATCTTTCATGTCGGGCACATAGTGCTCGAAGAACTTCTGGTTGACTTCCTTGCTGCGATAGACGAACAGCCAGAGCAGGTGAGACCAGAAGGTTCCCTCAAACGGAGAGTGCGGGTCGCCTTGCTTGTCTGATTTCTGGTGATGCAGACGGTGAGTCGCAGCCCAGGTCAGCGGTGAACCTTCACCCGACAGCACGCCGCAGAGCAACACAAAAAACTCAGCAGGAGCACGCAGCTTCATGGATTTATGCGAGAGGTAACGGTGGTAGCCCAGGCAGATACCGATACTGGCGGTGGCCCAGTGCAGAACCAGACAGGTCACGACGGCCTGCCAGGAGATGAAGAAAAACGCGGCGACAGCACCGATGTGAATGCCTGCCATCCACAACAGAATGACCCAGTCCACATTACTCCATTTCAGGTTCTCTTTGTGGAACCTGGAAATAATCTGCTCGCGCTCTTCGCGTTTCTTGGATTTCTTCGGCTGAGCTGTAACCGTGGATTGATTCTCAGGAGGTTGCTCTAAGATGACACTCGCCATGATATCCTCATCGTTTCGTTAGATGTCTTGATGGTTTATTTGCAGAAACCAGACTTCCGCTGATCTCTCACTTGGGCGGAATTCTAACAATGAGGTCGTCACAAGGTGTCTGGGAAGGGTCATATAATTGTCAAAGTTATGTCAAAGTGAAAAAAAGTCTGCAATTTCAGGGCTTACAGCCCGAAAACCCTCAAGAATTCGCACACTTGTCCACTCGATCACTCCGACATTTCTTCCGGCATGAAGCGATATCCGGCCCCGCGTACGGAAACAATGTGCACCGGTTCGGCAGGATTACTCTCGACCAGTTTTCTCAGCCGCAGCACGAAATTATCGATCGTGCGGGTGGTCACAAAGGCAGATTGCTCACCCCAGACGTCATCCAGAATCTGGGCCCGCGTCAGTACCATGCCCTCGTGCTCGATGAAATACTGCAGCAGGCGCAACTCCAGGTTGGTCAGACTTTTTCGCTCACCATCAACTTCGATTTCAAATGCTTCGAAGTCCACAGTCACGTTTCCAAACTGGTACTCCTTCGGCATCTTCCGCGTAGAAACCGGTGCTTTGTGGACCAGGCTTTTCCGCTTGAGCAGGTTCTTAACCCGGCTCAGCAGTTCGGGCAGGGCGAACGGCTTTGTCATATACTGATCGGTCCCGCAATCGAAGGCGTAGGCCTTGTCTTCACTCAGCTCGCGGGCACTGAGAACCAGGATCGGCACGACTTCGTCGATCCGGCGGATCTCCTTGGCAATCTCATAACCGCTCATTCCCGGCAGCATCAGGTCCAGTACGACCAGATCAATACTCTCTCCATCAGACTCATAGCATTCTTCGAAATGACGGATCGCGGTCGGACCATCTTCTGCGGTAAATACCGAATAACCTTCCTGTTCGAAATTGAACTTCAAACCCTGGGCGAGTGCTTTTTCGTCTTCAACAACAAGTAACTTCATTCTTCCACTTTCCCTGGCAAATCGATGGCAAATACGCTCCCGGGCTGGTCCAGTCGATCGTGCACGGTGACTTTGCCCCCCAGCAGATGCACCAGCGTCCGTACGATATACAGACCCAGTCCCGTTCCCGTCTTGCGCCGCTCCAACTCACTTTCGCCTCGATAGAAGATTTTAAAGATCTCTTTGCGGATTTCCGGATCGACGCCTTCGCCGTTATCCATCACGCGGGAAATCACCCGGCCGCCACTGCTCACGCGAACTTGAATCTGAATCTTCGGCACTTCACCGCCATACTTGATGGCATTGTCGATCACATTGCGAAAGATCATTTCCAGCAGAATTCTGCGTGTATGGACCGTAGCTGCCTCGATATCAAACTCGCAGACCTGGTCGATATCCAGTTGACGACGATTACATTCCAGCTTGGCACAGTGACGAATCAAAGGTTCCAGCAGAATGTCTTCCGGATCGGACTGCATCCCCAGTGCATCCAGGCGTTTCACCTCCAGGAGCTGCGAAATCAGATGATCCAGCCGCTCCAGTTCGGTCTTCATCGTGGTGTAAAATTCGCCTCGCTGCTCATCGGAAAGCTGACGAATCTGCAGCGTTTCCAGGTAGAGTCTCAGCGAAGCAATCGGCGTTTTCAGTTCGTGCGTCACACTGTCGATGAAATCAGACTGCCGCTGATTCAGGCGGACTTCCTTAATCGTCAGCACGAGGTACAGTGAGAGCCCCACCAGAATCAAAACGAAGACGACCGTACCGATCGCCAGTGCCGTCCACCAGTAGATTTGTGCCGCCAGAATGATCCAGAACACCATGAGTGCGATATTCAGGATCATCAGTACAACGCTCAAGGTGATCGGCAACCGGAGCCGCCCCCGTCGCACTTTGCGCATTAGCGTCTCGGTCCCGCGATTAGCGGAACGGGCGCCTGCTGCGACAGAGGACTTCGCTGCGGCAGGGCGTCCCTCATTCTGTTGCTGTTCTGCGGATGACTTCACAGTTTCTTTTCCGATGCGTTTTCCCAAAATTCGACGTCCCGTCATCAACACACCCATATCCATCTTCAGGCTGACTCATCGACTGAGCAAGATATCGACGGTCATTCGGAACCCGACGCTATTATAGCGAAATCATGGTGAACTGAATATGAGTCACTCAGTCAATCATCATAACTTCATTTTTGTAAATCGCTACTCAGAGTCCAGTTCTGAGCGATTTGAGAATTCTCTCTCATTTTCAGGAATATCCAGCCAACCCAACGTCTCTTAAGAGAGAGACCCTGTATTAAAAAGTTATTCCCGTCTACAGTTTCCTGTCTCGCCGGAAGTGGAGATGAATTTTCACGACACCCAATTTCTAAGCAAGCTGGCCGCAGATGCGATCGTGGTGATTCATTTCGCGTTTGTACTGTTCGTGCTGATCGGGCAGTTACTGATCATGGTCGGTGCCCTGGCCGGGTGGGACTGGATCCGCAATCTCAAGTTCCGGCTGATCCACCTGGGTTCGATTCTGTTCGTTGTAGCCGAATCCCTGCTGGGTATCGTTTGTCCGCTGACCACGCTGGAAAAATGGTTGCGCGATCAGGCAGGGGAAACCTCCTACGAGGGCGATTTTATTGCCAGCTGGGTCCATGAAGTACTGTTTTTTGACAAAGAGACAATTCCTCCCTGGCTGTTTACGATCATTTATTCACTTTTCGGCCTGCTGGTCTTGCTGACCTTCATCTTCGCGTCGCCTCGCCGCAAATCCCCTCCAGAATCGACAACGGAAGTCTGATTTCATCCCTGTTTCCCGGTGACTTTCATTTCATTTTGAACCTGGTTTTCGTAGAATCAGGCTAGGCACCCGCAGAGGTCCCACCTTGAATTGACCCACCTGTCTATATCACCAGATTGAGAAACAGAAACATGCCAGGATTAGAAAATAAGAAAGTTGTTGTTACCGGGGGAGGGACTGGAATCGGAGAGGCCTGTGCCCTCATACTGGCCCAGGCCGGTGCGGATGTCGTCGTGGGTGGCCGTCGTCAGGAACCACTGGAGAAAGTTGCTGCCAAAGCCGAAGGCAAAGTTGACTACCATGTGATCGATGTCGCCGATCGTGACAGCGTTGCGGCTTTCTTCAAAGCAGCCAACGAGAAGCTGGGCCAGATTGACATCCTCGTCCATTGTGCCGGCATCAACTGCCGAGACCGCTCCATGGAAGTGGTCTCCCCGGAAGACTGGGATCGCCTGATGACTGTTAACGCAACCGGAGCTTTTAACTGCATGCAGGCGGTACTGCCTCAGATGCGGGAACGCCAGGACGGCCTGATCATTAATATCTGTTCGATTTCCGGTTTACGGGCTGCTCTGCTCGGGGGCGTCGCCTATAATGCTTCCAAGTTTGCGATGACTGCGCTGGGAACCACCGTCGCCCAGGAAGAAAAAGACCGTGGGATTCGAGTTTCCACCATTTACCCGGGTGAGGTTGAAACTCCGATTCTGGACGAACGGCCTGTTCCCGTCAGCAAAGAACATCGCGCCAAAATTCTGCAGCCCGAGGATGTTGCTGCTGCCGTTTTGATGATCAGCCAATTACCGCCTCGTGCTCACGTTCAGGATCTGACCATCAAGCCGACTACCGCGGCCTTCGTCTGATTCGCTAATCTCAAGTGTGTTCCGCAGGAATCAAGCTGAATGAAGAGTGATCTGGTATTTCCACCGTTTGTGCCGCATCGTCTCTATAAAAATCCTCATTTGCAGACGATCGTGGGGCAGTTCCACTCGCGTGTGAAAACGCCCTATCAGGCAGAGCAGCATTCGTGTCGCCTGCCTGACAGCGACCTGTTAATCCTGCACGATGACTGCCCGGGCCCCTGGAAACCGGGGGACCGCGTGGTGATCCTGCTGCATGGCTTGTCGGGATGTCACCAGAGTTCTTACATGATCCGACTGGCACACAAGCTGAATGCGCGGGGAGTTCGTGTGTTTCGCATGGATCTCCGCGGCTGTGGGGCAGGGACGGGACTCGCTAAATCCCCGTATCACGCCGGCAGCTTTCACGATCTACAGGTCGCCATCGAACAGATCGAGTTCATGTGCCCGCGCTCGCCGATCGGCGTCGTGGGTTTTTCATTGGGTGGCACGATCACACTCAATTACCTTGCCCGTCACAAACCGGGTTCGGAACTCGTCGACCGGGCGCTGGTCCTCAACCCGCCACTCCGCCTCGCCGAAAGTGTGCAGGTATTCGGCAAGCCACTCTTCGGTCGCTACCAGCGGCACTTTGTGACGAACCTCATTAAACAGGTCCGCAAGTCGCATCAGTACCAGGAACATACACACAAAATTACCGGCGCGAACTATCCACGCACCCTGCTTGAATTCGACGATCAGTTCACAGCACCGCTGGCCGGTTTTGAGTCTGCTGAAGACTATTACAACCGCTGCAGCCCCTGTGATGTCCTGCCGGAAATTTCGGTTCCGACGCTGATTATCTCCGCCAAGGACGACCCGCTGATCCCGTTTGAATCCTACCAGCCCGCGATTGAAAAACTCGCTAACCACGACAAGGTCACGCTGTATCTCACAGAGCAGGGGGGGCATCTCGGCTTCATCGCAGGTCCTTCCAGCGATCCCGATCCGCGGTGGTCAGACTGGCGAATCGTGCAATGGCTGATGTCAGATTCTCCCGAAGCACTGGCCAGCCAGATCCGGGAGCAGACTCACTCCTCACTGATTCAGACCGCCTGATTTTCACCAGACGGTCTGCAGTGAGAGTTCAAATCATGCAACCTTTCCGGCTCAGTGAGCGGCCGGCGGTTCGTTCTGGAAAGCACGCGCCCGGAACAGGAACTCGACGATGTTCCCTTCGTGCGGCTGCAACCAGTTCAGAGCATTCGTCTTCACTGGACCGATGTTTAACCGGTCGATCTGTGTTGCATCCAGCAGCTGCTGCGTCCAGTCCTGATCTTCAGTGAAGACGGAGCAGACCAGCGTTGTGCCAATCTTTTTCAGCATGTCTTTCTGTTCGCATTTCACGACCGATGCCATGGGGAACATGTACTCGGTGTTCGCCAGCGTCGCATCGGGATTGTCACAGTGCACGATGGTCGGACGCAGATAATCGCAGCGTTCCATCTCGATCAGTCGATCACCGTCGCGATACTTTTCAGTGACTTCGGTCACGCCGGACTCTTTCAGTCCTTCTTCAATCTGACCGTTCATCGCCTTGGCCGCACCGGTCATGGTGAAAGCTGCCAGCGGGGCTTCGGGGTCGGTCATCGAAGTCGGTCCAACCGGTCCCAATCGTTTGGCGATCGCATCTGCGATCTCTTCAGTATGCCGCGATGCCCAGACGCCGGATGCGTTGACGCAGCTGCGACCACCGTTCTGATAGATGCTGTCCACGATCAGGTCGAGGTAATCTTCCCACTGATCCACGACATCGTCGCCGAGCAGAATCTTACTGAAACCAGGACCGTGCGCCTGCACGTTCGGGTTTGCCTTGTATTTATCGATCGTCTGCTGACCGCCGAAGACCATCACCCGCTTACAGAGTTCGGTCACCGTGGAACCCACATCGTGAGGTCCCGGATAGACGGAGATACATTCCCGCGGAATCCCCGCCTGGTAGAAAGCTTCGGTCATCCGATAAGGAGTCCAGGGTTCAGAAGAACCTGGCTTCAACACCAGACCGATCTGCATCGGCAGGATCGGCATCCACAGTGTGTGCACGCCCGGTGAGTTAGAAGGCAGCACGAGCCCCAGTACCGGCGAATTCGCCTGGTAGCTCAGCATCACGCCACGATCCTCTTTACCGTATCCTTTTGAAAGGATATCCAGTGGCAGACCGCGGGTCAGGGCGTCGAGAATCTCTTCCATGTGTTCCAGTACGAAGGAAACCTTCTTCATGTTGCTGGCACACATCCACTCGGGCATCCCGGTACTGGCAGACTGAATCCGGCAGAACTCTTCGGGAGTCTGTGTGCCGTTGCCCAGCGGAAGTTCAGCCGTCATGTAGAGTTCGGCTGCTTTCTTACAGATTTCCAGCAGCTTGGGAATCGGAATCTCTCGCAGCAGGTCGCGTGCCCGCTGTGCTTTCCGCATGTCCATTTTCACCAGACCGGCGTTGGCCTGATGCACTTTGGCGAGAGGCTCGCCTGTTTCAAAATGAACGACTTCCTGTTGATCGAAACTTTCGTATGGGGTACCCCAGCGAAGTACAGGTATTTCCAGCACGGCGGCTATCCTTTGTGAATTCAATGCAAATCAGGCAGCAATTTGCATCCAGGCAAAATAGTTCAGAAGTTCAATCCGGTACAGACAGCCGGAACAACAGCGACCGCCTGAATGACGGTCGCCGATCTCTGACTGCTCGAGCACTTGCGTCTTAGTAAACGCCCACCGTGGTCGACGAAGCGATTTTGTGGAAGGGACGCACACCACTCACGCCATCCCATGGATACTTGACGTGAGGCATTTCGCGTTCGCCTTCATCGCGTTCCAGGAAGCCGGGAATGAACAGTTCTTTAGTCATGGTAAACAGTTTCACGCGACCGGTTTCACCGTAACCCACCACCTTGGTGTGATCGTCGAAATCAACCACGCGAATCGCAGCACGGGGCTGCGGTGCATAATATGTAATTTTGTAGTTGTCAGCCGGATCAAAAGGCTTACCGCAGGCCAGACCCATCAGCGTGTTGCCGTAGGTCGGGGTGATGAAGACGTTCTCACCCAGCAGCTCTTCGCGGGCAAAGCGGTACCACTGTTGTGTGAATTCAGTTCCACCACAGAAGATCCCTTTAATGCCAGCTTCTTCGATGCTCGAACCTTCGTCCATCAGACGCATGGCCAGGGCTTCCAGCAGTTTGGGAGTGGTAAACATACACTTGATGTCATGCCCCGCACTCAGGATCGTCATTGCCTGATCGATCACGTGATTACTGTATTCTTTAACTTCGTCAATCTTGCCTTTCTTGATCAGCTTGACCACCCAGCGAGGATCAAGGTCGACGCAGAAGGAGATCCCGCCCCGATGCTGAGCCATATGCTCGACAGCCAGACGCAGACGACGCGGTCCCGAGGGCCCCAGCATCAGCCAGTTCGAACCTTGCGGGAAGTATTCATCGGGCAGGGTGTCGCTGAAGTTTTCATAGTCGATGCGGAAGTCGTCGATTACCACGCGTGACTTGGGAATCCCTGTCGTACCGCCAGTCTCAAAGACGTAGGTCGGCTTGCCCTGCAGTGCCTTGGGAATCCAGCGATCAACCGGCCCGCCCCGCAGTTCGTCATCTTCGAACAGCGGAAACTTGTTCAAGTCCTCGAAGCTGTTCACATCGGTCAGCGGATCGAAATCAAATGACTTCGCTTTTTCCAGCCAGTAGGGAGAGCCCGTTTCCGGATTGAAGTGCCACTGCACGTGCTCGCGCGTGTGAGCATCGAGTATGTCCTGATGCTGTTTTACCAATTCGTCAAGGTTACTGTTGTCGGTCACTGTGAGAATCACTCCAAACAGGGTAGGAACAGAGGCGGGGAATCATCATGTTCACCAGGAAACATGAACTCTAACGGTTAGTTCATTCTAGAAGTTTCACCCGTTTTTTCAACTAAGGGAAACAGCCACAATTCCAGATCCGACAATCCCGCTGCACCACTCCCGGAACTTGAGTGAAAACCTCGGAATTTGAAATCGCAGCTCCTGTTTTTCTTCACTGGACAGTTCCAGCCCGCATTTTAAGTAAATCACGCGAACTGCTACCATCGGGTACATCAGCCACGACAGGCACTCGCTTCAGGAAAATCAGCGCTTTCCCGCCGAATCGAACTCCCCAGATTGACACTAGTATAGAGAATGGTAAAATTAGGTATTCTAAATATCTGGTCCGTTTTCGATCCGACTCCTCGTGCAGCAGCGAGCTTCTCATGGACTTCACCGAAACATACTTTCGTAGATTCCGCATGGAAATCGACCTGCTCAACGCGCGCCTGGTAGACGATCCTCTGCCCGAAGGCTACCGCTGGTGTCCCTGGGAACTGACCACGCTCGACCGTCACGCCATCACCAAGTATCACAGCTTCCGCTCCGAACTCGACGCCCGCGTCTTTCCCTGCCTGGGAGACATCGACGGCTGTCGCAAACTGATGCGTGATATCTCGACGCAACGCAACTTCCTGCCCGGCGGTACCTGGCTCATCACCTGGGACGGCATGGGCAACGAAGAACCCGTCGACTGTGGCACGATTCAGGCCATCGTCCCCAGTCGCATCATGGGTGCGATTCAGAATGTCGGCATCACACCCAAACACCGCGGACTCGGACTCGGCAGGGCACTGGTCACCAAATGCCTCCTCGGTTTCCGCGAAGCCGGTGTCAAGCGGGCCTACCTCGAAGTCACCGCCGAGAATGAACCCGCCATCAACCTCTACCGGTCGATCGGCTTCCGCCTCACGCGGACCCTCTACAAACCCAGCCACTACGTCGAAGCGCCCTCGCTCTAAGCAGAGTACAAGCTCTCGTCGTAAGCCAGTACGCCTTAAGTCTGCTGCTCGCTGCCGTCGCCTATCCTTTGATTAATAACGGCTTGGTGTTCGACTTCTGATACAGTTCTTTCCATTCCTTAGAACCGTCGTTCGGAACCAGTCGCGTGTCGACGCCCCGCTCAAAGTAAGGCACATTACCATCGCGGGCCGGGTTCAGGACAAAGTTGACTTCACCCGTATTGCCGAAGTACATCTTCCGTCCGTCTTTCCACGTCGTTTCAATCAAACGCGGCGGTTCTGGACGAGACTCCGGTTTCTCGACGCGCAACTTCTCAAGCATGTCCCGATTCAGCTCATATCCCAGACCCGGCTTATCGGGGACTTGAGCAAACCCCTCTTTGACCACAATCGGCTCCGTCAACAGATTGTACTTGTACAACTGGTGACAATTCACAGCAGGCCAGGTGGCATGACTCAGCACCGCACCGAAATGCAGCGAGAAAGCAGCCGTAATCCCCGTACCCACCAGCTGTAACCAGAACGGTTTATCCGCCATCGCAGCCACGGCCCCCGATGCCATCAGCTCTCGCGCACCATGCCCGATCACGAAGCCATCGCAGAAGTTTTCGCGAATCGCAATCAGCGGGTCGGGCGTTCCATAATGCATGGCGATATTCACATCAGTCGCCGCCATCAGAATTTTGTTTCCCGCCACGTCATCCTGGAAAATCGGAGATTCAAAAATATCGACCTGCGGATACTGCGCCAGATCTTCCAGGATCGGCAGGGCACGCTCCGCGTCCAGCAGCGTGTCGTTGAAGTCCATGTCGATCTTGAACTCCTTCGGCACCACTTTGCTGGCCTCTTCAACCTGAGCCCACACGTCGTACCACGGACGTCCTTTTGTCTTATAGGACATGTAGCCCTGCTTGTAAGCCTCGGCACATTCCAGCGCCATATCCTCCACCGAAGTATCAATGTTCCACCATGAGAGGGGAGTCTTATCGTGAACCTTCCTGCCCAGCAACGCATGCACGGGAACTTCCGCTGCTTTCGCGACCGCATCAAACAGCGCCATCTGTAAGCCAGCTCCCAGATCGTCGTCCCACATCAACTCAGCCGCATTCTTACCCTGCGCCCGCTCTACGGCTTCATCGGAAGTCGCGTTCCAGGTGTAATAGAGCAGCGTCTCACCGAAGCCAACGTGCCCCGATTTCAAATGCACTTCCACAATTTCGGTGTACTGCCAATGCGGTAATTCGCGTGCCATGTTCCGGGCGGGCACTTCCCGATAGGGAACTTTCACCGTCGTTCGTTCGATCTTTTCGACGCGTAAATGCTGGGGTGATGCCTTTTTCTCTGCAGCCTGAATTGAGTCGGAGATCATCGTCATTATTCCCATACCTGCCACTCCAGCCAGACTCCGGCGCAGGAATCGTCTTCTGGAAATTCGGTTCATTGCTGTCGACTTGTTATGTGCTTGCACCAGGGGATTCCTTTGTCTGGGGGGATTCTTCGGGAGGGACTCAAGTTGAAACGGAAACGCTGCCGGAATCATCTCACATCCCATCTTAACATCAACAACCCCCAATATGTCCAGCGCCTGACAACTTTTTCTCACTTTTATCAACACCACTGAAATCTACATGGGTAACCCCGAATGTAATTCGGGGCGAGCGCAGCGAGCAGGAAACTGACAGTAAAACATTGCGAAAGCTCCCCCAGCACCTCCACACCGGGTGAAACTATGAAAGAAGGTCGAGCCGGTGGTGGTATTCTTTAACGCGTGGTAAACATAGTTTGTTACAACCT